>JAPLHZ010000109.1 GCA_026389365.1 Cyanobacteriota bacterium
GGCGTCTAAAGGTTGAATACGAGGGGAGCGGTTGGTCATCAGGGAGGGCCAAGAGAAGACGCAGTGACGGTTCATGATTGCGACAAAAGGAGGCCAGAGGACGATAGCCAGAATAACCACATAAAAAACCGAGGAGACTGAGAAAGAGAATAACCCACAGTTGATGACGACGACCTCGAAGGTGACGAGGGTCGGAAATTTGTTTTAATTGAGTGATGAGGGACATGGACTGACCAACGATTACAATATCAGTCCATCCTCATTTTCTTAGCTCTGAATGATATAAATCCAGGCCCATTTATTTTATTTCCCTAGTATGAAACCACCCTGCACTCTTAAAATACAAGGGGGATCGAATCTTTTGATACCAACCCAAGGACTTTTCAAACACCCTCTTATGTATATAGAATTAAGTAACTACAGAAGCATCTCACCAAGCAGCATCCACTCAAATCGATTCGGGCGACCCAACCGAGCATGATTCAACCCGATAACGACCCACAAAGTCTAAAAAGCCGTCCCATTCACCGCAAACGCATTTATCTGGGTTTGACGATCGCGGCTGTCCTTGCAGGTGGCGTTGTCATTTACAAGAATTCCGAAGAAAAGCCCGACGACCCGATCGATTCGGTGTTTTATCAAACTACTGCTCAATGCGAAGCGGACATCAAAAAGCAGCAAACTGAATACGCCACTTTACAAAAAAACTTCCAAGGGGACGAAGAAAATGAAGCCCCAACCCCACCGCCAATGAAGGTTGAGGACTGCGCCGCTCAAATGCAGGCCGCCCAGCAGGAATATGAAAAAACAGCGCCAATTTATAACACGATCGACGATTGCTATGCTGAAGGTGTGCAGTGTGAGCCAACTCGTCCCGGCGAAACAACCGCAGGATATCGCCCTGTCTATGGCGGTACCTACATAGAACCCTACTCCGATAATTCTAGCTATGTCTATTATGGTGGCGGCTCCCATCGCATCTATGACAATCGCCCGGTCTACCAAAGTAATACTTCTGGCTTCATTGTCACCCCTTACGGACAAGTAGTCCCCCAAACCACCCCAGGCCGGGTCAGTGTGCCACGCCATACCAGTTTTGCCGCACCTCTCAGGCCCACTGGAACCGCCGCTAAAGGGACAATCAAGGGGAGAGGAAGCCAAGGCTTTGGCTCTTCATTTAAAGGGACTGGCCGTGGTGGAAAATAAATAAGGACGTAAATCCAGATGAAACCGATCGCTATCCTTTGTCGTCCCGACTGGCAGCAGCATATTCGTGACAATGCCTATCAAGCGGATGTCTTAAGCGATCCAGCCCAGCAATATTGGGTAGAAGCGCTCCCGCAACCCTTCGCCATTCAATTCACGGGACAGGAAGAAACGGCGATCGCTCAAGCTACCGAGGCGCTATGGGCTATGGGAATTGAATTTCTCGACTGGTTTTTTACCGATCGCGAGTCTGGTGAGGTCGATCGGCGATTGGCCCAACTTCAAATTTCGCCGGACTATTGGCAAGCAATCAAAAATAGCTGGGATCGGACGGAACCTGCTGAAGATCTCTCGTTGCATACGCGATTTGATTTAGCCGTCACGGATGAAGGTGCGATCAAGTTATTGGAAATTAATGGAGAAACGCCACTGCTGGGAGCAGAAACAATTTACCAATGGAATTGGTATGTAGATTACATGCAGAATCACCAACAGAGTGCATTGCCTTTACCGAGCGATGCCAGTCAGTTCAATGAATTCTGGGAGCAAATTGTAGCCCAATGGGGGCGTATTGTTGCGGCATACAATCTTCAAGAGTGCGGGATTTCCTTTCTGGTGGATGAGAATCTTGAAGAAGATCTAGAAATGGCAATGCAGTTAATTCAAATCCTGCTTGATGATGTCGATCCGAATATTTATACTCAAATTGTCTATCTACGCGGATTGAAAGACGATCGGGGCCGCAAAATTCAGCAGGGATTGGGGTTAGATGAGGACGGTTATTTTGTTGATCATGCCAACGATCGAATTCCCGTGTTGTGGAAAATGTATGATTGGTCAGATTTACAAAATGATATGGCAAATGATGGCAGTACTCAGGTGTTTGCCGATCGATTGGAAACAGGGGAAGTCAAAATCATTGAACCATTATGGAAGCAAGTGCTGTCGAATAAAGGAGCATTGGCGATGATGTGGGAGCAGTTTGGCGATTCGGAGTATGGGAAATATCTCTTGCCAACCTATTTCGACAATGCCACCGCCGTCGATGCAACGAAATTACTGTTTGATATGCATGTACGCAAACCATTGCTGGGATTGGAAGGCGCGGGAATTTCGATCGAAAGCGGATACGGCGCACTGGAACAAAAAGAATCTTTTGGCTATGGGGCAGAGGGATTCATCATTCAGGACTATATCGAACTCCCACAAGCCTTTGGCTATCATTATGTGGTCGGTAGTTGGGCGATTGATGGGGTTGCCGCTGGCGTGATTATTCGGGGTGATACGTCTAGAATTACGGGCCGACACTGTTTGATTATTCCCCACATTGTGTCGAATGAGGGCTATATCCCTGATTGAGAAACCCAATGCAAACAATTCATCAATCCCGTTATCAATCACGCTTTAGGCAAACTGCCGCCCGATCGCGGGTGAATCAAAACCATTGGGATCTCGATGCCGTTCTGCCTCTGGGGTATCGGATTGCGCCGGAGTATTTCGATCGAGTGGCGGATGAGGTTCACCAGAATTTTTGTCGTCTTTTAAGTCGTGATGTCTATTCAGAGGGCGATTCGCAGTCATTATACGATCACATTATTGGCCGATCGAATGAGATGTCCCCCGCATTTCTCGCCATGTTGAAGTTATGGTTGACCGATGAACTGAAACATTATGAAGCGCTGCGTCGAACCAATCATTGCATTGCAGGTATTAGCTTTGATGCAATGGACCAACAATTTGCCGATCGGGTGCATGAAATTGAGCCGATCGCAGCGGTATTGGTGGATGAATTCACAGTGCTGGTAACGCTAATGTTTGACGAGATTGGTTCAGTTTATTCCTATCGCCGCGACCTCTGGGAATACTATCGACATTATGGGCCAGCGATTCAGCGCATCGGTCATCATCTGATTCAGGATGAGGGAATGCACTTCAATAATGCAGCTGTGTTGTTGCTTAATCAATACTGCGATCGATTGGACGAAGTGCCAAAATTATTGACGCAGATTGGGTCTTTGGAAACCTATTTGAAAAAGTATCATAAGACGTTTTTTCTCGATCACGCCCAGGAACAATATCGGTTTCCGCCCTGTTTTAATGCTGTGTTAATTCGGTTGATTCTGGCGCGATTGGGATTGGGAGAGCGGCCCGATCGGTTGGAATTGCAGGAGCTTTGGCAATGGGTACCAGACGACTGTCGCATAACGCCAATCTTTGGGGACGAGTAGGAGATTTTAGGGGGATCGTTTTTTTGATGCCAGCAGAAGGACTTTGAAAACACACTCTTGGGAGCGGTGTAGTGCGATGTATTACAAAAACTTCTAAAAAGGGAACAAACCCAGCCGCGAATTCTTCCACAAACCCGTACAATCTAAAACTAGTTTGAAACTTCGGTTGGTGTTATGGCATCTCGTGCGCTTATTTTTGGTCTCGTCCCCAGCAGTCTAATCGTGTTGCTCTCCAGTCCTGCCGTCCAAGCGCAAGATGTAGAGTTACAGATTGGTATTATTCAGCGCTACGGCGATCGCCCCAAGGATGTCCTAACCCTAAAAGCAGTCCCCGGCGACTTGCTAACGGTACGCATTGCTGAACAAGATGGCAAAATCAAAACCCTCACCACCGACACCCTAAAACTCGAAACCACCGTCCAGCCCTTACCCAAACCTCGCGTTGAAGAGCGTCTGGTGTTCAGTACCCACCGCAGCTTTGAATCCGCCGAAGAACAAGCCCAATACTGGAAATCTCGTGGCATTGAAGTTGAATTAGCGCAGCCCGATCGTTGGCAAGTCTGGGCCAAACGCAGCATCTATAAAACACCGACTGTCCTTCGCCTCCTTGAAAAAAATCTAAAAACTCAAGGCATCCAAACCTCCCGTATCGAAACCCGAACTCTAACCGGATTGCCTCGGGCTACCTTTATCCTAAATGGTTTCAAATATACCCGCGACCAAATCGAAGTTACATCCGGCAAGGGCATGATCCAAGTCGATCGTGACAACGACAACGCCCCCAACCGCACCTTCCCCGGCAGCCTCAAGCTCCAACCCAACGCCTATGGTAACTACAGCTTAGTCAATCTAGTCGCCCTCGAATCCTATCTGCGCGGCGTGGTCCCCTACGAAATCGGGACGGGTGCGCCCCAAGCCGCCATGCAAGCCCAAGCCATCATGGCCCGTACCTATGTCTTGCGAAATCTGCGCCGTTTTACCACCGACAACTATCAACTCTGCGCCACGACTCAATGTCAGGTTTACTTCGGCACCAGCGGGGTGACGACGGCAACAGATAGCGCCATTGCCAGCACCCGAGGCTTAGTCTCAACCTACAACGACGAACTTGTGGATGCCCTATATTCCTCAACCACGGGCGGCATCACGGCCCCATTTAATGAAGTGTGGCGCGGTAAACCTCGGGCCTATCTGATCGGGAAAGTCGATGCGGTGGCGAATGTGTGGAATTTGACGCAGCGGCCTTTGTCGGATGAAAACAATCTGCGAGACTTTATTAAATTGAAAGATGGCTTCAACGAGTCTCGGGAATCTAGCTATTTTCGTTGGCAAACCGAAAGTTCGATCGATGCTCTAACTCGTGACATTAAAGAATACTTGCAAAGTATCGGTAATCCTTTGGCCGGATTTAGACAGATTCAGGAAATTCAGGTGATGGAACGATCGTCTGCTGGGCGGGTGGCAAAAATGGGCATCCAAACGGATTTGGGTGTGGTTGTCCTTGAAAAAGACGAAATTCTTCTAGCTTTTGAGGCTCCAAATAGTTTGCTGTTTTATATTGACCCTATTGTTGATGCGAGTAGTAATCTGAAAGGCTACAAATTTGTGGGGGGTGGTTTTGGTCATGCGGTGGGCTTGAGTCAGTTTGGATCCTATGCCTTGGGCAAACGAGGATTTAGCTACGATCGGATTTTGACGTTCTACTTTCCCGGTAGCCAAATCAAGCCCATTTCACCCCAGATCACGTTCTATCGCGAGCCTAACTAATCCTAGTTTTCTTCTGGTTTTCTAGCTCGCCAAGTGGTGGTCCACCAGCGCCACTAATTTATCCGTCCATTCATTCACCATCGCCATCGTTTGCGCCTCCACCATCACCCGAATAACTGGCTCCGTCCCCGACGCTCTCACCAAAATTCGACCTTTATCACCCATCGCTAATTCCGCCGCCGCGATCGCATCCACGACAGGCCGACAACTTTGCCAATTGAGCCGTGTGGCCCGATCGTCCACCCGAACATTTCGTAAAATCTGCGGATAAGTCTGAAAACTCCCATCCACCAAATCTGCCAAATTCCCACCCGACTGCTGCACCAAATCTGCCATATGCAACGCCGTCATCAACCCATCGCCGCTCACCCCAAAACGCGGACATAAAATATGCCCTGACTGCTCACCTCCCAACGCTGCACCTGTTGCCACCATTTCTGCATGGACGTATTGATCGCCCACGGAAGCCCGAATCAAAGTTCCACCCAGCTTTCCCCAAGCCCGCTCAAACCCCAAATTTGACATCACTGTGGACACAATAGTCGCATCCGGCAATTGTCCCCGCTGCAAAAGCTGTTTTCCCCAAAGATACAAAATATAGTCGCCGTCTACCGTCCGTCCCTGACTATCAACACACAACGCCCGATCGGCGTCCCCATCAAACGCCACCCCCAAATCCGCATCATGCAATTTAACCGCATCTCGCAAATTCCCTAAATGGGTCGAGCCGCAATTGACATTAATCCGATCGCCATTCGGACTCTCGTGCAGCGCAATTACCTTCGCCCCAAGCCTTTCAAACACATCCACCGCCGTCCGAGTCGCCGCACCCCAGGCCAAATCCAGCACTATTTTCAACCCCACAAATGGCGTTGCAGACTCATGAATTAACGGCGCAACCAAATGACTCAAATAGCCCTCTAGTAGCTCAGGCCGATAGACATGCTGGCCCCAAACATTATCGCCATGGGTCGATTCAATATGCAAATCTCCCCGAATAGCTTGCTCAATGCGCTGTTGTAAATCTGGAGCTAGCTTGCTGCCCGTTGCCCCGAAAAACTTAATCCCATTATCTCCCGGCGGATTGTGACTCGCCGAAATCATCACGCCGCCGATCGCCCTAGTCGTACTCGCTACATGGGCCACGATCGGGGTCGGACACATGCCCAAATCCCACACATCAAGTCCCGCCGATGTCAGCCCGCTCGACAGCGCTGTCGCCAGCATGTCACTAGAATTTCGAGAATCACGCCCCAAAATAACAGGCGCATGATCTCCTGACACTTCCCGCAGCACCTGTCCCGCCCAATAGCCAACCCGCATCGCTAACGCCGCCGTCAACAAATCCCCCGCCTTCCCGCGAATGCCATCAGTACCAAACAGTAGGCCATCGGGCAACTCAAGCTGTCCCCAAAGCGAAATGGTCTGTGATTTATTCATAATTAAGTTCTATTTAAAGTCCCGCTGTGTTCAAAATCTTCTCAAAGTCTACCCAAGACAATCCCCGATCGATATAACGGGGAGAATTAGGATTGTATGGACCTTCGAGCCGATCAATCAGCTTAATTTCCGCATTCCCTGGAATCATCGGTACCTCAGGATCAAAGGCCGTGGGACACATCAAGGAACTTGAAAACCCTTTAAAAATAGCAATTTGATCGGGTTCTCCCTGAACCTCGATCGTCACCAAAAGTACCTCGCGTGGATATTGTACGGTGTACTCTTCTAACCGGAGACCTACTGAAACCATGATGTTTTCATCCCTGAAGATCACAACGTCAATCAGACTTATCAATTATCACTTTGCCCAAACTCTTAGCCCAAAGCCTTAGCCCAAAGCCGATCGTTTGCGCTTATTAAATCTGACCAATAAAAAGTAGGCCAAGTAAACAGCATAAACGCCAAGCCCAACCATCCCAACGCCGCCCAGGAACCAAGCCGTTGTCGTGGGATGGAACATTTCCTTAAACCCGAAGGGCGGCTGCATCCACAAATAACATAACGGCTCACTGATTGGGTCCAATACGGTTACGCTAGGTAAAAATGCACATCGTAATACTGGAAACTGAACGATCGCCCCAATCACACAATAGGCACTCACGGCCCACCGCCAGCTCAACAGACTAAATTTAAGTGGATTATTGGCTTGGTCTTCAAGGGATTCATTAATATCCACCCAGAACCAAAGCGCGATCCCAATCAGTAACCGTGCCAGCCAGCCCGTCACAAACCCAACGGGCATCGCGGCAATCAACAAATAAGCGCTAATCGCCAATAAGCTAGATACGCGCCAATAAATCACCATCAACGTGGCAATAGGTTCATTTTGTTTGATGAAGGCACTTACTAAAAGCCCTAACGGAACTAAAACAGTGAGCAGGACTGCCAGCCTGTAATCAGTCCAGACTAGTGAAGAAATCCAGGGTGCCATGGGGAGAGCTATAGATATAAACGGTTTGTCACATACTATTGTTAAGCAGTACTGACACAGCTTTCAACCGATCGCAACACTCTGACACAATTGATGGATCATTATTCAAGCAGTGCGCGATCCGATCGGATTCTAGGCAAAACAAAACACACCCAAAGCTCACCATCCTTAAATCGATGTAGCTTCGGGTGTGCTCACCATTGGGATTGCCCTAAATCAGGCAAAACGGATTAAGTCAGGCTAGACCTAACTTTCGTAAACTCGGCACTCAACAGCATCTGGATTGGTGTCACAGTACACATTGAATTCAGTCCCTGTTTCGTTTTCACGTTGATGAGACGCTTCGGCTTGCAGTTCTTCAACGGCATCCCAAGCTGCTGCACATTTCGGTGAAGTCGCACCATCAATGCCGCAGGTCTCGCGGGCATTCTCACGTTCAGCTTCGATTTTCTTTTCTAGTTGCTCATTCTTACTCATAACAGTATTTCCTTCACTCTTCTAAAGACCAATTGTTCCGTATCATTGAGTTGTTCTAGCCTATGCTATTAAACTCTGGGAAAGCTGTTCATCGTGAATCGAAAATTCACTCGAACTGCTCTTGACGACTTTCATAGTGTACCCCGGCTTCTCCAAATCCGTGGATCGAGGAAAACCGTCTAACGATCGGTAGGGCAATCTCTTACACTAAGTGGTGACTAGTCTGGATGGATGAATGGGCGATGTGGTGGAGGATCTGCCCTAATGCTTTCCCTTGATATTCAGAGGGCTTCTTGGCTGACTAAAGTCGTTGCTGGGTGCGGATTTTAACTGATAACTATCTGCTATCTATCGTGTGATCCCAAGCCCAAGGCTTCAGATGTTCCGTCCTGATCCCTAACAACGGTTACCATTATTTTTCTTCGTAATGTGTTAGTGATAGCGCTAAAATTCTTAAGGCCTTCTTAAACTCTACATACTCTTTTTCTACTGATTTTTTACTGATTCTGCTATATCTCTTTGATGAGAATTATTCAATCTAAAAAATGATACTTCTAGAAAGGTTCTGATTGTCCCGCTTTCCCGTTCTCGCCACTCATTTTTGGACCCCACGCGTTATGGACTCTGTGACTATGCCTTCTAAATGGGTTAGCAGCCTCTCCAACAAAGTCTCCCTAGAGGCTGCGCTTGAGGATGTTGTTTCTCAAGCCTGTGCCCAGTTAGAAGCTCCGGCAACCCTGGGTTTTATCTACGTGTCATCCGCCTTCACTAGCGAATATTCGCGCTTGATGCCATTGCTGACTGAGTTGTTGCCGAATGTTCCATTAATTGGCTGTAGTGGCGGCGGGATTATTGGGACCCAAGCCGATCGCAATATTCAAGAGGCCGAAGATGAAGTGGCCATTAGTTTGGTCTTGGCCTATCTTCCGGATGTGACGGTTCAGCCCTTTCATGTCGATACCGATCGGTTACCCGATCTTGATGGGTCGCCCGGAGCGTGGTCCCGGTTAATTGGCGCGGATCCAGCCCAGTCGCCTTGTTTTGTCTTGCTATCGGATCCCTTTTCCCGAGGCATCAAAGACTTTTTAGCAGGTCTCGACTATGCCTATGCCGGTACTCCGAAAATTGGCGGTGTGGCTAGTTCTGGCATTGTGAACGGTTCCGTTGGGTTGTTTTGTCACAAGCGTATGTATCGCGAAGGGACCGTGGGGTTTGCGTTGAGCGGCAACTTAGAAATGGAAACAATTGTGGCTCAAGGCTGTCGTCCGATCGGGAGCGCCTTCCGAGTGACGGAAAGTGAGCGGAATATTGTGATTAAAATGTCACCCGAGGAAGAATTTAGCAGTCGTCTGAGTCCTTTGGAACAGCTTCAAAACTTGGTTCAATCGCTGGATGAAGATGACAAGCTGTTGGCCCAGACTTCCCTGTTTGTGGGGGTGGCCCAGACGGAATTTAAGATGTCGCTGGGGGCTGGGGATTTTTTGGTGCGAAATCTGATGGGGTATGACCCTAAGGAAGGCGCATTGGCGATTGGCGATCGGATTCGTCCGGGGCAGCGACTTCAGTTCCATTTGCGAGATGCGGCGACCTCTGAAGAGGATTTACGATCGTTGCTCAAGCAGCATCAAGATGGATTGTCTGACAAACCGGAACCGATCGGGGCGTTGATGTTTGCTTGTTTGGGGCGCGGCGAGTCGTTATATGAAGAGAAAAACTTTGATTCCCAGTTATTTACTGAAGCGTTGGGGATGATGCCGATCGCTGGTTTTTTCTGCAATGGTGAAATCGGGCCTGTGGGAGACAGTACTTATCTCCATGGATTTACGTCTGTGTTCGGCATTTTTCGTCCTAAATATGCGCCCAAACCTTAAAATAGAAACGCTGTCATAATTATTGAACTGGAAAAACCGTGGGATTTAAAGTAGGACTGTTAGGACTCGGGACCGTGGGTGCAGGCACCGTTCAGATTCTGCAAACCCCCGACCAGCGTCACCCGCTGTTAAAGGAACTCGAAATTCATAGAGTTGGGGTCCGATCGTTATCCAAAGCCCGTGATGTCAGTTTGCCCAGTAGCCTTCTGACAACGGATTTGGCATCAATCGTAAATGATCCAGAAATTGACATTATTGTCGAAGTCATGGGCGGTATTGAACTGGCCCGTGAATTGATTTTGACGGCGATCGCGAATGGCAAACACATCGTCACGGCCAACAAAGCACTGATTGCTAAACATAGTGATGAAATTTTTAGTGCGGCGGAAAAACATGGCGTGTATGTGTTGCTTGAAGCGGCAGTGGGTGGCGGGATTCCGGTGATTGAGCCGTTGAAACAATCGCTATGTTCTAACCGAATTCAGAGCGTCATGGGCATTATCAATGGCACCACTAATTATATTTTGACTCGGATGGTGAATGAGGGGGCAGAGTTTGCGGATGTGTTAGCGGATGCGCAACGCCTAGGCTATGCCGAAGCAGATCCGACGGCAGATGTGGATGGCGGTGATGCGGCGGATAAGATTTCGATTTTGGCGGCGTTGGCCTTTGGGGGGCGGGTCGATCGGTCCCAGGTGTCTTGTGAAGGCATTCGTGAGGTGGGCCGATCGGAGATTGCCTATGCGGAGAAGTTGGGGTTTGTCATTAAGCTTTTGGGCATTGCAGAACGATCGAACT
This sequence comes from Cyanobacteriota bacterium, assembly GCA_026389365.1. Classification (GTDB taxonomy): domain Bacteria; phylum Cyanobacteriota; class Cyanobacteriia; order Leptolyngbyales; family Leptolyngbyaceae; genus JAAFJU01. The sequence goes on from JAPLHZ010000109.1 coordinate 10,779, forward strand.
CTGCACTGAATACTTTGGCGGTCCGGGTTCATCCAACGCTGTTGCCCAAGAGTCATCCTTTGGCGAATGTGAATGATGTTTACAATGCCATTTTGGTTGAGGGCGATCCGGTGGGACAGGTGATGTTCTTCGGGCGGGGTGCGGGTGCGGGACCGACAGCGAGTGCAGTGACGGCAGATTTGTTGAATATTGCGGCGCTGCTTAAAGTAGGTCGTGATTGTGCTAAGCAAGCTGATGGGACTCCACTTTTGGATCCGCTCTTGGCTTGTGCATACCGTCAAGAGTTTGCGATCGCACCCTTAGAAACGTTGGAATCGAAGTTTTATGCCCGATTTTTGACCCAAGATTTGCCGGGTGTCATTGGTAAGTTAGGAACGTGTTTTGGTGATAATTTCGTCAGTTTGGAATCAATTGTTCAAGCCGATAAGCGCGACGGGTTGGCAGAAATTGTGGTGGTGACCCATGTGGTTAAGGAAGGTGATTTTCGATCGGCTTTGGCGGAGATTGAACAAATGAATGTGGTGTCGAGTATTGCAAGTGTATTGCGTGTATTGCCGACCTAGGGTTTGAAGTCTAAATTTGAACTCTGAATTTATCTAAATTTAAATGACGATCGTGCTTTTTAGGGAGTGCGATCTATTTCGCTTGAATAAAAGTTTGAATTGAGGGAGCTTGGCATGACGGTTGGTGGGTAAGTTACAGAATTTGATGATGCATTACGCAGACACTTGAGTTATGGGGCATTTCAAACACCCTCTTAGATGAGAAAGAACAAGATATACTGGGATGCGGAGTGTTAATCCAGTAGATTTGGATCAACGTAAAATGTCAGAATCAAGGAAAATACCGGATAAATGTGTGCGTTGTGGCGCACTTTCGGCCTTGCAAGCAAAAACATTGCATAGCGGCACCTGTTGGGACAGTAAGGTTTGTCCGAGTCGGAGGTCTTATGTTAGACATCGCGATCGGCGCAATAGTCAACGCAACCGTAAGCGAGATTCTGATTTAAAAACGTTGAATGTAGAACTGTTGCCATCGATTACCTATGCCATTCTAATTCTGTATCGAGAAACAGGAGATAGTCCAGTTCATGGGATTGCGGTTGAAGTTTGGCAAGACCAAGAAAAGATTGCTCAAGTTGCACCCATTCATTGTTTTCAAATGCTCCCGTCTCAAGTTCATAGCTATGTTCAAAAACTCCTAGAACTGTTAAGCAAACATTATGGTATTAAAAAATTCGTCAGTTTAGTGCGTCTCGATCCCAATCTTTGTCCTATTCAAGATTGTTTTTTGCGTTTAAAGGTCAACTCATGACCATTCAAAAATCTAAGGTAAAGCAACTTGAAATAAGTCTTTGGAATGTGTTGCGATCGGCTACTGAAGACCCTGCTGCTGCTGAATTGTCTACTATTTGGCAGGCGTTGGATGGTGCGTTGCTAGATTTGCCGATCGTTGCACAATTAGAAATGTCGTCAAGAGCGATCGCCGAAGTAGCTGAGATTTTTCAAGTGCAGGCGGGATTGATTTTTGAATTGCTAGATGCAACCGCCACGATCGATGGGCCGATTATGAGACGTGATGCTTTCGATCGGTATGTCCGTCAATCTATGGAGGTTGATTTTGACGATTATATTGAAAAACCAGAACCACTTAAGAGAATGTCTACGTCTAATCCCTCTAAGCCGCGAGAGGATGAGTTCTATTCTCAAGTACAGTCGGTAGATAAAATGACATTAATCGAGGCATTGCATGAGGAAATCATAATGTCAGATGTAGCAGTGCGAGAGTCGGTGATGTCGGTGGCCCATGGGGAGGATGTTTCAGAATGGCTTACAATTATTCGATCGTATTTTTTAATGGAAAATAAGACGATCGAATTGCACTATTTACTCACACAAATCGACCTACAATGGGTAGAAATTTGGCTAGGATTGCTCTTAGGTGGATATGAATTTGGCCGAACTTCTAAATCATTCCAGATTCCAGAAGATTTTTATGCCGTATCGGGCCTATTCGTTAAGCGTTGAGCCATATTAGATCTTTCTGGGTAAGTGCAGACCACGTCACCCTAAAAATAATTCAACCGCAGTAGATGTTGCAGTCGGATTCGTTCCATTGGTATTGTATTTCTTGTGGGTTTTATTCAAAGTAATGTACCGTTTTTAGTTTAAAGCTATGACCAATTCAGTGCCGATCGATTTACCGATTTCATTTCCTGCTATGGGCTGTGGCACTTGGGCTTGGGGAAATCAAGTGCTGTGGGGCTATGATGCCAGTATGGACGGGGAGTTACAGCAGGTCTTCGATCGATGTGTAGCCAGTGGGGTAACGTTTTTTGATACTGGAGATTCCTATGGGACCGGAAAACTAAAGGGAAAAAGTGAACAGTTATTAGGTCAGTTTAGTCAACATTATTGCGGTGAAAAGAGGAGTGAAATATGTCTGGCTACTAAACTTGCTCCCTATCCTTGGCGATTGACAAGTGGATCGATTGTAGAAGCAGGCAGAGCTTCGATCGGGCGTATGGGACGGATTGATTTGGTGCAATTACATTGGTCTACGGGAAATTATGCGCCTTGGTTAGAAGGTTCATTGTTGGATGGTTTAGCGGAACTCTATGAACAGGATTTTGTTCGTGGTGTTGGGTTGTCGAATTTTGGACCGAAACGATTGAAACTGGCCCATGAACGCTTACGATCGCGTGGTATTCCGATTGTTTCACTGCAAGTTCAGTATTCACTGCTTTCAACGTATCCCGTGACAGAGTTGGGATTGAAAGAATTGTGTGATGAATTAGGAATTAAAATGATTGCTTACAGTCCATTATGTCTAGGGCTTTTGACTGGAAAATATGATGTAAAAGGTCCATTTCCTAAGGGATTACGGAGCTTTTTGTTTCCGCAACTATTGCCAAAAATGACAGGATTACTAGATTGTTTGAATGATATTGCATCACAGCGCCAAAAGACGGTTTCTCAAATTGCTTTGAATTGGTGTATTTGTAAGGGGACAATGCCAATTCCGGGGGCTAAGTCCTTAGTCCAAGCCGATCAGAATATTGGGGCTTTGGGGTGGAGTTTGGATGATGGTGAGGTCAATGCGTTGGACATAGCCGCAGCCCGGTGCGATCGGAAGATGATCCAAAACATTTTTCAATCACGATAAGGAATTGAGAATGATGAATGAGTAATTGAGAATATGAAAAATAATCGGTAGCGCTCTTACTTAAATAACAGAGAAAATAGGCTAATCCAGAATCCTGACAGGGTCGAAGTTCTGATTATTCTTAATCCTTTACATGAGGGCACTACTTCATATTTTCCCTGCTGTCGCCACATCAGAATCGTTCCGATGAGAGCAGATTCGTCGCTAACAACTAAATTGAATTCATCACCGTGCCGAGATCTGACCCCTGTTTTGTTCTGCATACATCGCACGCAACACCAACGCAGGATCAACCCACTGGCTCGCATACTTCAATCCCCAATGTAGATGAGGTCCCGTCGTCCGTCCCGTCATGCCCACCCGGCCAATGCGAGTTCCAGCGAGTAATGTTTGACCTTCGTAAATCTTAGTCCCCCCTTTGCGATCGGTGATGTATTTGCCCCGAGCATCTTGACCTGCGAATCCAAGCATATGGCAGTATACATGCTCCCACTGACCTGACTCAATCACCATGGATGTTCCACAGGACGAGTTATCCGAAACCTCGACTACCTTACCCGTCCACCAGCTTCGGATATAACTGCCTTCCGGTGCGGCCATATCAAGCCCGCGATGAAACTGAGAGCTGCTCCCGGTGCCGTCTGGAGACGATCGGTAGCCAAACGGTGAGGTATAAGTCTGAAAGTTTTCCAGCGGGAACGACGCGCCCAGCCAGCTTCCGCTCATAGCCGCTTGATTGGTATTCAAGGCTTTGACTGCCCCGTTCGAGAAGACGATGATGCCGAGGGTTACGAAGAATCCTACAAGAGCAAGGAGAATGCGTCTAGTAATAAAGGATGGATTCTCGATCTGGGGGAAATAAAATTGCTTCATGCTGTCTTAAGTAAGGCTTATCAAAAGGTCTGGTTGTCAAAATCAGAGTACGTATCCAAAATCTGAGAATCAATTGAGACTAGTACAGATGAGCTTCATTTAATCACAAAAATAATAATGTGACTCTAAATTAGTCCTCTGTTGTCAAATAAAGATTCCAATCCGGTAGCTTTACGTAACTTCAAATCGTATTCTCTTAAATGCACCCCTCAATAGATACCCGAAGCTTAAGGAAATTAATCACATTTCTCAAAAAAAATAGTTTAATAAGAACTGTAATATTTTATTTCTTCTAGAGCAATATTAATTCTGCTAGTCCCAAGTAAGTAATTCCCTGTGGTGTTATGTCAAACCGACAGGGCAATACTTGCAGCCCAGATTTGACGGCCTCCCGTAGAAGTTGCCCATACTTGGGATCACGATCGTCCCCCGGAGAAAACCTGTCGCAATCTCCCCGATTGATAAAATAAAGCATGACGGCGCGGGCTTCAGGGATGATGGTGACCAGTTCACGAATATGTTTTTGGCCACGCTGTGTAACAGTATCGGGAAAAAGTGCGAGGGTACCGTTAGTCCAGGTTGTGTTTTTGACTTCAATATAAACCGGTCTGTCCGTCGTGTCTAAAACCAGATCAATCCTACTTTTTTCCTGACCGTAGGGCACTTCCGATCGAATGCTGACATAATCACTCAATTCAGCGATTACTTTTTGTTCGATCGCGGCTTTGACGACTTTATTGGGCAATGCCGTATTTACGCCACACCAGACAGGTCGATCGTTGTCATTGACTTCAATGAGTTCCCAAGTGTAGGCAAGTTTGCGAGTTTTACTATCACTTTTGGAAACCATCACACGATTGCCGAGAAGACATATGCCCGTCATGGGTCCGGTGTTGGGGCAGTGGGCGGTAATGAGTTCGCCTGTTGTGAGTTCAATATCGGCAAAGAATCGTTTGTAACGACTGATTAGCTTGCCTTCAAATAATGGTGGATAGTTGTAAATCTGAGTCATGTTTTTTGAGGTTTAATTTGATTTTTTCTGGCAAATCCAATTGCAACGGCGTAGGCCAAAAATCCATTGAGATTGGTAAACGGTGGCATGAATAAGGGTAAGAGAATGAAAACCCGATCGCGATTACTATTCACTTTGGGATACAAATGAAGAAATAATGGAATATACCAAACCAATCCCATAATCCATGCGCGATGATTCACAAAATTAATCATATTCAACATGCATAGAATTGATAAATCAAGTCACTGCGCCGTGTTACTCGTAACAAAATTGCTGATAGAATTGAACCAATAATGAAGTAACCGATCGTGTTATTCAGCAACAACGGATTCATGAAACCATTAGCAAAATCTTGCATCGCAAACAATCCATTCCCTTCGATCGCCTGCACCACATTGTTTACTACACGTTGCCCGTGGGTGATCACCGTTTCTGAGCTTGTTATTCTCCCAAATAAACTAGGAATTACAAATTGAAAAAAGTGCAGATAAACTGATGGTTTAAAATATAGCAGTGGTAAAGAAAATAGAATTAATGTGCTTGCAATAGAATAAACTGCAATTTTAAATTGGCGTTTGATTAGATAGTAAATAATGACGATCGCAGGAAAAATTTTAATACAAATTGCAAGTCCTAAAAGCAGCGCTGATTGCACAAGTTTCTGACTACAATAAAGATGAAATGAAAGCCAAGTCAGCAATACAATGACCAAATCAATCTGTCCACGTTCAAATGTTGCGAGTAAGGGGAAGCTACAAGTCACAAATAGAAAGGCTTCTCCCGGTGTCGATAAACCATCATTCCGTTTCTTAGCAAATAGTAGGCACAACCCCATCAAACTTACTAAAATTAATGCACTAAATACAATTTTTGCAGTTCCATAGGGCAAGAATCCCAACGGCAAAAACAATAATGCGGCCAACGGTGGATAAATAAATCCAGACGCGATCGCATCTTCTGCATTAACGGCTGCATACAGTTCAGGAAATTGTGTGACAGGGTTTAAATAAGGGTCAAGGGTCAATATGACCGATCGGGCCGCTACATAAAATGCCCGAAAATCAATCTGATAGGCTGATAGTAAGGTATAGACGAGAAAGCCGATCGGTAAAAAGTAAATGAATGAATTGCTAGAAGAATTGCTGGGACGATCGGTCTTATCCATGAGATTAATATCAGATTGCATAACACAGGGTTTAGTTCATTACGATAAATCTCGATCTCCCTAAATCCCCCTTGTGAAGGGGGACTAAGAATTAGAAATAACGTTCATTTCAATTTCCGGTCCCCTTACTAAGGGAGCTAGGGGAACTCTACTAAATACCCAAGCGCTGATACACCTGGTCCAGATTCTTCAAATGATGACTGGCATCAAAACAATCTTCAATTTCCGCCGCATTCAAGTGAGTTTGAACCTTTTCATTCTCCTCAATCCGCGCTCGGAAATTACCGCCTTCCACATTCCATTCTGTATGGGCACAACCCTGAACGATCGCATAGGCTTCTTCACGATTCATGCCTTTGCCAATCAATGCCAATAGCACTCGTTGACTAAATACGACTCCACCGTAGAGATTCATATTGCGTTTCATATTTTCGGGATAGACCAAGAGGTGTTTGACCAATTCAGTAATCTCGTGAAGCATGAAATCCGTCAAAATGCAGGCATCCGGGAATGCCACACGCTCGACAGAACTATGGGAAATATCCCGTTCATGCCATAGCGCCACATTCTCTAAGGCCGACACTGCATAGCCCCGTACCAATCGAGCCATTCCGGTGAGCCGCTCCGATCGGATTGGATTCCGTTTGTGGGGCATGGCCGATGAACCTTTCTGACCTTTAGAGAAATATTCCTCGACTTCCAGAACATCGGTGCGTTGCATGTTACGGATTTCGACGCTGAATCGTTCAATGGATGCCGTGACTAAGGCTAATACATTCATAAAATCAGCATGACGATCGCGGGAAATCACTTGGGTCGAAGCAGGATCCGGTTGTAATCCCAACAGCCGACAAGTAATCTCCTCAATTTTTGGATCAATATTGGCATAGGTGCCGACGGCTCCAGAAATTTGGCCAATGGCAATCGTTTTCTTGAGGATGCAAAGCCGATCGCGGTTCCGCAACATTTCAGCCAGCCAACCTGCGAGCTTAAACCCAAAGGTAATCGGCTCGGCGTGGATGCCGTGCGATCGGCCAATCATGATGGTATTGCGATGCTGTTGGGCCTGATAACGAATGGCTTGAATGCAGGCTTCTAGCTTAGTCATGATCAAATCAAGACTCGCGACCATCTGCAACGATAGCGCCGTGTCCAACATGTCAGAACTAGTCATACCGAGATGGATATAACGACCCGCATCTCCGACGTATTCATTGACATTCGTCAAAAATGCAATCACGTCATGTTTAACTTCTTTCTCGATTTCAAGCACACGGGCAATATCAAATTTTGCTTTCGCCTTGATCTCCGTGACGGCTTCCATCGGGATGTATCCGAGTTCTGCCTGAGCCTCACAGACAGCGATCTCCACTTTCAACCAGGTTTGAAGCTTGTACTCGTCGCTCCAGATTGCACCCATTTCCGGTAGTGTATAACGCTCGATCAAGGTCTTATCCAAATTACAGCCGTAATATCGTACAGCGATCGGGGCACTTCCATCCGTTGTTTTTAGATACTGTTTTTAGATGCTTAGGCGGATCCAAGTATTTCAGGTCGTTTTCCACTTATCGAGATTTAATTCTCTGGGGAGAGGTCCGGAATCTTCAGGAATGGGGACTATTGTGGATTTTGAGTGCGATTGTATTTACCCTTGGAATCATGGCATATCGGCGTTTGCGTCCTGCGTTTGCGGATGTTTTATAGCGTTTAATTTAAGGACTAATCCTAGCTATGAACGCGGGGTTCTGGGTGCAATGTTGAGAGTATTTCGCTTTCGACAAGGGCGATCGCTTCAAGGCGTTCTGTGACCACGGTGCGATCGAAGTAGGTATCGGCTAAAACCCAATAGAGTCCATAATGTCGGGCTTCGGATTCCATTAACGATCGGTAAAATTCGGCGAGTTCGAGATCTTCGGAATGTTGGCCGATTAACCCAAGGCGTTCGTGGCTGCGGGCTTCGATGAGGGCCGATACTAAGAGCATATCGAGGAAGCGATCGGGTTCAGGTTTACGAATTTGTTTAGTCAGCGTGGCTCCATAGGGCGGGGCATTCAGAGGCGCGAGGGGAATGTTACGATCGTTCAGAATGGTATTGACTTGCTGGAAGTGAAGGAGTTCTTCTTGGGCGAGGTGGGTAAGTTCGTGGACGAGTTTTGTATTGGATGGGTAGCGAGTCATGAACTTTAGTGCTACGCTTGCGGCTTTGCGTTCGCAGTTGGAGTGATCTAAAAGGATGATGTCCATGTTGGCAAGGGTTTGTTCTGTCCAGGCATCGGATGTTGGGGCGAGTAAAAATTTAATTCGGGGCAATGATTGCATGGGCGGTTTTTTCTTATGACATGGTTGGGTCTTGCAATTTTAACGGCTTTCTTTGAATCTTTGAAGGATGTATTCAGTAAAAAGAGTTTAAATTTTCTAGATGAATATGTGGTAGCTTCTGCGGGGATGGCGATCGCGGCAATTTCTCTGTTACCCGTATTAGCATTTGTCGGCATTCCGACGCTGGGTCCGAATTTTTGGATGGCGCTAGCAATCGGTGGGTCTTTGAATGTGGTGGCTTATACGTTGTATGTCAAAGCCATTCGCCTAGCAGATCTGTCACTCATGTCGCCGTTGTCTACGTTAACGCCATTGTTTTTATTAATCACTTCGCCCTTGATTGTTCAAGAAGTTCCGACGGCTTGGGATGCTGTTGGAGTGTTTCTGATTGTGCTTGGATCTTATGTATTGAATTTGAATGCGTCGGCTGATGGTTTCTTTGGGCCATTACGATCGATTTTCCGCAATAAAGGCACCCGAATGATGGTGGTGGTTGCGTTTATCTGGAGTATTACGTCTACGTTTGACAAGGTGGGAGTGCTGAATTCTTCGCCAATTTTTTGGGCAATTGTATTATTTGGATCTATTGCGTTGGGAATTTTGCCGTTGATTATTTTGAAATCAAAGAACCCAATTCAGGGCATTCGATCGCATTGGCGGTTGTTGTTAGCGGCGGGGGTGGCCAATGGAATTGGGGTCGGGTGTCAAATGGTGGCAGTGGGAATGGTAGCAGTTACGCAGGTGATTGCCGTGAAGCGAATGAGTGCGTTGATTAGTGTGGGATTCGGTTATTTTGTATTTGGTGAGAAGGGGATTCGGGAACGGCTATTGGGTTCGGGAATTATGGTGACGGGTGTGGTAGTGATGACGATCGGTTAACGGTTAGGGTAAAACCTCAATTTTTTTCGTTGGGTCAGTGGAGCAGCGAACCATGTCTCTACAGTCTCTGTAACCCGGATCTGTAAGGACATGAATAGACTCTGCGCCCTAAACCCAACGAGAAAAATTAAAGTACATCAGAGAAATTATTTTGCCTTTTCTGCTGGCGCTGCTGCACGCATTTTTTGACGTTGTTCCTCAGTTAACACGGCATTCTCTTTGGTGTTTTCTTGTTTTTTGATCTCAGCGATACTTGCTTTTTGTTCAGGTGTTAGTTTCAGCTTAGCAAGAGCTTTCCGAAAAGAAACTTTGTTAGCTTTAGCGGTTTCCATTTGAGACAGTTGCTCAGGCGTTAATAGTTTTTGAATCGCTGCGCGGGCTTCTTCTTTAATCGTCTTGAGTTGCGCTTTTTGGTCAGCGGTGAGTTTTAAATCAAGGGGTGCCTTTGCTTCAGCCGCAACGATCGTAGGCTGAGCCAATGCTGAAATTACAGGAATGCCAGTCACTGTTGCGAGGCATAGCAAACCGGGGAGGAATTTAAGCAATGAGTTCATTTGAATTTCTCTAAGGGATAGAAGTAATTTAGCGGTCAAAATACTATTCGGAATAGATCTAGATGAATCTATTCTGCAAACTCGATTTCATAATTGCCATCACTATCTACCGTGATTAGATTGCCATCTTCATCGAGCGTCGAAATTGCCGCATTGCCATTTTCATCGACACAAACTGCCGTATCCACGCCATTGTCAGCACATTCAACCGCCCTAGCTGAATGTGCGAACATTGTCAAATTCATCACAGCGACGATCGCAATAGTTCCAATAGCAAAGAGTTTATTTTTGACCATGACAGGAATTGTATAATGAGGTGACACTTTTAAACATAACTAACAAATTTATTTCCGTCCTCAGTAGAAACACTCGGAACCCTTAGGAACGTCCGGTATATTTACTTGCTGGTATATTTACTTATCAGTTTGTGCGATCGTTGGGTGTACTCGTGCATTGACTCTTAGATTAAATACCTCATTTCTGGCTCTTATTATTTGGGAATGAGGGATTGTGATTCATTAAGTTGATTGTTCAAATATAACGAACCATCAACTTAATAAACGAGAATTACACGGCCATCCGTCGATCGATCGCCTCGCCCCAAGTTTCTGTCATCTCAGCCACTGACACATTAATTACCGTTTGCTCCTGAACAACAATTTCCAACGCAGACCCAATTACCGTACCAATGCGTTCCCAATTGCCTTGCAGCGCACCCTTTAAATAGGTTTCCCATTCAGTTTGATTCTCCGGCGATACCGTGACAATAATGCGCGCCCCGCCTTCAGCAAACATTGCATAATCTAAACAATGACTCGCACTAATCAATTCAACCAATGCGCCAATATTGCCACCAATGCAGGACTCTGCCAATGCTATTGCTAGTCCACCTTCAGAACTGTCATGGGCTGATTTAATCCAAGATTGTCGAATGCCTTCACGACAGGCCGCTTGCACCGATCGTTCCAAGACGAAATCCACAACAGGGGGTTGACCTGCGGCAATGTTTTGAATCGCCATCAAATACTCAGACCCACCAAAGCTAATGGTATTTGCCTGGGCACTGGTCGGTAATCCTAAAAGGTAAATCCGATCGCCTTCAGTTCTAAACCCTTGGCCCACGGCTTTGCTAATGTCTTCCACAATGCCCACCATCCCAATCACAGGCGTGGGATAAATGGGCGTTGGATTCCCCTCGTCGTCCAGAGTTTCGTTATATAAGGAAACGTTGCCACCTGTCACAGGCGTATCAAATTCGCGACAGGCTTCCGATATTCCGGTGCAAGCATTGGCCAGTTGCCAGTAGCCGATCGGTTTTTCAGGGCTGCCAAAGTTGAGATTATCGGTGACGGCGATCGGTTCAGCTCCCACACAGGAAAGATTTCGAGCCGCTTCAGCTACGGCCATCTTCGCGCCTTCATAGGGATTCAGATAGACATAGCGAGGATTACAATCCGTCGTGGCCGCAACTCCGCGTATAGTAGAGGGATGTTCAAAGGTTGCTTTTTCGGTTTCATTGGCCAAGGCGCGCACTCGGACAATAGCTGCATCCGCCCCGCCGGGAAACATGACGGTATTGTTTTGAACTTGATGATCGTATTGACGATAGACCCACCGTTTGGATGCGATCGTTGGAGTATCCAAAAGCTTCAACAGCACTTGCTTCCAAGACATCCCCTCAATTCCGGTATAGCTGGCCTTAGGTAATGACTCCGGGTTCCAAGCCCAAGCTTTTTGCGCATACTCTGGGGGCGTGGTCATCAGTTTGCGTTCATAAATCGGCGTGTCGTCTGAAAGTGCCGTCGCAGGAACTTCTGCGGCAATTTCACCTTTGAACATAATACGGACAATAGATTCAGCAATTACTTCCCCGGCAACGACGGCTTGTAATTCCCATTTATGAAAAATATCAATCAGTTCCTGTTCGCGTCCCTTTTCAGCAACAAATAGCATTCGCTCTTGTGATTCCGATAGCAAATACTCATAGGGCACCATTCCCGTTTCCCGTGCCGGAATTTTATCGAGATCGAGTAGAATCCCAACGCCGCCTTTTGCCGCCATTTCTGCGGTCGAACAAGTCAAGCCCGCTGCACCCATATCTTGCGCTGCTACAACGGCCCCGGTTTTGAAGGCTTCTAGACAGGCTTCAATTAAAGACTTTTCTAAAAATGGGTCGCCCACTTGAACCGCTGGCCGATCGTCAATGGATTCCGCCGACAATTCTGCACTGGCAAAACTTGCGCCACCCATGCCATCGCGCCCGGTCGTAGACCCGACATATAAGACTGGATTACCAATGCCCTTTGCACCCGATTTTACAATTTCTGTGGTTTCCATCAATCCCAAGGCCATGGCATTTACCAATGGATTGCCACTATAGGCCCGATCGAAATACACTTCACCCCCGATCGTCGGCACCCCAACGCAATTCCCATAATGTGAGATCCCAGAAACCACGCCAGAGAAGAGTCTTCGGGTTTTTGCATCTTCTAAAGATCCAAATCGTAAGGAATTCAAAACCGCGATCGGTCTCGCTCCCATAGTAAAAATATCGCGTAAAATTCCGCCAACTCCAGTCGCAGCCCCTTGAAACGGTTCGACGGCGGATGGATGATTGTGGGATTCGATTTTGAACGCTAAGCGAATGCCGTCGCCCATATCCACGACTCCGGCATTTTCCCCCGGACCCACCAGAACCCGCTTGCCTGTGGTGGGAAAATTCTTCAGCAGAGGTCGCGAATTCTTATAGCAGCAATGCTCCGACCACATCACCCCAAACATGCCTAATTCTGCTTTGTTGGGGTGCCGATCGAGCCGCCGCACGATTTCTGCGTACTCTTCCGGTTTAATCCCTTCTGATGCGATTTCGGCAGCGGAGAACGGGGAAGGCGTAGACATAGAAAAACCTGTGAGAACTGCAACAGGCAATCATTCTGCCATCTTTTGGCACCGATTTCTACATTCACCTCTAACTCATCTTTGCCTGACTAATTAGAGGTGAGATTTCAGTATTTAAATCGGTTGATTTGTTGGATCAGATAAGGGGCAGGTCATCGATCGATCACCAGTCCAATTCGTAAAGGTATTCTCGTCTTGATAATGCCGAGAGGTTGTCATTAACAACCGCCAAGCCTCACCAGCATCCAATAAATTGTATCGATCGGGATAATGGGATTTCAACAGTTCTTGAACCTTTGGATAGTAGTCAGAATTGAGTCCGGGGAAAATGTGATGTTCGGTATGATAGGAGAAGTTGAAGTGTAGTACATCAAAAAATTTCGGAACTCGTAGAGAAATACTATTGATCAATGGATCATTCACACTGGTCATACGGCAAAGCATATGATTGGTATAGATATAAAACATCACGCCAGCATAACCAATCCAAATCGGCAAAAAGTAGCCCAGTAGTAACTTAACCGGATGAAATCCTAAGCTCGCTATAATGATCAAATGAATGCCTGCCATGATTAAAACTTCAGCCGCGATCGATCGTCTATCCTTATCACTCACGTCAAATGCAACGACAGGATAGGTGGCCCCGCGCCGATTGAATAGTAATACAGACGTCAAATTACGAAGGGCATGTACACCCCAAGCATGAGCCATCCCAACAATCAAGACTAATGGATTTACATCAGCCGATGGAACAAATGCATTTTGAATCCATTTTCCCCAGGTATTCGGTTGAGATTGGAGATAGTTCCGATCGGGATCGTCGATGGCGTTAGTCTTATTATGATGTTCACGATTATGAACGGCTTTCCAAAGCGTCGGAGGCATCCATAATAATGTTAATCCCAGTAGATTAATTGCCCAACGCAATCGAGGATTTTGAATCGCACGACTATGCATTAAATCATGGCTGCTGAATAGCATAACGATGACGCTGTTTCCCATAACAATTGCAAGCGGAATATATAGCCACAACATCGACCAATGCCAACGATCGAGATAGCTTGCCATCGCCCAGCCGAGAATTAAGATGGCTTGATTAATCAGCAATATCCAGAGTTTGTTGCGAACGGGTAGAAAGGCTTCGGGTGGTAGATTGGGACGAAGCTTTTTGGCATAGTCGGCTGGTGTTAGCCAAGGATTTACTTCAGTGTTTGGAGTAATAGTGTTCATTAGATCTTGATAGTTTTTGGTTGGAATAGTTGGGTGAGTCTTTAAGCTATCTTACAAATGCTTCAGATCTATTTTACTTACGCTATCCTATCAGAATGTATGGACCAAGATTATGGAGGTTACTATGATTTCCCCTTCTATTGGACGAGCACTTCAACGCCATATTCCAGCGATCGGTGATATTACTTCTAAAAGCCCCTTGGCCTATCGTCTTTCACGCGCAACTGTCCCCGTTGTTAACACAGTCCAAATGGCCGTGGCAGAGGCTTATATTAATGGTTTGGAGGTTCCAGATGTCGTTTTACGATCGTTGTTTGACACCTGTATGCCTATTTTATTCAAGCACTTTCCCTCGCTACTTGCCCCCTACGATTGGGTCTTAACCGAGACTCCCCATGTGGCAGAAGGATCGCACGATTTGATGAAACTTCAGTATGACTTACCCCAAGGCATGTTGAATAGAATGTTGGGAGAGGGTTCATTAATTTATCCTAAATACAGTATGGGACTGTGGGAGAACGGGGCCGAAAATCTAGAACAATCTCAGATTCACATGATGGATGACGTGATTGAAAAATTGGGAATTCAGGATGGCGATCGCATTTTAGATTTTGGCTGTGGTTGGGGTTGTGTGCCCAATTATATTCTATCTAAATTTCCGAATGTTCAAATGACAGGTTTAAATCTTAGCCATGAACAATGTGACTATATTCGCAATAAGATGACTGATTCGGAAAGTTATTTAAGTTCAGGACGTTTCCAATTATTTGAGGGAGATTTAAATGATGCTAGTTTCACTGAACCATTTGATAAAATCTTGTCTGTGGGCGTTTTCTGTCATGTTGGCAATTTGACCCAGGCATTTCAGAAATTATCGACCTTTTTAAAGCCCTTAGGTAAGGTTTTTATTCACATTATCACCGTGCGGACTCCGAATAATATATCAAGTGCTTATACCCATAAGTATATTTTCCCCCATGGTCGATATTGGAATTTTGATGCTGTTCCAAACTGCGATCGGGATTTGAAAACAATCGATCGTTGGTATATGAATGGCACCAACTATTCGCAGACTTTTGCGATTTGGCTCCAAAATTTTGATCGGGTTCAAGATGAAATCCGTGTTTTAGATTATGGTATTGACTACGCTAGATTTCGTCGAATTTGGCGATTCTATTTGATTTGGTTTGTTGCTAATTTTGCCAGTTGCGACGGTGAAATCAATGGCAATGGTCAATATCTTCTAGAACGTCGATAGTTAATTAAAATAGTTTCGGGCAATCGTATCGAGAGTGACCGATTGATTGCCCCAAATTACTAGATCCTATCGTAATTTAGAAAACTGAATCAACTTTGCCAAACTCCCGCAATCATACCTGCCAATAAAATAAATCCGATCGCCACATTTTGCCGAAAACTTTCCCCATAAAACCGATGGGGAACTTTAGTTTCCATCAATTGCCGCGTCTGCCAAGCCCAAATTGCAGAGGCTACTATCCAGCAGCCCCAGAATGCCCATCCCAACCCCATCACTTGCCCCAGTTTCGCTAAAACCAGTGCCGTCAAAAAATAAAATATCCCGATTGCCTCTGGTGCCCGTTTGCCAAAAAACAATGCACTTGAATTTATGCCCAATTTCCGATCGTCCTCCCGATCGCTCATCGCATACACCGTATCAAACCCCAACGTCCAAAATACAGTCGCCGCCCACAATAGCCAGGTTTCATTCCCCAAACAAACCGTCGCTGCCGGAGTCGCCCCACAACTCACTGCACTCCAGGAAATCAACACAGCAAACCCCCAAGCGATCGCCAACACCAACTGCGGCACCGGAAACACGCGCTTCATCGCCGGATACAACACAATGACCGGAACCGCTGCGACACAAAGCCAAACCGTTAATGCATTCAAAAAGAAGGTCAATCCATAGGCACAAAGAAACCCCACCAACATCACAATTACGCCCACTTTCACCGACAACGCACGGGACGCAAGGGGCCGATTTTTAGTGCGCTCCACCTTTGGATCAATGTTGCGATCCCACAGATCATTCACCACACAGCCCGCTGCACTGGTTACTATTGAACCCATCACCACCACCGCCACCAACAATCCCGGCGGATGTCCCTTAGCTGCCAAAAACAAGGCCCACAGTGCAGGCTGCATCAAAATCAACCGCCCTTCCGGTTTATCCCAACGCAGTAGACGCACAATAGAGCTAAAAGTTGATTCAGAACGTAGAGACATGGGCTTAAACACGCTGCTAGAGAGAGGGACTATAGGCGCTAAGATACCTGAAAATAGCCTTGTATGTCTTGCTTGTGTCCTGTTGTTTTTTGTTGGAGTCGGTAACGCCATGTCTGATGCTCTCGCTATGCCACTAACAGTTAAGTCAGATCAGCCCAGTCTCAGGGATCGTGACTCGATTGTGGCAGCAATAGACGTGGGAACCAACTCGATTCATATGGTCGTCGCCAAAGTTCAGCCGTCCATTCCGGCCTTTACCATCATTGCCCGCGAAAAATCGACTGCTCGACTCGGCGATCGAGACCAAGTGACGGGAAACTTAACCCCCGCCGCCATAGAACGCGCCATGACGGCCCTCGATCGCTGTTTGACGATAGCAAAGGGACTTCAGGCTGAAGAAATTATTGCGGTCGCCACTAGTGCGGTGAGAGAAGCACCCAATGGAGCCGATTTTCTAAAGGAGGTTGAAGCGCGGTTGGGGCTTTGGATTAATCTAATCTCAGGATCCGAAGAAGCACGACGCATTTACCTGGGCGTTCTGTCGGGCATGAGCCTTAACGATCGGCCCCATTTGATCATTGACATTGGTGGCGGTTCGACAGAATTAATTCTGGGTGATGGCACCGAAGCGCGCTCCCTCAGCAGTACCAAAATTGGGGCCGTGCGCCTGAAGCATGAATACATCACAAGCGATCCTATTAGTAACAATCAATTCACTGCCCTAACATCTTATATTTGCGGCATGTTAGAGCGGCCCATTGATCAGGCCCGTGCCGAAATCAAACCTGGTGAACGTTTAAAAATGGTGGGCACATCCGGCACCATTGAAGCGATCGCAATCTTACAGGCCAAAGCCACAACCGGAACCGTTCCTCAACCGCTCCATGGCTATGAATTTTCTAAGCAAAACCTGAAAGATTGGATCAATCAGTTGCGCTATCTAAACTATAGCGATCGTCTATTGATTCCTGGAATGTCGGAACGCCGAGCGGAGATTTTGTTGCCGGGTGCCATGATCTTATTTGAAGTGATGACCCAAATGAATGTGGATACGATTCAAATCTGTGAACGATCGCTGCGGGAAGGCGTGGTGGTGGATTGGATGTTGACCCACGGATTGATTGAAGATAGATTGCGTTATCAAGCCTCAGTTCGTCGCCGAAGTGTATATAAAGCCGCACAAAAATTTAATGTCAATCTAGCCCATAGTGAACAAGTCGCCGAGTTCGCCCTTCAACTGTTTGACCAAAGCCAAGGCTCTCTCCATAACTGGGGTATTGAAGAACGCGAATTGCTGTGGAGCGCTGCAATTTTGCACAATTGCGGACACCATATCAACCATACCGAACATCACAAGCATTCTTATTACTTAATTCGCAATACAGAACTATTGGGATTTACAGAAGCCGAAATTCAAGCGATCGCAAATCTGGCCCGTTACCATCGCAAAAGTAATCCTAAAAAGAAACATGATGCCTACCGCACCATCAGCAGCAAACGCCATCGTAAAGTCGTTGATCAACTTAGTCCATTGTTACGATTAGCGGTGGCCCTCGATCGCCGTCAGATTGGAGCGATCGATCGCATTGAACTCATTCCCAGTTCCCTCGTCATGCAACTCATCGTCCATCCCAAAGATCCCCAAGATGACTGCGCATTAGAACTCTGGAGCCTTGATAATAAGAAAACTAGTTTTGAAACCACCTACCAAACTCAGCTCGCAATCAAATTGGTGTAATGAGTACAAATTGGTGTAGTGAGTACAAGTCCAAGGATTAGTTTATGTAATTCTCGCCCCTTGCCGTAATACACTAGATAGACTGACTAAAAATCATCAACTCCTTATCATCAACTCCTTAGCTATGGCTCAGAAAACTCCCGCATCCCCATCTTTTTCGATGGATGACTTTGAAAAAGCGTTAAACCAACATGAATACGCCTTTGCCAAGGGTCAAGTCGTCACGGGGAAAGCTTTCAGCTACGAAAGCGATGGCGCACTGATTGATATTGGCGGCAAGTCTCCTGCATTTTTGTCCACCGACGAAGCCAGCGTCTATCGCATTAATGACATCAGCTCCTTCTTACCCCTTCAAGAAGCGCGTGAATTTCTAATCATTGGTGACCAAAATGCAGAAGGCCAAGTGACGGTCTCCATTCGTCAACTGGAAGAGCGACTGATTTGGGATGATCTTAAAGACATGCAGAAGACCGATCGGAGCCTGCAAGTCAAGGTGTTGGATGTCAATAAAGGCGGCGTTACCGTCAATGCACTTGGACTACGGGGCTTCATTCCCCGATCGCAGCTCAACGAAAGAGAAAACCTAGAAAGTTTAGTGGGTACGTCCCTCACTGCCTGCGTTATTGATTTGGACCAGAAAAAAAATAAAATTGTCCTATCGAACCGACAAGCCAGTCGAGCGGTCAACATGAGCAAATTGGAGGTCGGTCAGCTTGTTGAAGGCACCGTCACCAGTTTGAAGGTGTTTGGAGCCTTTGTGGAGTTTGAAGGCTGTACTGGTTTGCTGCATGTGAGTCAAGTGAGCAAGAAAACGGTAGGCGATCTGAATAAGGTGTTCCAGGTTGGTCAGCTAATTAAGGCCTTAGTGGTCAACATTGATGAAGGCAAGGGCCGAATCTCGCTTTCAACTAAAATCTTAGAACAGTACGATGGTGAAGTTTTGGATAATCTGGACAAGTTGATTGAAGAAGCAGATGCACGTAAGGACCGGGCGCGTAAGTCGCTATTGGGTTAAGGGAATTTCTTAGAGAGTGTTTGAGGAGTCAGGCGTTGTGACTGAGACCCGATCCCCCTAGCCCCCTTAATAAGGAGGGACTTGAAAAGAGGGGATCTAGAAATTAACTCTTAGTCCCCCTTGATAAGGGGGATTTGGGGGGATCGAGTCTTTTGCTACCAACGAAAGGACATTAGACAGATGGTTTAGGTTGATTCAACGATCGTTTTAAGGCAATCATGACAATTATTTGGGAATTAGATTTTTATTCGCGACCGATCGTGGATGAAAACAAAAAAAAGGTTTGGGAAGTATTGATTTGTGAAAGTCCGACGGAGGTTGGGGCCGATGCTTCAAATCTTTTTCATTATGCCGAGTATTGTTCTAATTCTCAAGTGAATTCGGGCCAACTCAGCGAAGCCATTGTTAAAGCGATCGCCCTAGCTGGAATCACGCCCGATCGGATCCGGTTTTTCCGTCAATCCATGAACAACATGATTACGAAAGCCTGTTCGGATGCGGGAATTCCTTGCCAGCCCAGCCGCCGGACCTACATGTTGAATCAATGGATGAAGGAGCGATCGTTAACGGTCTATCCCTTAGAAGAAGGCTATCAAGCGGGTTCTAATGCCACCGTTGCCTTTCCCTTGACCCCCCCCCAGCCCATGCAAGATGCCCTTCTCGCTCAGCAATGGGGCACCGTTGCACTAGAAGCCTCGGCGCTCTCGGAAATGGGAGACTGGAAAATTGATTTTGGTGAAGCCTACCCGATCGCTCAGTTGGGACTTGCACCGGATACCTTGGTGCCGGGGTTGATTCTGTATTCCCAACGATCGCTGGCAATAGCCGCCTGGATGTCTGGTTTGGAGCTAGCATCTGTGCGGTATGACACGCAAGACGGTCAGCAATTGGTCCTAGAGACGGGGGTAATTGATCGGTGGGCCTTAGCGCAGTTATTGAATATGCCATTGCAAGCCGAAGCTCGACAGTTTGAAGATCGTAAAAAAGAAGCAAAGGGCGTACATTTTCTGGCGATTCAATCGAGTCCCGACTCCGAAGAGTTCGCTGGTTTTTGGTTGTTATTAGATGCGCAATAATCCAACAGCCTATTCCTACATCACCGCCTAAAATAGAGCCTAACCCCCGATCGCTCGTTTAATATGGCATCCTCACCTCTAACTCAATCCCGATTCCCCATCCTCGGAATTCCCGTTCATCTGCTCCCCAACACCACTCAAACTCTAAAAGATCGTCTCGCCGATCGCCAAGGCACCCATGTCGTGACGCTCAATGCTGAAATGACCATGCAAGGGCGCGATCGTTCCGAATTGTCCGACATCATCCACCGAGCCGAACTCGTCATCCCCGATGGTGCAGGCATAGTTCTCTATCTCAAGCTCTATGGTAAACGGGTCGATCGGGTTCCGGGAATCGAGCTGGCCGAAGCGTTATTGGATCACGCTGCCACGACTCATGACAGCATTTTCTTTTATGGCGGCGCACCCGAGGTCTCCGCTCAAGCCGCTAGCATGATGACGGCTAAATACCCTGGTTTACAGATCATCGGTACCGAAAATGGTTACGTTAATCCTGATGATGAATTGTGCGATCGGCTCCAAAAACTGCAACCCCGCATGATCTATGTCGGTCTGGGAGTGCCGCGCCAAGAACTCTGGATCGACTCCGTGCGGCATCTTTGTCCCGACAGCATCTGGATCGGCATTGGTGGCAGCTTTGATATCTGGGCCGGAACCAAAACCCGTGCCCCCCAATGGCTCTGCGATCGCAATTTAGAATGGACCTATCGCCTCTATCAAGAACCGTGGCGCTGGAAACGCATGACCGCTCTTCCTAAATTTGCATGGCGATCGATTCTGTATCGAATCACTGGAAAATAATCATGAACCCCGACCTTATCTCCAAAACAAGCAAACCTCGCGTCATCCGTCTCGACAACGTGAGCAAAACCTACCGTAACGGTACCGCCGCCTTGCGAGACCTGACCATGGACATTTTTGCTGGAGATTTTTACCTGCTCACAGGCACCTCCGGCTCTGGTAAATCAACCCTACTCAAACTTTTGTATGGTGAAGATCTGCCTAGCAGCGGTGATATTTGGGTGAATGATTATCATCTCAACACGGTTAAAGGTAACAAACTCGCTGAATTACGTCGCACCCTCGGCATTGTCTTCCAAGACTACAAACTCCTGCCCCGCCGCACCGTATCTGAAAATATTGCCTTTGTCCTTTGGGCACAGGGCTACAGCCGCGCTGAAATCGATCGTCGCCTCCCCCCAGCCCTAAAAATGGTCGGTCTTCAGCATAAAGCCACCAGCTTTCCAGAAGAGCTTTCCGGCGGCGAACAGCAGCGCGTCAGTATTGCGAGGGCGATCGTCGCCACTCCTCCAATTCTGCTAGCCGATGAACCTACCGGAAACCTTGATCCCGACAACTCTCGCCAGATTTTAAATATCCTCAAACAGCTCAATAAAATCGGGGTCACTATCCTCATGTCTACGCACGATGAAGCCTTAATTCGCACCTCTGACTTACCTATTCTCCAACTCAGCAACGGCCAATTAAAACTGATTAACCGATAGAAATTAGACAAGTAACGCTAGTTAAATAAATTAGGTATTTTTGCTACATACAACATTTTTAGAAAATCAATTTAGGTAGATCAACGCATAATAAAGAGGGTGATCCCGCTAACAGAATTCAATTATCTATATACGCTGAAGTGCTTGCTAAGTTAATGATTGCAATGTGTCAATCAATTCTAAAGAGAATGTGAAGGCCCGATCGGGGATCACAATCTCGGGAAGCATTGTGTGAGTACTCCCAACGAGATTTTGCCCTCAGAAAGCGATCCCCGGAGTTATTGCACAATAGTTATGGCGTTCAACCTAAGAACTCTCTATAACTATGAAGACTATTGATCCCCGTTACTATATCCTTCCTAAATCCGATTTCTTTCCTGAGGAGTGTTTCTCTCATGGCGTTGTCAAGTCACGCCTAGATTTGCTTCCAACAGATGACAAAATCATCATAGGCGGCAAAACTACGACGAATATTATTACTCCTGAGAGCATTTCTAGTAGCTGCCGTCACTGCCGTCATTATGTTCATGAAGGACGACGAGGCGGACAGTGCGAACAACTAAACGTCTCTGTCCAAAGTGGTTGGGATGCCTGCTTACTTTCACAAGCCATTTTTCTGGATGCTCCAATCGTGTTTCCGATCGTCACCTGTAAAAGCCCAGAGTACTGTACTGCTGAGCTTAATCGCTGCGAAACCCCATGTTGGGTGTGAAATTAGAGTCGCCGTAAGCTGGCGCTATAGTTTTTCATGGGTGTAAGCATGTTGTTTGACATTATCCTCTTGGCTAACTAAACGTTCGCCATTAAGAATCCGTTTTCGCTCCACTGAATATTTAAAATCATCTCGTCGCTCCCCCACTGGCAGCAACGTCTGGGCAATTTTCCGAGCCTGATAGGTCCGAGCCGCTGCGATCGCCCGCTCGATGAAGTCTTCACACCATCTTGAACCCTCGGGAAAACCCTCTGGACGAATTAGTTTTTCTCCTTGAATGACAGCGTGAAAATCAGTCGCGAAGGCAAATTCATAGGACGTTGGAATTCCCGCCACAATAGTTTCTAACGTGGCTGACGGAATCGGCTCAATCACCTGAACTGGAATTACTTCACCATCTTTTTTGATAAAACACGTCGCCAATCCAAGAACCAAGTAGTTCAAAGATTCGGTGTTCGGGGGAATTGCAGTTGCAAGACTGGTCATAAGAAACTCCTGTTCCAAAGTAATTCGATTCTAAAACGCAGATGAATCAGATCTGATAAAACTGTTGAATTTCTTCGGGAATGGGGCATGTTGAAAAAAGACGGAAATAAAAACTCGATCGTTAATTTTCCCAAGTGTGTGAGGGTTTACAGCATTATTAAAAGTGTTAAGAACGCTAGATTATCCAGGGCTATTTCATTCTGAATAGAAGTTTAAGTGTGTTAAGACTAAAGCTAGCCAGTCGCTGAGCTTGAGCCATATTTTCAAACCCAAGATCACGATATAAATTGAGGGAAACATTCCGCGCAATGGCCCAAATTTGA
>JAPLHZ010000257.1 GCA_026389365.1 Cyanobacteriota bacterium
AATGCCTAAAATCAGCCTAATCTAGAGAAGAAGTTGAATAGAGATGGATAAGAAAGAGAATAAATGAGAGAAATGTAGTTTGCACATCAATCATTTATTCAACATAATTAGTACTCACTATTTCCTTTAATGTCTAATAATAAGACCGAGATTTTCGAGCAGATTACGTACCTAAATTTCGCCCTAGAAATGAAAGTCTCTTAGGGATTAAAAATCAGTTGATCCAGCAAGCGGTAAACCCACCGTTCTAAAGATTACCGATCGATTCAAGGTGGATAATAATATTGTTTTTCTAACATATTTTTGTTTAATAGAATATGAAGTTAAAATGAATAGAATGTGAGAATAAAGTGAATAGAATATGATTTGTATCACTAAATTTATTCGCATTTTGCTTGCATTTAAAGATAACTTAGATTAGGCTGACATAGCCATTAAAAAGTTTATTCAGCATTAAATTAAGCTTTTGTCTATACACTTTTGGCACCCTAGAAACAATGTATAAAGTTTAATTAAGTAGCAGAATCATATATCATGATGTTCTTGGAAGTTCTTTTATTTGCAGTTGTTCTGAGTATTGACTCTTTTTCTGCTGCCTTCGCGATGGGCTTTCGTCATTTTTCCGCAAAAAGGGCATTTTCCTTTGCTTTTAGTTCCGCTTTCGCCGAGGGAGCAGCAACTTTAATCGGCTTCTTACTAGGAAGTGGAGCAAAAGATCTAATCGTAAACTACGACCATTGGGTTGCCTTTGGGTTACTAGTTGCAGTTGGCACCCATATGTGTTGGGAGGCATATCATCATGGGGGCGGCGATGCAGAAGAATCTGAAGACCCTAGAACGCATGGAATAGTAAAGATTCTTTTTATCTCAACTGTCACCAGCATTGACTCACTGAGTGTGGGTGTCTCTCTCGGCCTTGCTGGAAAATCAATTCTTACTTACTCACTGGCGATCGCTCTTGCCGCTTTTGCTTCTACTTATCTCGGTCTATTCTTAGCTAAGCGAATGCCCTCTGCATTCGCTTCTCGATTAGAAATGTTTGGCGGAGCGGTATTAATTGCGATTGGATTTAAGATGCTTTCCCAATGATTTCACCAAGCGATCGAATGATATCGATCGTTCTCCTCGCATTTAGCCAGACTTAATCGGAAATAGGGTTTTGCGAATTTACAGCCCTTTTCTAGCAAGGCTTTGAATCTCTAAAAAACAATTTCCGATGATGTTTAATATATTGAAGTCGATCATCTCCACCCCCTTACTGGACGCATGAACCTATGCCGCAACATCACGACCATCATCATTCTTCTGCTCATACTGGACATTCACAGGCAGGTCATTCACATTCCGTCCCTGATAACTATAACGCTGCATTTCTGGTGGGATTATTATTAAATGGGGGATTTGTTCTGGCGGAGTTTGGATTTGGGGTGCAGGCCAACTCGGTGTCATTAATGGCGGATGCTGGGCATAATCTGGGTGATGTGTTGGGACTGATTTTGGCTTGGAGTGGCACTTTATTAACTCGTCGCAAGCCCTCCGCTCGATATACCTATGGATGGCGGAAGTCTTCGATTTTGGCGGCGTTTCTCAATGCGATTTTTCTACTCATAACAACAGGTTTCATTGTCTGGGAGTCCTTCCATCGGTTGATGCAGGCGGGAGAAGTGAATAGTCCGATCGTGATTGCAGTTGCTTTGGTCGGCATTGGAATTAATGCGGGGACAGCGGCCATGTTTTTATCCGGACGGAAGGGAGATCTAAATATTCGGGCAGCATTTCAACATATGGTGGCGGATGCCGTGATTTCGCTAGGTGTGGTTTTGGCGGGGATTGTGATTTTATTCACCCATTGGTTGTGGCTTGACCCGGTGTTTAGTTTGGTGATTAGTACGCTGATTATTTTTAGTACTTGGGAATTATTGAAGGATTCTTTTCGTTTGGCGATCGATGGTGTCCCTAGTACAGTTGATGAGCGTGCTGTCCGAGGTTACTTATGTGAACGTCCCGGAGTGACGCAAGTGCATGACTTGCATATTTGGAGCATGAGTACCATCGAAATGGCGTTAACTGTTCATTTGGTGATGCCCTATGGGCATCCCAGCGATCATTTTTTGGCAGAGATCAGTCGAGAATTAAAATTCCATTTTGGGATCCAACATTCTACCATTCAAATCGAGAGGGGAGATGCAGATTATCCTTGTAGTCTAGATCCAAGTTGTTCAGTTTAGAGTTGGTATTTTAGAAGTTTCCAATGCAATTCACCTGAAACAAAAGGTTCTCCTAGAATTGCCGTGGTCGGCATCCAGATATAGCGTTCATCGATTGGCTGTAAAATCAAGATGTTAGCCAGCAAGCGAGGGGCCTCATGGAGAATCAGATTCACATTCCACTCGATTTACCGGATGTCCGCCT
>JAPLHZ010000073.1 GCA_026389365.1 Cyanobacteriota bacterium
TAAATGCCTAAAATCAGCCTAATCTAGAGAAGAAGTTGAATAGAGATGGATAAGAAAGAGAATAAATGAGAGAAATGTAGTTTGCACATCAATCATTTATTCAACATAATTAGTACTCACTATTTCCTTTAATGTCTAATGATTCGATGCTATCGGATCTAAAAAGTTGTGGTTAGATGAGTGGTATATTGTGGACTCTTGTTTTAAGCCATCATGTCTCCCCTCACCAATCCAGCTAACGATATTCGCAAGCAAGCCCACCAGGGGAGCGTCGCTGCGATTATCCAAGTTCTAAACCAGGAACTCTCTGATGTGGGAGTGCGGACGCGGGCGGTCTACGACGGTGGTCTATTACAGCTTCTATGTGAAGCCGACACCCCAGCCCAACTTAATCAAGAAGCATTGCCCGATCGGATTAAAGAAATTCTAGAATTATTGGCCCCTCGCGGAGTCCGCCGGGTCAATATCAATAGCCGTATTGTCCGTGAGCAACAGCTTTTATGGCTGGATGAAGTTAACCGGGAGCCAGAAAAGCTCCTTTGGTACAAAGAAGTTAATTTAGTGCGGCCTAATTTTCTCAAGACCATGATGGAAGACATTCAAAACTCCATGTCTAACCGATCGGATCAACAAATTGGTGGCCCGACTGCTCGTCAACAACGGGAAAAAAAACAGTTCTGGCGGGGAATTCTCGGCGGAATGGGGGCGACGACAGCCCTACTTTTGGTTGGCTGGGGAGTTTTTAGCCTGATTAACAAACCCAGTGAAACAACTTCGACCACTAGTAATCTAGCTAAGCCCCCTGAAGCTAAGCCCCCTGAAGCTAAAACCCCTGAAGCTAAAACCCCTGAAGCTAAAACCCCTGATAGTTCGGAAGGTTTCTCCACAGCTGTTCGTCTGGCAGAAGAAAGTGCGGCATTAGGCAGTAGAGCGCAAATACCATCAGACTGGCAAATGATCGCAGACAAATGGGGTAAAGCATCCGAGCTAATGGCCCAAGTGCCCCCAAGCGACAAAAACTATACGATCGCCCAAGACCGCACAACTCGCTACAAAAATAATCAAGAGGCAGCATTAAATAAAGCTAAATAAAGCTAAAGCTAAATAAAGCCACCAATCTCTTAAATTCCTAATCCACACTGCGACCTTTTTTACGGGGTTCCGACGACGATCGGCTATTGGGAATTGAGACTGGAGCTTGCTCGATCGCACGACTGACTTGACGATGGGTTTGAAAATATTTCAGCCACTCACTCGGCGCATCCATCGTTTCGCCGCCATGCTTCGTCCAGCGCGATCGGACCTTGCACAAAATTGGCGTATTCACACAAGCCCCTGACACAATCACCTGTCCCTTAGTTAGCGCGGGCAACTCTTTCAGCAAATCTCGTCCAGCCGCCTCAACGCCATACTTCAAGCTATCTTGGTCCACCGGATTAATAATTCTCATAATGAACTGACTCATACACTGGGACAGCACATCGGCATCAATTTTCCCTGGACGCTGTGTAATTAATCCCACGCCCATCCCAAATTTCCGCCCCTCACTCAGAATAGTCCGCAAAATTTGCTTACAGCGCGACGGTTCATGAGCTGGGGCAAACCGATGGGCCTCTTCAATCAACATAAAAACCGGATAGGGCAAGTAACTCTCATCTCCCGGCTGAATTTTTTCGCGGGCAGTATTCATTCGCGCTTGGTTGGTTTGCCGCAGCACCGCCGCACAAATTACCTGCTGTTCTTCCTGGGAAATTTCATTCATCTG
Organism: Cyanobacteriota bacterium; assembly: GCA_026389365.1. GTDB lineage: Bacteria > Cyanobacteriota > Cyanobacteriia > Leptolyngbyales > Leptolyngbyaceae > JAAFJU01. Next base: position 1,766 of record JAPLHZ010000073.1, read on the forward strand.
CAACACTGTCACCTGACCGGGCTGAAACAAATCCCGAGGCGCGACCGTATGCTCAAAGGTGTGGAAATATTGCGATCGTTCCAGCCCTTCCAACTTCCACTCCAACGCCTGAACCGACGATCCCATTTTTTCATTCCCCTCATCATCCACCTGGGTATCGGCCTCCCGCACCGCTGCAATCAAATCTTGGATGCTCCATCTCGCCTCGCCTTTACGATGACGGTGCAAAATCCGAAATGCCTTGTTCAAGATGGCCTGCTGCCGCTCACTCATTCCCGGTAACAGCATCAGCAAATCGTAATAATCCAGCGATGACAACCGAATCCGAATATGATCGGGCGTCATCATTTTGACTTTGGGTTGATAGCCATCCCTGGGATCAAAAAAACGTTCGTTCGTTTGCATTTCCTGAAGCGTGCCATATTCGCCGTGCGGATCAAAAATTAAGACGGCAGCCCGATTCTGCGGAGCCATCAGTTCTTCAATCAGTACGCCCGCTGTGTAAGATTTCCCTGATCCCGTCCCCGCCAAAATCGCCATGTGGGTACTGACTAACTCCTTAACATCTATTGCCACTGGCACCGCATTCGCACCCCGCAACAAAATAGAACCAATATGCGCAGAACCCGGTTCCCCCACCTGTTTTTTGCTTAAAATGCCCTTCAGCATATCATCGCTGGCCAAAATCACCTTCGCCCCAGGATTAGGACTACGGCGGGGATTCATGAATCCTAGTCCTTTCTGAAAGTGGCCAATCACATCCACCGTAACTTCGTAAATTTCAGGATTTAGGTCCGTGAAGCCAACCAAAGCCGCGATCGTTTGCGGACTAATTTCAGTATCAGCAAAAATACGATCGGGCAAATGCTCAATCAAAGACCGATCGGAAATCTTGCCCAAAATCGACAATGGACGATCGGGCTGTCCCGCTGCTACTTCATCGGCCTCTGGAGATAATTCATAGTAGACATACTCCCCAATTTTCACATGCCGCGTATCGGAGGTGATAAACACATACTGGTTTCCCGTTTCACCTGGCCCTTTAACGGTGCCCACAACATAGGACGATGATGAAGATGATGAGGCCACGGTACGACATCCTATTACTGATATCGTTCAAGTGTACTATGCAGGACCGCGATCGCATTAGTTTAGCCACTGTGATCCATACCAATATCCATAACTTTGCCAATCTTAGGGGAAATACGGATACACTCTCGCTAAACAAACGGTAACCTTGTAAATCATATCTATATTCACTGATGCCAGTGGAGATGTCTTAGTCTCTATATGTGCACTGGATAGTGTTTTAAGTCTTATATTCAGATCTCATATATTGACGTTCAAAGAATAATTTATTAACTTCCTCGGATTCATCCTCCATGATCATGGGTAACTACGACCCCATTTTAGAAGCGACCTTCTCTGTTATTCCAGAGCTGCACGATGCTGAGTACTGGAAAACCCAGTACGAATGTCAAGTGGCAGGACAAGTCTTAACTAAGGCGTTGACCAATGAAATTCGGAAGTCTTCAGATCTATCTGTGATATATCGAACTGCTCTTCGGGGGATGGTTGATTTGTTTGGGGTTTCGCAGACCATGGTTTTACGGCTGCGATTTTGGGATCCACGCCAAATGCTGAAAGTTGCCGATCGGTTGCCCAAAACCCGCGTCCTTGTCGAGTCAGTTTGGCCCATCCTCACCTCGACTGAACCCCCTCTACCCCCTCATTCCTATTGGATTAGTGAATGTCAGGTCACGAAAGCGGCTATGAGGGGTTTTCCTGAATTATTGAATGTGTCCACATTGAATGATTTTGAAGCGATTTTGGAGTCTCCACCTCTTGTTGTAGACGTGCTGAACCCCCAAACTCATCCTGCATTGCTAATGCTGCCTTTAGAAAATAAAGGCAAACCCCTTGGGTTTTTAGTCCTTCAACACGACCAGTCTCGTCGATGGACGGCGGCTGAAATTGATTTAATCGAATTGATTGCCGGACAGCTCAGCTCAGCGATTATTCAAACCGAAACTCTGCGTCAAGTTGAATCGATTGTGGAAGATAGGACCGCTCAACTCCAACACAGTATCGATCTGCAAGGCAAGCTCTATGAATTAAACCGAAAACAGATTGAACGTCTGCGTGAAATGAATAAGCGGATGGATGAGTTCCTGAGTACGCTGAGCCATGAATTGCGGACCCCGTTGACGAGTATGATGCTTGCGATTCGGATGCTTCGAGAAGCGACGCTCTCCCCAGAACGACGATCGCAATATCTTAATATCTTGGAGCAGCAATGTGCGCAGGAAGCGAGTTTGATCAATGATCTTTTGGCCTTACAAGAACTAGAGACCAAACAAATCGCGATGCAGGTTCAAGTTGTAGATATTGCTAATCTCACCCAGGAACTCAAACTTGGCTTTAAGCAGCGATGGGCTGGAAAAGGGCTGTCGCTAGATATTGAGACGGTGCCAGGGCTTAGTGTATCGACGGATGTCGGCAGTTTAAATCGGGTGTTGTTGGAACTTTTGACCAATGCTGGAAAATATGGCGATCCTAATACTAAGGTCACCATGACCTTAAAAAAGATTGGTAAGCAGCTTGAGATTGCCGTTAGTAATCTTGGTTCAGGCATCACGGCGGCAGAAATGCCCTACATTTTTGAAAAGTTTCGGCGCGGTCAGGGCATTACAGATAGTGTCGTGCCGGGGACAGGGCTAGGGCTAGCTTTAGTCAAGAGTCTTGTGCAACATTTGAGCGGAACGATTACGGCTGAAAGTACGATCGTGACTGAAAAACAAAATGACGAGGATGCTCCATCCCACCTGACGACCTTTAAGATACTGCTCCCCATGTCTCCGGATATGGCAAAAGGATAGCGCTACCCTTGTAATTCTGTTTAAAAGCGCCCTTCAAAACGCTGCCTAAAACTGATTCTCAAATCAGGTCTGATAATGTTCCATCGCAACATACAATAATTCCAGTAGATTTGCTGATTGTCCGCTCTCAACTCCGGGAAGACTGAATACACTAATCTACAACTTATGTTAGCTACTGCATCTCCACCACTACTTCGATGGCAGCGTCCCAGCTATTCTCCTCTTGCGAGAAGAGTGGACGTATCTGTTTCTGCGGCCAAATTAAGTTGGTATTTGTGGCTAGATAGTCAAGGGATTCATCGATCGCCCCAGTCTCGACATCAGCGGGCGGAGTGGTTGGTTGCGACTCTTTTGGAATTAGGTCCGACGTTTATTAAAATCGGCCAAGCTCTGTCTACTCGGGCAGATTTATTGCCGTTGGAATATGTCAAAGCCTTGAGCCGATTGCAGGATCAGGTACCGGAGTTTCCGGTTGAACAAGCGATCGCCATTATTGAAGCTGAGTTTGATACGTCGCTTTCGAGTCTTTATAAAGAGTTTGACTTAATTCCGATCGCAGCGGCCAGTCTTGGACAAGTGCATCGTGCCAGATTGCATACGGGCGAAGAAGTCTGCGTTAAAATTCAACGTCCAGGATTACAACGCCTGTTTGATTTGGATTTTGCGGTGTTGAAGCAGCTTACGATGTTTATTAAACGGGTGTTGCCCAATTCGCACTATGTGGATTTTGAGGCGATTTATGCTGAGTTTACCGATATTCTCTACAAAGAGATTGACTATGTGAATGAAGGCTTGAACGCCGATCGATTCCGTCGGAATTTTTTAGATCATCCCTATATTGTAGTTCCAAGAATCTACCCGAGCTTTACCACCAAGCGGGTTTTAACCATGGAATATTTGCCGGGGATTAAGGTGAACGATCGGGCTGCTCTCGAAGCCGCAGGTTTAAACCCGAAGGACATTAATCACATTGGCATTTGCTCCTATATGAAGCAGTTGTTGCAGGATGGCTTTTTTCAGGCCGATCCCCATCCTGGAAATATGGCTGTCAGTAAGGATGGAAAGTTGATTTTTTATGATTTTGGCATGATGGCTGAAGTCCAGTCGATCAATCAAGATCAAATGATCCAAACGTTCTTTGCGGTGTTGAAGAAAGACACGGAACAAGTAATTTCGACCCTGACGGACATGGGTTTGATTGAATCCATGACGGATATGACTCCGGTCCGCCGAATTATTAAGTTTTTGTTAGAACGGTTTACCGAAAAGCCGATCGAAGTTCAGGCATTCAAAAGTTTACGCAATGAAATGTATAGCCTATTTGAACAACAGCCCTTCCGGTTGCCTGCTCGGATGACCTTTATTATTAAAGCATTGACGACACTGGATGGGGTCGCACGGGATCTTGACCCGCAGTATAATCTGTTGGTTGCGGCGAAACCGTTCGTTAAAACTTTGGCGGCGACCTCCCCGGAAAATCGGACAAAGGGAGTTGGTTTTTTGGCGAAACAAGCGCAAAGTTATTTGTCTTATAAATTCAATAAGCCTAATAGTACTGAAGTTGCGATCGCTCGATTGGAAGAGCGGTTATCAGACGGCGACTTACAAATCCAAGTTCGCTCTGTAGAAGGCGATCGGGCCATTAAGTCGCTGAATTTGACGATGACAGCGATATTGTATGCCTGCATTACTGGGTTTTCGGCCTTGATTGGGACAATGTTGCTAGTTTCTGTAGCATACAAGGGCGGTGCAATTTTTGCCTTTGTGATTTCGGCAGTATCGGGAGTGGTATTACTCCGGAAGTTGATTCAATTGGCCGTACGATCGAAGCTTGACCAATTGGCTGGAAATTAATTTGATTCTCGAATTCATATCTATTCAAGTTAAGGAGTTGGGAATATGCGATCGTTTGTTCCTGGATCAAATAGAATCATTTGTTTTAAGTCAAATTTTAATGGAACTATATCTCCAATAGTAGGAGCTACTTCGTCGGTTGATTGAATGAAGAGGATCGGGAATACACCACCTTTCATTGGCATCTCAGCCTGAATTGAACGAGTATCTTGATTCACTAGTTCAAGACTCGTCACGGTTACTGATATATGGGATAGTGCTGGTTCAATTTTGATATTCTGTGGTGCGATTCCAAAATAAAACCATTGTCCAGATTGTAATTCACCTTTTAAAGCCCGTCTTAATGCAATTGTGGCTGGAATCATCCGATCGCCCACCTGAAACCCATCGCCTGTAAACGGTACCCCAAAGACATTCATTGGTGGATTAGTTAATGCGGCCTCTGTACGGTTTTTGGGGAGTGATTGCGGATGGGAGATTGAATTTGTGAGAGACATTATTCTAAGTGATAGCAGATTGCTTCTTATTTTAGATTGAATGAGGTAAAGTTACGACTTTCCCCCTAACTTGGCCTTATCTCGAAGTCCTTGAGGGTTTAAGTTTCGTTCTATGGGATTTATTTTTACAACCTGGGTAAGTTCGCATCTGCCCCTATGACCAATTAATCCTCCCTTGTGCTGAACGGCGAATAATATTTTCGATAAAATCTCAGGAAAAATCCCACACCCTAAGGACGAAAACTTCCCCGGAACTCCCGCTGCACTCTAGAATAGAAGGCTATTACCTAATAATGATTTAGTCAGTCCCATGGCAACGCATCCCCCAATCCTCAGCGGTTCTGAAATTCGCCAACAATTCCTCACCTTCTTTGAGGAGCGCGGACATCAGCCGATCGCCAGCGCCTCTCTTGTCCCCGAAGATCCGACCGTGCTGTTGACGATCGCGGGAATGCTGCCGTTTAAATCGATTTTCCTTGGTCAGAAAGTTGCGCACGTTCCCCGTGCCACCACATCTCAGAAATGTATCCGTACCAATGACATTGAAAACGTCGGTCGTACGGCACGGCACCATACCTTTTTTGAGATGTTGGGGAACTTCAGTTTTGGGGATTATTTCAAAAAACAAGCGATCGTCTATGCCTGGGAATTGACAACACAAGCATTTGGGATTGCAGCAGAAAATGTTGTTGTGAGTGTCTTTGAAGACGACGATGAAGCCTTTGAAATTTGGGAAAAGGAAGTAGGAGTCAATCCTAAACGCATTAAACGCATGGGTGCAGCGGATAACTTCTGGGTGTCTGGTCCGACGGGTCCTTGTGGTCCTTGTTCAGAATTATATTACGATTTCAAACCGGAATTGGGCGACGATAATATTGACCTAGAAGACGATTCACGGTTTATCGAGTTTTATAATCTCGTCTTCATGCAATACAACCGGGATGTTGATGGAAAGCTAACGCCGCTACAAAATAAGAACATTGATACGGGGATGGGCCTAGAGCGTATGGCGCAAATTTTGCAACGCAAACCCAATAACTACGAGACAGATCTGATTTTTCCGATCGTACAAACCGCTGCAAGTATTGCGGGAATTGACTATGAATCAGCGGATGAATCGGTAAAAATATCACTTAAAGTAATCGGCGATCATGTTCGTGCTGTCGTACATATGATTGCGGATGGTATTACCGCTTCAAATGAAGGACGGGGTTATATTTTACGTCGATTGCTGCGTCGGGTGATTCGGAGTGGGCGCGTGTTGGGAATTACTGAAGTATTCACAACCAAAGTTGCAGATACTGCAATTCAATTATCAGAATCGCAATATCCTCATGTTCGCGATCGGGAGCATTTCATTAAACAAGAAATGGAGCGCGAAGAACAACGTTTTAGAGAAACACTCGATCGTGGTGAAAAACTATTAGCTGAAATTATCGATCGTTCTTCTGGCAGTATCTCTGGCGAAGACGCGTTTGTTCTATACGATACCTACGGTTTCCCCTTGGAGTTGACTCAAGAAGTTGCCGAAGAACGCGGGTTGACCGTCGATGCAGATGGGTTTGAAACTGAAATGCAGAAGCAGCGAGTACGAGCAAAAGCTGCGCATAAAACAATTGACTTAACGGCTCAAAATGCGATCGCAGACTTAGTGAAAATGGTCGGAGAGACTGAATTCCTAGGCTACCTTGAATCAAATAGCAGCGCAAAAATTGAAATGATTTTAGTGAATAGCAATGCCGTAACTCAAGCTGAAGCGGGCGACTTAGTTCAATTGGTTCTGAATCAAACGCCATTCTATGCGGAATCTGGCGGACAGATCGGCGATCGGGGTTACTTCAGCGGCGATAATTTGCTAATTCGGATTGAAGATGTTCAAAAACAAAACGGGTTGTTCGTTCACATCGGTCAAATCGAACGCGGCACCGTATTACTAGGTTCAACTATCACGGCCCAAATCGATCGGACCTGTCGCCGTCGCACCCAAGCCAATCATTCGGCCACCCATTTATTACAATCTGCATTGAAATTAGTTGTAGATGACACAATTGGACAAGCTGGATCAATGGTGTCATTCGATCGTCTACGGTTTGATTTTAATTTGAATCGTGGTGTGACTGCCGACGAATTACAACAAATTGAACAACAAATCAATCAATGGATTTCAGAAGCCCACGCCGCCGATATTAAAGTGATGTCGATCGCGGCGGCCAAAGCCAAAGGCGCAACCGCAATGTTTGGGGAAAAGTATGGTGAAACGGTTCGAGTGATTGACTTCCCTGGAGTTTCCATGGAACTTTGCGGCGGAATCCATGTGAACAATACGGCTGAAATCGGTGTATTTAAGATCATCTCCGAAGCGGGCGTTGCAGCCGGGGTTCGACGGATTGAGGCGGTGGCGGGTCCGGCGATTTTGGACTATTTGAATGTGCGCGAATTGGTGGTGAAAGACCTGAGCGATCGGTTTAAAGTCAAACCTGAAGAAATCAGCGATCGGATTACGGCAATGCAAACTGAACTCAAAGACAATCAAAAACAAATCACCAGTTTAAAAGCCCAACTCGCGGTCGCAGGGGCATCGCAATTAGTGGCTCAAGCGGTGACGATCGGGGACTTCAAAACTATTGTCGCTGAACTCCCCGGAGCCGATGCCGAGTCGCTCAAGAGTGCTGCCGAGAACCTATTGCAAAAATTAGGGGAAAATGGCGCAGTGGTTCTCGGTGCTAGTCCTGAAGACGGAAAAGTCAATTTCGTGGCGGCCTTTGGTCCTAATGTAATAAAGAAAGGGTTACAAGCTGGGAAAGTAATCGGTGTTGTCGCGAAAATTTGCGGTGGTGGTGGTGGTGGTCGTCCGAACTTTGCGCAAGCGGGTGGGAAAGATGCGAGTCAGTTGGGGACGGCTATGGCTGAAGCGGTGCGATCGTTGTCGGAAGGATTAGCCTAAAATCAATGCCATTTGTTGCGCGCTCTTTTCTGAACCCGGTCCAATTCTGGCAGGTTATCTCTTCTCGCTGGTGGGTGGTGGGATAAATGCTGGAATTGGGCGTGTAAGAGGAAAGTAGGAACGCTGAAGTGATTTTGGAGGGGTTTTGTCCAATTCTGGCTCTAGCTGCGTCAAAATCGGACAAAACCCTTCTTACCCTCTCTCTCAAGTTTGGGAGAGGGCTGGGATGAGGGCAAATCCGCATCTTATTTAGTTCCCGATCGTTAATCGATCGCGTGAACCCCAAACGGTCAAGGAAAAATCCACCTTGGCCGTATTCCATTAGACTCCGATCGATCGTCTGAAATGAACGTTATGCCTGAACTACGAGACGCCTTTGATTCACCTTGGAAAGACATTATAGAAGTCTATTTTGAAGATTTCATGCGCTTCTTTTTTCCTCACATTCACGCGGAAATCGATTGGGAACGAGGGTATGAATTTCTCGACCAAGAACTGAGTCAAGTCGTTCGCGATGCCGAATTAGGGAAACGTCTTGCAGATAAACTCGTCAAAGTCTGGACGTTATCCGGCGATGAAACCTGGGTCTTACTAAATATCGAAGTTCAAAGCCAAGAAGAACGTCAATTCAGCGATCGAGTCTTCACCTATCACTACCGTCTACGGGATAAATATAGCTATAGCCAGCTAGGTTAGGACATAAGATAGAAAGAAAGCGAATTGTCTGAGCAATAACAATGCCAAAACCATATAGTTCCGATTTACGGCAAAAGGTAATGCAAGCAATCGAAATGGATGGGCTAAAGAAAA
>JAPLHZ010000373.1 GCA_026389365.1 Cyanobacteriota bacterium
CGGATTCAGACCTGTCAGGCTTTGCAGCGTTTTTGGTTTTCCTTCTAGATCCCTGTAGCTCATTTTCATGATGTCAAACCTTATCTAGGGCCTTAGTATTCTGAATTTAGCTCATTAGACTAATTTCCGATAGCATCTAATGTTGCGGGCTATTATGGATTAAGATTTCCAACGTTCTCTAAAGACGATCGCAATTGCTCATACATTAAATGTTAGACATTCTTCTCGCAGTCCATTGGAATCTTCACTGTGCGCGACTTTCAAGCCCGATCGCTATCCCCACCAGATCGTCCGCATGACGAAGAAAATTCGATTGCCGAAGAACTGCGACAACAGCAGCAAAAGGCAGAACTCTTTGCAGAAGTGACCTTAAAAATTCGGCAATCACTGCAACTGAAAGAAATTTTGAGTACAACCGTTTCAGAAGTTCAACGGATTCTCAAGGCCGATCGGGTGTTGATTTACCAATTATGGACCGATCGCACCGGGAAGATCATTAGTGAAGCGGTATTGCCCGATGTTCAGTCGATTTTAGGGTATGAGTTTCCCGACGAAGTTTTTCCCACGGATTATCAGACGCTCTATGCCAAGGGAAGGGTGCAAGCGATCTCAGATGTCAGTGATCCAAAATCTGGCGTTGCGAGTTGTTTGATTGATTTTCTAACACAGTTTGGCATCAAGGCAAAATTGATTGTGCCGATCGTCATTACCTTGAATCCTCATTCAGGCGATCAAGTCAAAAATAACAAACTCTGGGGATTGCTGATCGCACACCATTGTCGTCAAGCTCCCCATGACTGGAGTGAATTTGAACTCGAACTCATGCAGCAACTAGCCGATCAAATTGCGATCGCTATTTCGCAAGGAGAATTGTTAGAGCATTTAGAAGATATGGTGACCGATCGGACGGCAAAATTGCGCCATGTAAACTTAGAATTGCAACAAGAGATCGTCGAGCGAAAACAGGCTGAGGATGCTCTGCGGTGCAGTGAAGAACAATTGCGATTAATTACCAATGCCTTGCCTGTTTTAATTGCCTATGTTGATGCAAAACAAAACTACCAATTTAATAATCAAGCTTACGAAAAATGGCTGGGGAAATCTCCAGAAAGTATTCGTGGGAAACATTTGAATCAAGTTTGGGATTGTTACGATCGGATGGAACCTTGGGTTAGCAAAGTGCTTTCTGGAGAAGTCGTGATTTATGAAAACGAGATTCAATGGATTGACGGGACATCGCGATCGGTGAGTGTCACCTACATCCCGCACCAAGAGGGCAAAGGAAAACAACAGAAAATTAAAGGATTCTTTGCCTTGATCACGGACATTAGCGATCGAAAGGCGATCGAACGCATGAAAGATGAATTCATTTCAGTCGTGAGTCATGAACTCCGCACGCCCCTCACCTCTATTCATAGTGCCTTGAAAATTCTGGCCACCGGGCGGTTGGGAAGCTTGACCCGCGACGGCCATCAAATGCTGGAGATTGCTGATGAAAATACCGATCGGCTGGTGCGATTAGTCAATGGTGTCTTGGATTTACAGCGCATTGAAGCGGGCGAAGTCACTATGAATCGCCAAGTTTGTAATGCAGCAGATTTGATGGTGACGGCCACAGAAGCCATTCAAGCCATGGCACAACAGTATGATGTATTCCTTTCGACTGCACCCATCGAAGTTGAAATCTGGGCGGATGCTGACTACATCGTGCAAGTGTTGATGAATTTGTTGAGTAATGCAATTAAATTTTCATCACGGGAAGGGCGAATTGAATTGACATTGAGATGTCGTGCAAACCAGCTTCAATTTGAAGTGCGCGATTGGGGTCCAGGGATTCCACCCGAACAACTCGAACGCATTTTCGATCGGTTCTATCAGGTAGATTCTTCAGATTCCCGGAAAAAAGGGGGGACTGGGCTAGGGTTGACCATCTGCCGTAAAATCATTGAACAACATGGAGGTCGTCTCTGGGCTGAGAGTGTCTTAGGTGAAGGGAGTCGGTTTATTTTTACCATTCCACCATTGAATTATGGAGAATTGTAGCAATGAGTGAAAAATGTATTTTGATTATTGATGATGAAGAATCAATTCAAACCGTGGTGGAATTTGGATTAAAAATGACAGCGGGCTGGGAGGTAATCAGCGCAAGTTCTGGGAATGAAGGGATTTCGCGGGCACAGGCAGACCACCCGGATATGATTTTACTGGATGTAATGATGCCGGAAATGGATGGATTAGCGACCTTTCGAGCCTTGCAACTCAATGATCAAACCCGATCGATTCCAGTCATTTTCCTAACCGCAAAAGCCCAAGCTTCCGAAAAGCGCTTATTTAATGAGACTGGGGTCAATGGCATTATTACTAAACCCTTTAATGCATTAGAGTTGGCACAACAGATTTGTAAGGTTTTAAATTGGACTGAATGATCAAACTAATTACCAAATTGAGCGTAAAACTGAGGGTGCTATGCGGATTTTAGTCGTTGAAGATGATGAGATATTCCGCACATTGCTAACGCAGCGATTAAATGTGGAGTGCTACGCGATCGATGTCGCCAAGGATGGGGTGCAGGGTTGGGAGTATGCTTCGACCTATGAGTATGATTTATTGATTTTGGATTTGGTCTTGCCCAAACTCGATGGTATTTCCCTTTGTCAGAAATTGCGACATGCAGGTTATACCCTACCGATTTTGATGTTGACTTCTCAAGATACCAGCACGGCAAAAATCATGGGATTGGATGCCGGGGCCGATGACTATATGGTGAAGCCCTTTGATGAACCGGAATTGATTGCCAGGATTCGGGCGTTGCTACGGCGGGGGAGTAGCAATCCATTACCGACCGTCATCTGTGGACCATTATCGTTGAATTCAAGTACCCATGAAGTGTTCTATGGCGAGATGGCCTTAACGTTAACGGCTAAAGAATATGCATTGCTCGAAATGATGATGCGGGATAGTCACCATGTCTTTGGTAGTGATGAAATCTTGGAAAGTCTATGGTCGTCAGAAGAATTCCCAGTAGATGCCACCGTCCGATCGCACATGCGTCGTCTTCGCAATAAACTCACCGCCGTCGGTGCCCCGCCAGATTTGATTGCGACCTCCCATGGCCGAGGCTACTATCTCAAAATACTTGATCTCTCAACTTCGACGATCGCTCCAGCACGAGAAACCCCAAACCTTGTAACAGGCAATTCACCGATCGAACAATCTAAATCAAATGAATTAACGCAGCAAACCCAATATTTAGAATTGCTGAATGACACTTGGCAAAAACATCGATCGACCTGTTTGGAACGGGTAGAATTGATTCGATCGACTCTAGACAGCCTTCATTTGGGGCAATTAACCTCTCCCATTCAAGCAGAAGCCTATCGAGCAGCCCATACCCTGGTGGGGACATTAGGCACCTTTGGGCTAGATCACGCCATGCGGTTGGCCCGAAATTTAGATCAAGAACTTCATCCTGATCTGTATTTAGAACCCTATCAAGCAGAATTCTTTCGATCGTTTCTAAATCAGCTTCAGCAACAGATTGAGCAAACGCTTTATATTGAAAATTTACCCACGATGGTCGAAGATCGGCCACAGGCGATCGAAGATTCAAAGTCCAAGCCATTACAGCCTGAGATTAGAGTCCTGATGGTGGACAATGATCCGTTTTTTTTGGAAACATTCCCTCAATATTTAAAACCCTATGGCTTTCAAGTGTTGACCTTAAATGACCCCAGACAATTTTGGTCTGTTCTGGAGAGCAATCATCCAGATGTTTTGATTTTGGATATCCAAATGCCACAAATTAATGGATTTGAACTTTGTCAGGGATTACGATCCGTCGATCCTTGGCAAAAGATTCCCGTGATGTTTTTGAGTGCCGATTCTAAGGCAGAAACTCAACATAAAGCCTTTTCAGTCGGAGCCGATGATTATCTTTGTAAACCCATTACGGCAGAATCTCTCAGCGATCGGATTCACAATCGTCTTCAACGAATTCATTCAATCATGAACTAGATCAACCCATGGATCTAGTTAAATCTAATTAATTCTCATTTTGCACGGATTTTGCACGGGCGATCGCAAAGACTATAAGGAAACCTATTTGATCAACCGTTATGACCTCTCTACAAGGCTCCCTTCGCGATCGCCAACAACCCCTAATTCAACAATTAGCCAATACCATTGAAAGAACTTGGCAAGACTATTTAGATCTCTCCCCCTACGAAATTCCTGCTGACCTCGGTTATATCGAACATCACCTCGAAGGCGAAAAACTCGTCATCGAAAATTACTGCTACCAAACGCCCCAATTCCGCAAACTTCACTTAGAACTTGCCCAAGTCGGCAATGGATTAGATATTCTCCACTGCGTCATGTTCCCAAAAAACGAATATCCACTCCCCCTGTTTGGATGCGATATTGTTGGTGCAAAAGGACAAATTAGCGCCGCGATCGTAGATCTTTCCCCCATCCGTGCTGACCGCAGCCTCCCCGCCACCTACCATCTCCAACTCTCCCAACTTCCCCATTTTGAATTCACCCATCCTCGGGAGTTACCCGTTTGGGGCGACATTTTTTCTCAACATTGCATCTTTATTCGCCCAGAAGGAGAACGTGAAGAAGAGGCTTTCTTAGAACTTGTTCAACAGATTATAAAGATTCATTGCAGTATCGCCATTCAAACCCAGCCCGTAACGTCTCGTAATGAACAAATGTTAATCCAAGCGGGACAGCAAAACTATTGCAGTCGTCAACGCGAAAATGACAAAACTCGGCGAATTTTGGAGAAATCTTTTGGATCAGAATGGACCGATCGTTATATGTCCACCATGCTGTTTGATTGCGCTGCTTGATCGAAGTGGTTTAGGCATGACTAGAAATATCTAGGAATAATTAGGAATAATATTGGAATATAAAAAGTGATTTACAAAACAACATAGAGGTTTTCAGGAATGGCACAAGATTTGCACAGACAAACTGGTTCAATAGAATCAATGGTTAAATCAAAGTTCGAGCCAAATGCTTTATCCGCAAAGGTTTTCGAGTTTTTAAATCCTCAGAGCAACCCATCGTTCGATCGGATTTTAAATTAGCCAGACATTACAAAACTTCATTCTTTATCAAGGAGATTAACAGAATGTTAGATGCGTTCACTAAAGTAATTGCTCAAGCTGATTCGCGTGGCGAATATATCAACGCTGGGCAAATTGATGCATTATTGCAAGTGGTCAAAGATGGCCCCAAACGGATGGATGTAGTGAACCGCATTACGAGTAACGCTTCTGCGATCGTAACCAATGCGGCTCGTTCATTGTTTGATGATCAGCCTCAATTGATCGCTCCCGGCGGTAACGCTTACACCCACCGTCGCATGGCGGCTTGCCTGCGCGACATGGACATCGTGCTTCGCTATGTCACCTACGCAATGTTCGCGGGTGATGCAAGTGTCCTCGACGATCGTTGTTTGAACGGTTTGCGTGAAACTTACTTGGCTCTGGGTGTTCCCGGTGGTTCTGTGGCAGAAGGCATTTCTAAAATGAAAGCGGCTGCATTGGCGATCGCTGGCGATCGGGCAGGCGTAACTCAAGGAGATTGCAGTTCGTTGATGGCTGAATTGAGCGCTTACTTCGATCGGGCTGCTGCTTCCGTGAGTTAAGCGTTAATTCGCCCCTAGTTGTAGAGCTTTGATTGATTTGATTGATTCCGTTGGATCTGTTGGCACCTCATAGGCAAATCGCACATTTTAGGTGGGAGCCATCCCATGGGCCACAACAGAATGACGATCGGAATCACCACCACCCTAAAACACTTAAATCACGAGGTTGATTAGATTATGAAAACTCCTCTTACCGAAGCAGTGGCTTCTGCTGATTCCCAAGGACAATACCTGAGTTCTGTGGAAATGCAGGTTGCCTTTGGTCGTTACCGTCAAGCCACTGCCAGCCTTGAAGCTGCAAAAGTTTTGAGTGGTAAAGCGAAAGAATTGGCTGATGGTGCTGCCAATGCTGTCTACAGCAAATTCCCATACACCACCCAAATGCAAGGCAACAACTTTGCATCCTCACAACGCGGTAAAGACAAATGCGTTCGTGACATCGGTTACTACCTCCGCATGGTGACCTACTGTCTCGTTGCAGGCGGAACAGGTCCAATGGATGACTACTTGGTTTCAGGTGTTGCTGAAATCAACCGTGCTTTCGACCTTTCTCCTAGCTGGTATGTGGAAGCCTTGAAGTATATCAAAGCAAGCCATGGCTTATCAGGAGACCCTGCTGTAGAAGCGAACTCCTACATCGACTATGCCATCAACGCCCTCAGCTAGAGTCTTGATGAACTGATGGGGTGTTTGGGCATTGGCGGTGATTGCACCCCCTCATCCCATCACCCCATTACTCATTTCTTCAGTATTTTAGGGCTTTTTATCAGGAGCTTTTTCATGATCAGTTCAATGAGTGCACGACAGTTGGGAATTGAGCCGTATGGTTCAACCTCTCCCGTGGAATTACGATCGAATCCCAGTCGGGATGATCTGCAAGCAGTAATTACTGCCGCCTATCGTCAGGTTTTGGGCAATGAGCATCTCATGCAGTCCGAGCGACTCACGAGTGCAGAATCACTCTTGCGTCAAGGGAATTTGACAGTTCAGGACTTTGTTCGCGCGATCGCGATGTCAGAGTTATACCGGAAGAAATTCTTGTATGAGAACTACCAAATTCGATTTATTGAATTAAATTTTAAACATCTTTTAGGTCGCGCACCAGCGAACCAGGCGGAAATCTCGGAACATGTCAAGCTCTATATGGAGAAGGGCTATGAAGCAGAGATCAATTCCTATGTAGATTCTGACGAATATCATTCTAACTTTGGTCAATGGGTTGTCCCCTCCCACAAAGGATTTGGCACCCCATTAGGTCAAAAAACTGTTGGATTTAATCGTCTTTTTCAACTGTATCGAGGCTATGCCAGCAGCGATCGCGCCCAAGGTAAAGGCAAAGGTCAATTAACGGCTGAACTCGCTATGAATAGCGTAAGTCCACTGCGACCCAGCACCATGGGCGGTGAGCTGATGGGGGTGCATGGTGGCCAGCGCGGTCAACTGTATCGCCTTCGTGTGTCCCAGGGGGCCAGTTCCCGCACGACTCAAATTCGTCGCAGTGTCACTGAATATCTCGTATCCTATGATCAGTTGTCTGCCACAATGCAACGGCTAAATCAACGGGGCACGCGGATTGTAGAAATTACGCCCGCCTAAAGATCATCAACTAACTCAGGAGAATCCTCTGTGGCTATTACCACTGCTGCCACTCGTTTAGGGAGTGCGGCCTTTGACGATACGCAACCCATTGAACTACGCCCCAAGTATACGCCTGCTGAAGCGAAAACCGTGATTGATGCGGTCTATCGTCATGTTCTAGGCAATGGGCATTTGTTGATGGCCGATCGGCTCACGGCGATGGAATCATTGTTAAACAATGGTCAACTGTCGGTGCGTGAATTTGTACGGGCATTGGCGAAGTCAGAATTGTACAAAGCTAAGTTCCTCTATCCCCATTTCCATACCAGGGTAATCGAGCTGAACTTTAAACATCTATTGGGACGTGCGCCCTATGATGAAGCGGAAGTGATTGAACATCTCGATCGCTATCAAAATGAAGGCTACGAGGCAGATATCGATTCCTATCTGAATTCAGCGGAATATGATGCCAGTTTTGGTGATTTCACGGTGCCTTATTACCGGGGTTTCGCGACTCAGACGGGACAAAAAATGGTGGGCTTTCCCCGGATGTTCCAGTTGTATCGCGGCTATGCCACCAGCGACAAGTCTCACTTCGAGGGTGCAAACTCTCACTTAGCGGGAGACTTAGCACGCGGGCGGGCAGCGACTATACGGACTGTGGCGGGCAGTGGTGCACCAGGTTGGGCTTACCAGGCTTCACCAAAAGGAACCATGCCTCAAGGTGTCTTCGCTCCGGCAATGTATGGGTCCACCCGTCAATATCGCATCGAAGTCGCCGCCATTAGCCGTCCGCGCTATCCCAAAGTGCGTCGCAGCAATACCGAGTACATTGTTCCTTACGAGCAGCTCAACAGTACGCTCCAACGCATCAATAAGCTCGGCGGTAAAGTTGCCAGCGTCACGCTCGTGAAATAAAGATTGTGAAATAGAGAAATATAAATCTCTCCTCACAGGAATTTAAGGGCGCAAGCCTTGCGCCCTTAAAAATCACCCACACTGTAAAAAAATAACTCTAAAATCCAACGGAGAAGCTTATATATGTTAGGCCGTTCTATTTTGGGATCCAACCCTTTTGGTGACAGTCGGGTCTTTATCTACGAAGTCGCAGGACTCCGTCAAACCGATCGGACTGACCAAGACAATCACGCCATTCGTAAAAGCAGCACGGTCATGATGCCAGTGGCTTTTAATCGAATGAGCGAGTTCATGCAACAAATGAATCGTTTAGGTGGCCAAATTATTTCCATTCATCCCCTGAATGAAAGCACACCCAACACATCTGCGTCAGATTCTCAGGAAGACTAGGGTTTTGATTGACAAGCTAGATTGAATCTCCCGATAAAACGGCTGCTCCTTGTAAGCAACCGTTTTTATTTTGTCCTCGGAGATCTCTCGTGGTGGCCCTCCATATTTAGTGTTGCTAATTTTGGTGTTGCTATATGGGGGGTATTAGATTTGATCAAGTACCATAAAAGAGGGAGCGATCGGCTGGAACAGGTTTAGACCGTTCCGAATTTAGGATTGCAGCTTATAAATAGCTTTCCAGATCGAGTTCGGCGAGTAAATGAAGCAATTGATCATCATTTTCCAAATGTCCAACAATCCGTCGTAGTGGCAAGGGATGGACCCGCATTAACGTCGGGGTTGCGGTGACTTGATCGTATTCGGCTTGTTCGGGATGTTTGGAAATATCGACCACTTGTAACGTGTAGGGCTGCAATAACGATCGTTCCAAAGCTCGATGGAGATTGCGCAACGCGAGTTCGGTGGACGAGTGGCGACAGGAGACAAAAAGCCGCAACACATAGCGATTAGCTTGAAGAATCGGATCCAATATTGAGGATTCGATCGGCGGGGAATGGTCAATGATCGATCGTTGAATCATGGACATGTCTGGCTCCGGTAAGGTCGGTCGAGAATCGGGTGGAGATTGGGTCACGGGCAGAATGAGATCGTGAAACGCCCAAAGTTCTGGAAAATCTTGTTGATACTGATGTAGTAATTGAGCTTCACATAGCTCTGGCTGAATTCTATCGAGTTGCCAAGGGGTTCCTGGAATTTGAAACAAATGATTTAACAAAGCTCGATATTGAATCACCGCTGGCATGGCGGTCGCCGTGATTTGTAAGTTGCCCTGTTCGACACTCCACCACACATCAACGGTGGCTTTGTAATAATGAAGCAAAAAATGAGGCGGTTCTGGTAGCTTTAGTGCCTGCTGCAATTCGCCGCAAAGATGGACGTGCCAATGCTTTTGCTTGTTAGTATCGATGCAATAGGCTACATCTCCACCGGGCGTAAAGAGAGCGATCGCTTTAAAAGGAGAGAGCAGTTGCATAACACTATCAATGCCTACGTCATCACACCTTGGTCGTTAAGTCCGCACAATGGCGACTATCAAATCTGAAATAATTATATAATTTGTATAGATAAGACACATCGTTATTGAAATCAGGCTATCTAATATTTATCTATCTACTGTGCCTCACCAAGTAAGCAATTGGGCATCCTTCGTCAGAAATTGTCGTGAAATCGTTAGGGTCAGTAATATTGTTGTTAACAATGTTGCGAATAGTGACATAAATAGTATCAAAAGTTGATAGGCTCCAGCCTGCAATGGATCCAAGCCCGCTATCAACTCACCTGACAGAAAGGTTGGCAAGATTCCCAATCCCAAAATTGTCAAGGCACTGATTTGGGGCATGACAGCACTGCGCACTGCATCCCGTTGATATTGTGCGATCGATTGTTTTGGGGTTGCGCCGAGGCTGAGGTGGGTTTCGATTTCGAGGCGATGGGTATTCAAGCGTTTAATCAGTTGGGTGACGGCACTAGTACTAGCGCTCATGCTACTGAGAATAATTCCTAAAAATGGCAAAACCGATCGGGCTTCAAACCAGCTCCAATTGGGTGTTACGAATAGATGGGTATATGCCAAGGTAATAACGCTACTGAAGAGTAGAATTCCGGTCAGCATTGGGAATAAGAATGGAATCCTATTGTTAATTTGATTTTTAGAGAGCAGAGTAGAAATAACAATTAAAGTTAGGGCGGCGATCGCGGTTGCCCATGGTGAATGTAGTGCGAAAACTATTGCCAGAAGATAACAAAAAACAATCATTTGCAAAATCGATCGGCCTACTGCGATCAAAATCGGCATTGCGAGGTCAAGCCGCTGCCACACTGAAAGCCCGACGGCTCCCACGATTAATCCTAAGCTCCCTAATAGTTGCTCTGGAGTATCCATAAAATCAAATCCCTAGTCTATTATCTAAAATTCTAATTTGTTTCGCCCTCTATCCTAGAGTAAAATTAAGCTCATTGTTTATTGCTGGTGTGGAGTAGTTTGGGTATGAATGTTGCGATCGGGTCGGCATCTCGTGCAATTTTGGCTGTTGGAGTCTCTATTGGATCATATCTGGGGCTGATGGGCGGTGCTGCGCTGCCGACCGCTATGTCTGACCCGATTACGTCCGACGTGATGATGAACCGATCGTCCTTCTCTGCCACGAACTCTGGCACGACCTCCGCCCTTAGGAGGGTTTCCCTGAATCAGCTTCCGCCTGAAGCCAAAACTACACTAGGTTTAATTCAGCGCGGCGGTCCGTTTCCTTATCCACAAAAAGATGGCACTGTTTTTGGTAATTTTGAGAAGCGATTGCCTGTTGCGGCGCGGGGTTACTATCGGGAATATACCGTTCCAACCCCCGGTGCTAGAAATCGCGGGGCACGGAGAATCATCGCCAGTCAACAACGTGAGTACTATTACACTGGCGATCACTATGCTACCTTTGCACTGATTCAGCTTCCCGTTAGTCCCAAGCGATGACCAATTGTGTTCTCTTATCCCGGCTAAATTAAGGAGCTATTTCTAATGACTATTTCTTCACATTTACCAACTCAAGAATTCTCTTTGGATGCTATGGAGCAACTTCCGGGCTTTTATTCCATTGATAGTGAGACCGATCGTCCGACCTTTATTCGAGATTGTATAGAATGGGGATTCGATGTAATTGAATTCAATGGTCGTAAGGCGCAAGGCGAGGCGAGTTACTTTACTGAATTGGCTAAGATATTTGAATTTCCAGATTATTTTGGTGGGAATTGGGATGCGGTTGTAGATTGTTTGACTGATTTGGAATGGGAGGAGGGCGATTGCATCATGGTGTTGTATTCTGCTGCCGATCGGTTGGCGAAAGCTGAACCCTTAAGCTGGAAAACGATGATGGAAATTTGGCAACGTGTCGTTGACCATTGGAGCGACCTTGGTGTTTCACTGTATCTAGTATTCCAAGATTAGGCTTTGTTAGTCCAAGATTTGCGATCGCCCCACTGTTCACCGTATCGTTAGCGCATTATTTTGCCGTAGCTATGACGGATAAAGCCCCCTTCATTGATATTGTTCCAGGCATAAATCCGATCGCGAAATGCCTTCCATTGTTCAAATATCAGCTTGAAATCTGCATCCTTTGCTGAATACTCCTCGTATAATTCAAAGGATGCTTTTTCCGCCGCATCCAAAATCTCATCACTGTAGGGACGAAGCTTTACACCATTCTGAATTAAACGCTGAAGGGCTTCATTGTTGCGAGTATCGTACTTAGCTAACATCGTTATATTTGATTCGTAGGCCGCTGTTTGAATCGCATCTTTGTATTCCTTCGGGAGTTTCTGCCATGCCTGAAGATTGATTTGTAGTTCTAAGGTTGGGCCGGGTTCCCACCAACCAGGATAGTAGTAATATTGCGCGACCTTTTGCAATCCAAGTTTTTCATCATCATAGGGACCGACCCATTCTGCCGCATCAATTGCCCCAGTTTGTAATGCTTGAAAAATTTCGCCCCCCGGCAGCGTCTGGACCGTCACCCCGAGTTTACTCATCACTTTACCGCCCAATCCCGGAATCCGCATTTTCAATCCCTTCAGATCATTCACGGTCGAAATCTCTTTACGAAACCAGCCGCCCATTTGTGCCCCGGTATTGCCACAGGGAAATTGAATCACCCCAAACTTCTTGGCATAGAGTTCCTGAAGCAATTTCAATCCCCCGCCTTCATAGAGCCAAGCATTCTGTTGTTGAGCATTGAAACCAAAGGGAAGAGAGGTTCCAAAGGCTGCTGCGGGGGTTTTGCCGACGTAGTAATAACCAGCAGTGTGTCCGCAGGGGACCGCACCTTGAGAGACAACATTCAAAACTTCGAGGGGTGGGGCTATTTCACCTGCCGATCGGGGTGTAATTTTAAACTTGCCCCCGGTTAAGGCCGCCACCCGATCGCTTAAGGTCGTCGCCCCACCAAAAATCGTATCCAATGAAACAGGCCAGCTTGTCGCCATTTGCCAATTCAGAGTCGGAAGCGCACCTGTCGAACTGGCTTGATTTCCGGCACCTCGGGTTCTACAAGCAGTCAGGGCGGTTGCGGCTGTGGCGCTTGCTAAGGCGGTTTGCACAAACTGTTTACGTTTCACCGATCGACTCCTTCACTCTGAACTGTGGCAATTAATGACTCATTGATCATTCTAAAGTATAGGAGAACTCTATTTCATAATTGAGATAAAAATGCAGCCCTAGACCCATAAATTGGATGGAAAATTAGTGATAAATCTTTGATGATGTTGGAATTTTGGGGCCGAATTTCCGGTATTTTAAAGATGCTGCGGGGAAATCCCCAGACTATTTTGAGGAATGCCCCATGACTGATAGTGCCCTGCCCGCTGTGATTCAGGCGATGCTTAAGCCGGATTTTTATCCCCATGCTGTGACTGAACCGATCGAATTGATTCAAACGCACATCTCCTATGTATTCTTAACTGGAGACTATGTTTACAAACTTAAAAAGCCTGTTAACTACGGATTTCTAGACTTCTCCACACTTGAAAAACGTCAACATTTTGCCCAAGAAGAAGTACGGCTTAATCAGCGCGGGGCCGGGAAACTCTACCTAGGGGTGGAATCCATCACTCAAGTTGGCGATCGGTTCCAAATCGGTGGTGAGGGCGTGGTGGTGGAGCCTGCGGTAAAAATGCAACAGTTTCCGCAAACAGCGCTATTGAGTGAAATGTTTGATAAAGGTGAACTCACTGACGAATTGATCATCACCTTGGCTAAAGAACTAGCAACATTCCACGCTAAGTCCGAAAGCAACGATTATATTCGGACCTTTGGAACGGTTGAAGCAATTCGTCAAGCTTATGATGAAAACTATACTCAAAGTGTTGGCTATATCGATCGTGCCCAAACCCAAGCACAGTGGGACGAGACTAAAGCCTATAGCGATCGTTTTTTTGTTGAGAAAGCGGCTGTATTTGAATCTCGCGTGAGTGCGGATAAAATCCGGGAATGCCATGGGGATATTCATCTACGAAATATTGCCTATTGGCAAGGTGAAATGTTGTTGTTTGATTGCATTGAATTCAATGAGCCATTTCGGTTTGTGGACACGATGTATGATTTGGCATTTGTTTGTATGGATTTGGATGCGCGGGACCGATCGGACTACGCCAATCTATTGATAAATACCTATTTGGAACAAACTGGAGATTATGAAGGCGTGCAGGTTTTACCGCTATATCTCAGCCGTCAAGCCTATGTCCGTGCAAAAGTTACATCATTTTTATTAGATGATCCAACCATTCCGGCTGATGTCAAAGAATCAGCGGCTAAAACAGCGGCGGATTACTATCGTCTGGCCTATGACTATACTGCGGCTAAAAATGGTCGATTGATTGTAATGGCGGGGCTTTCGGGTTCTGGTAAAAGCACCACAGCGAAAGCGATCGCTCGTGCCCAGAATGCAATTCATTTACGATCGGATGCAGTGCGTAAACATCTGGCAAACATTCCAATTGAGCAAACGGGAACGGCTGATATTTATAGTCCTGAAATGACTCAGAGAACCTACGATCGGTTGCTTAATCTTGGCCTACTACTCGCATCTCAAGGTCATACGGTGATATTGGATGGGAAGTACGATCGCCTTGCCTTGCGGACTCCTGTGTTAGCGACGGGGATTCCGGTGACTATTGTTCATTGTGATGCACCGATGGAGGTATTGACAGCACGGGTTGCAGCACGGACGGGAGATATTGCAGATGCGGATGTTAGTATTTTGCAGCAGCAGCATTTTGAAGCATTTAGTGATGCGGAAAAGGGGTTTGTAAAATTTATTGATACGACGGGTGTTGTGGAGGTAAGTTCGATTTAGATATTGACGGAGATCCCCCTAAATCACCCTTGTGAAGGGGGGGACTAAGAAATTCAATTCCGGTTCCCCCTTTACAGAACCTATTTGACATTCTAGGGTGTCCTAAAAGCAGTGCAAAAAACTCATATCCACCAGTCCTATGGCCTATTCCAGCAGTCTAACCGATAAAGAATGGGAACTCCTTGAACCCCTTCTGTCGGAAATATTACCACTTAAAAAACAAACCAGACCTCCGGCTTGGACCAAACGAGAACTTCTAGATGGAGTCTTATATCAACTAAAAAATGGCTGTAACTGGCAAGACTTACCCAAAGACTTACCGCCCTATTCAACCGTCTATTGGCACTACAAACA
>JAPLHZ010000292.1 GCA_026389365.1 Cyanobacteriota bacterium
CAAATTTGGGCCATTGCGCGGAATGTTTCCCTCAATTTATATCGTGATCTTGGGTTTGAAAATATGGCTCAAGCTCAGCGACTGGCTAGCTTTAGTCTTAACACACTTAAACTTCTATTCAGAATGAAATAGCCCTGGGGTCATTTCATTCTAGATTTAGGTGACGAGTTTATGTGGTTTCAGCCATCGAAGACGAAAATCTCTGATGCCTGGAACGGCGCGTTCTCGTAGATGCACAAAATGTCGAAATTTAGAATGAAACAGCCCTGGGTCTGAAACACTCCCCCTTTTTTGATTATTCTGTTTGATTTCTCTGTAAGTTTTGACTAATCCAAGATTTTTCTACATCACTCAAAGAACCCACCAAAAAACTAGCATCAAAACAAGTTTCAGCAGCATCAACAAGAGCATCTATGATCCGATCGATCGTCGGCATTTCTGGATCATTAGAAATCCGATCGGTCTCACCAAACACGGTTTCAAACAGTTCAGGATTTGGGGTTAACCGCATAGAACCGTGTTGAAGAATCGTCTGGCCCGATCGTTTTTGGGCGCTACCGATTAATTTTTGGCCTGTCGGTAAAACTAAGTCCGCACCCGTCACCGTCGCAAAGCAATCAGGATTGTGAATATAGCCTCGTCCTGCGTTCCCGTAGGAAAGATCGTGAGAGAGCGATCGCCACCCCTGAATCAAAAACTCACAGATTTGGCGATAACTCTCCGATCGCTTATCAGCAAAACCGGATGCAATCACCGCATAGGTCAAATCGCCTTGATGCAAAACCGCCCGTCCACCAGTCGGTCGCCGAACTAACTGAACGGTTGCGCCTAAAAATGTTAGGTCATTCCAATGATTTGGATGGTTACGCTGGTGGTAGCCCAAGGAAATAGCGATCGGATCCCACTGATAAAACCGCAGAGTCGGCGGACTTTCTCCGGACTCGACCGCCCGAAAAATAGCCGCATCGATCGCCATTTGGGTCGCCCCATTGGCACAAGAAAGCGGCAGAAGTCTCCAGGCATTACGTGACATTACGCCGCAGGGAATTCAGCGAGAAGGCGATCGTCATGCTGATCGGCAATCCCCGCCACAATGGTGATGGCACGAGAAATTTCTGCCGCAGACAAATCTTCGACGCTACGAGTGGTCATTACGGAAACCTGACCATCGGCTATTGCAAACCGAGCTTCAAAAGTCGTGTTCCAATTAAGTTCTAGAAGCTGTCGAGTCAGAGCCGCTTCATTTTTAACGGGCAAGCTCAACACCTTGGCCCAAACCGTCAGGACATCCTCACTGCTGCTGCCCGTAAGCTGGACAAAGACTTGCACACTGCCATACTGAAACTTCCAGAGGTGTCCAGTTTTCCCATGACTGACGAGCGCCGTATCCCCGCTATCCAGGCTATCGATCACCACTTCAATAGCATCAACAAGGCTCAGGTTCGGACCTAAAGCATTAGGTTCATCGGATGAAAACTCTAAAATGTCAGGAGTAGGGGAATCTGAAGTCATAAATACCCATTAATTGCTCTGTTATCCATGTAACTCCTCTATGATGTCACTGAATTCCTAAAAGTTGATCTCTGCCATTCAAATTTTCTACCTCTCTCACCGGGGAACTACAACATGCCTGAATTCCCGATTAAAAAATCCAGCGATTTCAACCCAGCAAGTTTCATCTTGGTCGCGAAATTGTTCGGAGGTTCGACGGCTCTGGCTCTTGTGATTAAATATGCGATGCCTGCGCTAAATATTGTGGCCAGCGATCGCCTTGCCTTGGGGATTATTGTGTTACCGAGCCTGTTAATTGCGATCGTTTTGGGCCTTAAATCCAGAGACATCCCCTAAGTCCGCTCATAAAACATCCTTCGATCGGTCTGAATTGTGAATTAAAGATAATAAAATGAGTAAAATTCCACCAATTATAAAAATGTAAGGCAGAATACTGACAATAATAAATAGATCCTTTAGTTAGAATTTGATTTATTGAGTTTGTAAAATTTTTATGTCGAAATAATTCATTGGGCAGTTTGTGAGTGATTCGATCGCTTCAGATTCTCATTACCTTTATAGAACCCATTTGATATCTTTTCCCGTGATACTTGGCTTTGAAGGAAGCCGTTACTCTGCGATCAGTGGTAGAGCCTGCCTACCTAGCAAAACCGCTTTCTGCCAGAAAATGAAGAAAACCAGCTAGCTGCAAGGATCCTCTAATGCGCTATTTGCGAGACGACCTGTCGTTATCTTCAGACTCGATCGCCCTCGCCTTTCAGCAAGCCCACAAAACCCCCAGCCTCATGCCCATGGTTTTATGGCAGTACGGACTGGTGTCGATTTCAGAGCTAGGTCAAATTTTAGATTGGCTGGATGGACAGAGTACTGCTGCTTAGTTATGTTGCTTCGCCCTCAGTGAAGACAGTAGCTAAAACTTATCTGTTTTGTCAGCCGATCACGATCGAGCGGTGTGGCATGACAAACTCGAAGTGGATAGATAGCTCATCCCCAAATTGTGGCTTCATTCAGGAGATGGGCAGGTTATTCGAGAAGCCGATCGCGGATAAAGCGTCTGCTGTTAATTCTGGCGGACCATAGTTGTTTCACTCTTTTTTAAACATCATGCCTACCACGTCTCTATCCCAGTCTCTATCAGGATCTATGCCTGATCCACAGTCCCCTCATATTAGCCGCCCGAGTTTTCTTAGAACTGCAAAACGAAAAATAAAAGGACTCCTCTTATTGCCCTATCAGGCTGTAATCTTGGCCAACCGATCGCATCAAAAATTGAGAGGACAAGCTGAAGACTCAATGCAACCAAAATCAGTTATGAAAGCTCAGTCTCAATTGCGGCACTTCACAGCGGAAATCAAGTCTGCTACTCACCCGTTTAAGATGCTGTTGTTGAGACCGGGATATATTGAAGATCACATTGCAGAAGGCGGGGCTTGGGAGCCAAATCTATCTTCGTTGATGCGATTCTTTATGAAAACAGATGGTGTCTTTTTAGATGTGGGTGCAAATATTGGATTTCATACTTTGTCGATCGCAAGTTCATTTCCTCAAGCAAAGTGTATTGCGTTTGAACCGAATCGATTAATTAACGCACAGTTGAATTGTAATATTCGCCTGAATGATCATTTAACGAATATCGTCACCTACGACATTGCTATCAGCGATCGATCGGGAGACATTGATTTCTATATGCAGAAAGCTTCTTCTTATAATCGAGGTCTTTCGAGTACTAGTTATAACTATGATATGGAGGGACAAGATATTGAGAAGGTTCGGGTCAAAATGGAGCGGCTTGATGAAGTCCTAGAGGATGCAGTTCAGGACAAAGTATCCGTCATTAAAATCGATACTCAAGGAAGCGAGTATCAAGTGCTATGTGGAGCGACCCAAATTATTGAAAAGTCGAAGCCCGTGATCTTTTTCGAGTTTGAGGTGGACTATCATAAGGCTGATCCAGAAGGAAAATTTAAGCAGATACTCGCTCAGTTTTCTAGCTGTGATTATCAAGTGTTTCTGATTAATGCAGAGATTGACCAGACCTTTCAAGCTTTTGATGTCGCGGAGATTTGTAAAATTCCAAGATTTGAGGGAGACTTCATCGCCTTACCGAATCGCCTTCTAGCCTAGACCTTAGACTAAGCTCTCATGGGGAGCATGTCACCCTTTTAGGTAGAAAAATCAAACCCCCGAAATGCGTTCTACTATTAAAACGGGTTTACTGGCTTTTGAATTTCTCTGGAAAAAGTGACATACTCCCGCTCTCATGAGCGTCGATCGTCACATTGGGAAGACAATCGATCGTAATGAAATTAGTAGTGGAATTTGTGGTAATGATTCTGGGTTTTGTCTGAGAGCCTCAATCCCAATCTCAACCTCCTCCAACAATAGCCGAAGTAATGCAGTCGATTTTCCCGATCCTGGTTTTCCAATTAAAAGAACAGGTTCATGAATGTAAAATTCTCGAAGTCCTTGCAAAAGACCGAATCGCCTAGGTTTTTCTCCTCTTTCTTCTGATCAGCATTAGAACGTTTAATCTGCTCGTCCTTAATTATCTTTACTTGCAACGGTAGCTGAGCTTCTGTAGAAGTATACCGATCGTCACGCCAACGGTCTGACTCACGCACTGAGCCAAGAACCGCATCCAAATAAGGCTGAAACTCCGGCATACGAACAGACTAGAAAAGATTCTCTTAGGATACCAAATTTTTTCTGCCGATGACCTCCGGTCGGTCGTAGACCATCGCAGCCCTTTTCCTAATTGTTCACATCAACCGATGGCCATACTTGAAGATATACTGTTAATGACAACTGAGGCTGACATTATGGCGTACAGTGACTTTACCGTAAAGCGAATTAAACAAGAGTTTGGAATTCAGACTATTGAAGGAGGACGTTTTTTACCATCAACAAACGATATTGAACCCAGCATAATGTTGAAGTCTATCCTGGAAAACTATGTTCCCTGGGCGATCGCAGTCGGATCTGAAAAAGCAAAATCTGAAATGATTATTGCACCTGTTTTGCTTGAACTCAAACAAATTATCAAATCAAATATTAGTGTGTTTTCTGGGCGAGATTTCACAGTAGATGCAAGTGTTGGATTGAGTGGTATATGCGATTTTTTAATTAGCCGTTCAGATGAACAATTAGAAATTGAAGCACCTGCGATCGTTCTGGTTGAAGCCAAGCGAGATAGTCTAAATAGTGGTCTCGGACAATGTATGGCCGAAATGATCGCCGCACAACGATTTAATCAACAACAAAATCTAGATGTTTCAACCATTTATGGCGCAACCACAAGTGGGACTGCATGGCGATTTCTAAAATTGGATGATCAAATCATTACAGTTGACCTCACAGACTATCCATTGCAACCTGTCGATCGGATTTTAGGAATGCTAACTTGGATGGTGAAGAATGGATAATCAACGCATTTGTCGTCATTTCCCGAAACCGCTAAACTAGAAAAATGATGCCACCTGCTGACTTTATCAAGGCGATCGAAGCGATCGAACCCAATCTATATCTCGCCCGATTACTGTGGCAGCGAGGACATCGCGATATTGCAGAAATACGGAGATTTTTGAATATCGATCGATCGCAAAGTGGGGATCCCCTAGCCTTTGGATACGACATGGAAATGGCGGTTCAGCGGATTAAACAGGCGACAGCAAATGATGAACTTGTGGCGTTGTGGAGTGACCCGGCACCGGATGGAATTGCGACGACAGCACTGCTTTGGGAGGGGTTGAAGTTGGGCGATCGGATGACGATCGTTCAGCCAGATTATGACTATTGTTTTCGGGGATTGTCGATTGCGGAACTCGATCGATTGAAAACACAAGGCATTACACTCGTGATTACATGTGATCTGGGAAGCCACAATGAAATTGAACTAAACCACGCCAAATCAATTGGATTAGATATAATTATTATTGATCACCATACCGACGATCGGCCCAATATCACAAACATTATCCATTTAAATTCGCGACATCTAGACCAAAATCATTCCTGCGCCACATTACCCAGCGTCGCGATCGCCTACAAATTGATTACAGCACTTCAGGAAAAAGAACCAACTAATCTACTTGATATTGTTGCGATCGGAATGTTAGCGGATTTAGTCGAATACAAAGGCGAAGCACGTACTCTATTTCAAAACAGTATTCCACAATTGCAATTACAAGCCAATCCCAAAACAGCCACCAGACCTGGTATTCAGCGACTTTTAAAGCATTGTCGAGACCACGGCGATCGGGCGACAGAGTTCAATTCAGGACTAGGCGCACGTATTCGATCATTGAGTCAGATTCAACCTGAGGCTTGTATCAAATTGCTCACAACCGATCGCCTAACAGAAGCTACCGTCATCGCCGATCAAGCTGAACTTGGCTATACTCGGTCACTGGGATTGCATAAGGAAGTACTTGATCAAGTTTTGACAGCCATTCAGACTATTGATTTATCGACCAGTGAAGCGATCGTTCTAGCCAATCCACAATGGAGTTTCAATACATTAACTAGTGTTGCAAAAACGATCGAAGAACGATTCCAAAAACCCACATTTTTATTCAGTACAGAAGATCCTAAAATCATACGAGGCATTGGGCGATCCACTCAGGATTTATATGATTTACTTAAACCACAAATGCATTTACTTCATCAGCTAGGCGGGCATCCTAATTCTGTGAGCTTGAGCTTACAAGGTGAAAATCTAGCACTCTTTACCCAAGCTATTGATCATCATTTACGACTATACAAACCCAATGTAGTCATTCCACCGCCCGATCTCTGCGTCACCGTTGCAGAACTTGGGGCAGAACTCTACAAAGCACTTCGATTCATAGAACCTTGTGGAATTGGAAATCCAGTGCCACGCTTAATTCTAAGAAATGTGCAATTTGATGACTTAATCACTAGCAATATCAAAGATAGTAAACAGCAGCGAATTGCTTACCTACAAACACAATTCAAATTATATGACAATACAAAGCAGAATGGCATTTCAGGAAGTTGGTCGGGGCATTCCCAAGATGACATTCCCAAAGGGCTTTGTGATGCGATCGTATATCTCGAAAATAATGTTGACAAGAAACGCTATGAAGTGCGATTAATAGAATGCTGTCCTGTCAGCCCGATCGAAATTAAACCTAACAGCATCCCAATTCTCGACTGGCGAACTGAATCAGGTAAATCAACCCAGAACGTCATACGATTGACTCAATGTCCCAGCGATTGGAATACCTTAAAAGTTGCATTCAGACGTGCGATCGCGGCCCAACAGCCTCTTGCATTAGACTATCGTAACCCCACCCAAAACAATTGGCCCCAACTCATTGGCATTGCAAAATATCTCGCCCGCACCGGAGAACCTATTTCTCCACAACACTATTGCGATCGGCTAGTTGTGAGCGCCACAACATTTCAAATTGGTCTCGAAATATTACGAACTTTGGGATTTGAAATCACTAATCAACGGGACGGATTACAGATTTCTCGGACTACAAACAATCCACCTGAAATCGCTGAATTGACCGCAGCAGAGTCGTTTTGGACTATCCGAATTCGAGAAGAACGCTTTCGCCAACACTATTTTGCACAAGTGAGTTTAACGATTGTTGAAGCATTTCTAAGCCAAGATTCATCCAGCCTTACGACTCTGTGAGAAAATAGGAGCAATGTCTTCAAGCCCTAACAAAATTATTCATCCGCCATGAGTATTACTAGAGAATCCGTTCATGCCCTGCTCAGTTCCACTGATTTCGGCGATCGTCTTCGGGGAGTCAATCAATTGCGAGAACTCGATCGTGCCATTGCATTTGAAATGATTCAGCCGATCGTGCAAGATGCCAATGTGCGTGTGCGATATGCAGCCATGTCACAGCTTTCGACGTTAGGTCACGAAAATCCAACCCGCACTCTAGAAATGCTCCGCGTTGGCATCAAAGATCCTGAAGCAGATGTTCAGGCTGCTGCTGCTGATTGCATTGGCGCATTACATTTAGTTGAAGCCTATTCAGAACTCAGACAACTCTACATTTCAACATCAGATTGGATTGTCCAGATGAGCATTGTAGCCACTCTAGGTGAATTGGGTGAACCGATGGCCATAGAGATATTAGAAAGTGCAATCAATTCTGGTACCGAGTTATTGATAGTCTCTGCGATCGGTGCCCTAGGTGAATTAAAAGACGAACGTGCGATCGCAATTCTAGAACCATTTGCCCAAAATCCCGACTCCCAAATCCGCTATCGGGTCGCACAAGCCTTAGCTTATTTCCCAAATTCAAGTGAAGCAAAAGTAATATTAAATAGCATGGTAACTGATTCTGAAGCATTAGTTTCCGACTATGCGAAGGAATTGGTAGGATAGAACTCCCTAACCCCCAAAAACGAATGCCCGACTACTACGATCGTTCCCATCTTCCAAACTTTGCGAATATCGGTGAAGGTAATCCAGAACTTGCCGAAAAGTTTTTCTCATACTATGGTGCAGTCTTCGATGAAGGAGCCTTATCAAAACGGGAAAAAGCATTGATTGCTCTAGCCGTCGCCCATGCGATTCAATGTCCCTATTGTATTGATGCTTATTCAAAAGAATCACTTCAACAAGGATCGGATTTAGAACAAATGACCGAAGCAGTTCATGTTGCTACCGCAATTCGGGGCGGAGCCTCATTAATTCATGGCTTACAAATGCTCGATCGAGCCAATCAACTTTCAATGTAGTTCTTAATCTAATTTATGAAGCCCCAAACGCTATCACGCCAAAATTCACCACTCTCAAACCCACTCAATCAAATCACACTTCTCAATTCTTTAAACATACCCAACGGTAACTTCGATCGGGCCATATTAAGACCTATCACTCCAGTCCATCTAGATATTTTCCAAATCAATCTTGGCAAACTTTGCAATATGACTTGCAAACATTGTCATGTGGATGCCGGACCCGATCGGACTACCGAAAACATGAGCCGAGCCACGATCGATGCCTGTTTAATCGCATTAGATCAAACCAGTGCTCATACCGTCGATCTCACAGGCGGGGCACCGGAATTGAATCAACATTTTGAATACTTAGTGGATCAATGTGTTCAACGCGGCAAACATATCATCGATCGCTGTAATCTAACGGTATTACTACTTCCAGGAAAAACTCATTTACCTGAATGGTTCGCCCATCGTAAGATCGAAGTCGTTTGTTCATTACCCCACTATCGCAAACGTAATACGGATCTTCAGCGCGGCGACGGGACCTTTGAACAATCTATTGAAGCATTACAACGACTCAACAGCGCAGGGTATGGCCAAGGCGATCCCGATCGCGTTCTAACTTTAATGAGCAATCCTGTGGGAGCGTTTCTATCTAGCGATCAAACACGACTTGAGCATGAATGGAAAATAGGTCTTGAAAAAAACTTTGGTATTCAATTCGATCGGCTAATCACCTTAAATAATATGCCCATTTCTCGATATTTAGAATGGCTAGAAGCCTCTGGAAACTTACAAGCCTACATGGAACAACTGGTTAATGCATTCAATCCGGCTACCCTAAACGGCCTGATGTGTCGCAATACATTATCCGTAAGTTGGGATGGAAAACTCTACGACTGCGACTTTAATCAAATGCTTGACTTACCTATTGACAATTCGATTCATACCTTTAATTTAGAAGATTGGAATACAAGAACGATCGTCACCGGAAGACATTGTTTTGGTTGTACAGCGGGGGCGGGGAGTTCCTGTGGTGGGGCATTGACGGATAATTAATCCAATTCTTCACCCAATTCTCGCAATCTCGCCGTCAGACGTTCTATTTTTTGTTGAGATGCCAACTGCTCTAAAACTACACGTTCACGTAGAATCTCGGCCTCACTCAAACAGCGATCGCCACTCTGATCAAACCAACTCAAAATCTCGCGACCCAATGCATCAGAGGGGAATTCACAACGGCCAATACCCAGCCCAACTTCCGGCATCCAAAACGGTTCACTCATTTGTAATTGATAAGTAGAATCCACTAATTCATATATTTCAAATGGCAAATGGCCATCCCGTCGCCAAAAGTTAGGATTGTAAATCACATAATATTTAACGCCCAACTTAGCATATACACTTTGTTTTAAATCATATTCACTACCGGGAGTATGCGATACCACTTCCAGCGTCATAATCGGTACAATATTATTTTCTTCCCACGTCACATAGCTTCGCCGCGCCCCACTCAATTTACGCCGCTCCACACCAATGCTTAGAAAGCCGTCTGGAACCACGGGCACACGGGGATTTTTTCCAGTAATGTGGTAAACCGCCATATCAGCACTAAAGCACCAATCCATACGATCGGCCCACAAATATTCGAGCAAAAATAGCAAGTAATTTGGGATGAAATTCTGATCTTCGTTGTCCACGGGTGTATCGTCCGAATCAGGTAACTCTTCACTCGTGGGCAATTGTTTCAGGTCGATCGCAAGCATAAAATAACCTCACAAATCCCTGCCTTCTATTCTAGTTCCTTTCGCTCTGCAACGCGTAATTTGGCCGATCGCGATCGGAAATTAGTATCCACCTCATCCTCCTGTGGCAAGATTGGTTTTTTCGTCAAAACCCGAAGCGATTCAGATTCTCGTAAACGATGTTTTACAATTCGATCTTCTAAACTATGAAAACTAATCATTGCAATTCGCCCCCCTGGATTTAACCAAAGCGGTATTTTTTCAATCAATGTCTCTAATACTTCTAATTCCCGATTCACCGCAATTCGTAATGCCTGAAACGTTCGAGTCGCGGGGTGAATTCGTCCACGACGCGCACTAGCAGGGAAGCATCCAGCAACCGCATAGGCCAATTCCGTTGTCGTTTCAAATGGGCGTTCCTCGACAATTTTCCGTGCAATCCGCCGAGACAATCGCTCCTCACCATACTTATAAAAGATGTCCGCCATCTCCTTTTCATCCCAAGTATTAATGATCTCCGCCGCATCAAGATCCTGGCTTTGATCCATTCGCATATCCAACGGAGCCGTATTGCGAAAACTAAAGCCGCGTTCCGCAATATCAAACTGCGCTGAACTCACACCCAAATCTACCAGTATTCCATCAAATTTTTGTTTACCCGGTTTGAACTCGGCAAAGTTTGATTTTTTAATTGTCACCCGATCGCCAAACTCCTCTAAATTTGCTGTTGCCGCCCCGATCGCCATGGCATCTTGATCAATGCCAATGACCTGCGCATCAGGATTTGCCTCTAAAATCAATCGACTATGCCCGCCACCACCCAACGTAAGATCGAGATACACTCCGCCCGACTTCACTTGCAACTGCTCCACGACTTCCCGATACAAGACCGGGACATGTAGAAATTTCTGGGCTGTTTCATTCACTCCAGGCTCGTTTATTAGAGGCTCGTTCATTACAATACGCCCTTTGAACTAGGAATCTCATGGGCACGACGCACATCCACTTCAGTCGCCATTCGCATGGCCCTTGCAAAGGCTTTGAATGTCGCTTCAATAATATGATGAGAATTAATGCCATCTAATTGACGAATATGCAATGTCATTTGGGCGTGGTTAATAATTGCGACAAAAAACTCGCGGACCAATTGAGTATCATAAGTACCCACACGCTGGGTCGGGATTTGCAACCCATAACTCAAACTCGGACGGCCCGAAAAATCAAGCGCCACTTGCACTAATGACTCGTCGAGGGGGGCCACAAAATGGCCAAATCGGACAATCCCTTTACGATCGCCCAAGGCTTTTGCAAGGGCCATTCCCAAGGTAATTCCGACATCTTCATTAGTATGATGATCATCAATGTGAATATCACCCGTTGCTTCAATGTCAAGATCAAAAAGACCATGAGATGCAATTTGATGCAACATATGATCTAAGAATGGAATCCCGGTATTCACCTTACATTTCCCAGTACCATCTAAACCGATCGTCACCGATACATTAGTTTCGCCCGTCTTACGAAAAACCGTTGCCGTTCTCGACAAACTACGATCTACTTTATTACTTGTATCTTGCGCCATTATGGTAAACCCTTTCGTTCTCAAGAGGCTTACTATTCTACTACGTAGACGATCGCACTAGTATTTTCTCACGCCAATACGCTGCGCACTATAAATTCCACCATGCCCCGAAAACAAATAACTCATCACACAAGCGATCGCCATAAATACTCCCGACTCTGCCCCAAATAATTCAATTCCCATTAATATCGCCGCGATCGGAGTATTCGCCGCCCCACCAAACACCGCCACAAATCCCATTCCGGCTAGCAACGGCATTGATAATGGCAGAATGCTAGATAACACATTCCCCAATGTCGCCCCAATAAAAAACAACGGAGTCACTTCACCGCCCTTAAACCCGGAACCCAACGTCAATGCTGTCAGTCCAATTTTCGCAACAAAATCCCAGGGATTTAATGGGATTTGAAAGGCATTCACAATGGTAGGAATCCCCAGGCCGATATATTTTGTAGAACCGATCGCAAATACAATCAAAGCCACAATAAAGCCTCCCACAGCCGGACGAAGCGGCGCATAGGAAATATGTGTTTTAAATAATTGATTAGTTTTATGCGTGAGTTTTACAAAAACCATTGCGGTTACCCCAAAGATTGCACCCGCGAACAGTGCCGCCGATAATGGCGCTGGCGTAAGGGCTATAGCCTCAGCATGACGATAAATAGTATGGTGCAATCCCAAAAATACTGTCACCCGATCGCCCACAATGGCCGCAATCAGACAAGGAAACAATGCGGTGTGCCGAATCGTCCCAATGGCCAACACTTCCAACCCAAACACTGTACCCGCCAACGGTGTACCAAAGACTGATGCAAAACCACCACTTAATCCCGCCATTAATAGAATGCGCCGATCGTCCGGTTTAAACTGAACCATATGATTCAATTGATCCACCAAAGACGCTGCCATTTGTAAGGCAGTCCCCTCACGCCCTGCGGAGCCACCGAGTAGATGAGTTAGGGTCGTTCCGAACAAAACCATCGGGACCATTCGCAAGGGAATCGTATTACTCGCCTCATGGATTTCTTCAAGAAGCAAATTATTCCCGGCTTCGACACTTTGACCATAGCGCTGATATAGCCAGCCGCTAATGAAGCCACCGATCGGGAGGAATGCGATCGGAACCCAGCCATGGGCTTCACGCCATTCCGTCGCCCATTCCAAAGATATTAAAAGTACTGCCGAACTAATTCCCGAAAGCACTCCAACCCCACAAGCAACCCCAAACCATCGGATTAGTTTAGGTAGGGCAATGAATGGCTCGAAGTAAGACCGGGGTTCCATAGTAGATCAGGGAAGTTCTAAGAAAGTAGCTACCTGCAAATTCGCCCGCAATTAGAATCAGATCTCAATCGCGGGCCACGTCTTCGAGCGAAATTAGCCCTTAACCCGCGTATCCGTCATTCCCATAATCTCATACCCTGCATCAACATAAAGCACCTGCCCCGTCATCCCACTAGACAAATCACTCGCCAAGAATGCCGCCGTATTGCCCACTTCCTTCTGACTTACCGATCGGCGCAAAGGAGCGGAATCTTCAACGTGATGCAACATATCAAGAATACCGCCAACCGCTGAGGAGGCCAAAGTGCGAATTGGACCCGCCGAAATCGCATTCACCCGCACGCCATTTGGACCCATCTCATGAGCCAAATAACGAACATTCATTTCCAATGCCGCTTTTGCAATACCCATGACGTTGTAATTCGGGATCACCTTCACACCACCAAGATAGGTCAGAGTGATAATGCTACCGCCATCCGTAAATAGGGGTTT
Source organism: Cyanobacteriota bacterium (assembly GCA_026389365.1). Lineage (GTDB taxonomy): Bacteria > Cyanobacteriota > Cyanobacteriia > Leptolyngbyales > Leptolyngbyaceae > JAAFJU01. The sequence continues at coordinate 13,330 of JAPLHZ010000292.1, forward strand.
AGCCGCGCCTGCCATCGTAATCAACGAGTATGCACTCACATCCATCGCCAAGGCAAAGCCCGATCGGGACGTGGCACTAAAGTCACCTTTAAGATCATCCCGATTTGCAAACGCCAAACAGTGGACCAAAATATCCAACTTGCCCCACTTCTCACCAACAGCTTTAAACGTCTCCTGAACCTGCTCATCATTCTGCACATTACAAGGCACAAACAAACTGGGATTCAGCGATGCCGTCAAGTCCCGCACCTTACGTTCCATTTTGCCCGTCTCGTCGGGCAAGTAGGTCACGCCGATGTTGGCACCCGCCGCATGGAGCTGCTGTGCAATCCCCCAAGCGATCGATTTATCATTGGCAATACCAGTGACTAAGGCATTTTTTCCAGAAAGATTTAACATAACATTCTCGATGGGGCGGTAAGGAATTACTCAAAAGAGCATTACTGAGAATACTCAAAGATGGTTACAGGGGGAATAGGTCATGGGGCAGTCCGATCGAGTGGATGTGACATTTGTCCCAAAAATCGGTACAATACTACCGAAATCTACCCTTTATCTAGGTAGACATAATAAATTATATTATTTTTCAACAAAATTATGTTCGCGATATTTTCAATGACGCTTTATATTTTTTAAGTTTCTGAAAAGGTAAGATGTTGTGGTTATGCTGGCTACAAACGCTTGAACCTCTTATAGTCCCAAGTGTGGGTAAGTCATCATTTAATGACATAAGTCTGTTAGTTTTATAATCTTAAACCGCAAGATTAAGCTATAAAAATATCTAATCTTGAACCCCAGCCAGGATACCGCGCTCATGATTGCTCTTTCCGACAAGCCGCTTCCCGATAAATCGATCGCAGGCATGTTCCGTCAAATCGGCGGAAGTACCTATCCCCTAGTAATAGAATCATTCGAGCGAGGCAAAACAATTTTCTTCCCTGGAGATCCAGCAGAACGGGTTTATTTCCTTCAAAAGGGCGCTGTTCGGCTTTCTCGGGTTTATGAACAGGGGGAAGAGATAACGGTGGCGCTTTTGCGGGAAGGCAGCGTTTTCGGGGTCTTGTCGTTGATTACGGGGCAGAAGGCCGATCGGTTTTATCATGCGGTCGCATTTACTAATGTCGAACTACTTTCGGTGCCCATTGAGCAAGTCGAAAAAGCGCTCAAGGAAAATCCTGAGTTGTCCATGTGGATGCTGAAAGGTCTGTCTACTCGGATTTTGCAGACGGAGATGATGATCGAAACCCTAGCGCATCGAGACATGGGATCGCGCTTGGTTAGCTTTTTGCTGATTCTGTGTCGTGACTTCGGTACAGGCGGTACCACGGGCGTGACAATCGATCTCAAGCTTTCCCATCAGGCGATCGCCGAAGCCATTGGTTCAACGCGAGTGACCGTGACCCGGCTGCTTGGCGACCTGCGACAGGAAAATATGATTTCCATAACCAAGAAGAAAATTACCGTCCACAATCCCTCAACCCTAAGCCAGCAGTTTACTTAAATCCATTCTGACTAAGCTCACGAATAGCCCAAAACCCGTCTCCCACTTAGGCAGTTAGCGTCTACACTGGGATTCTGGAACGGGAGTTTGCGAGCATGTCAACGGGTGGGATTGTTTTAATTTTAGCGGTATTGATTCTAGGGGGCGTGATTGCGACCCTAGGCGATCGTATTGGTACAAAGGTCGGGAAAGCGCGGCTCAGCCTGTTCAACATGCGCCCGAAAAAAACGGCGGTGCTAGTCACGGTGATTACAGGCGTGTTGATTGCGGCCTCAACCTTAGTGGTGCTGTTGCTAGCTAGTCAAGGCTTTCGGGAAATGGTGCTGAAGTTTGACAGTATCCGATCCTCCCTGAGCGATACTCAAAAAGATCTCGACAAAGCCAAAGCAGAAATTAAAAATAGCCTTGATGAAAAGAACGTCGCTGAAACTGAACTCACCCAAGCCCGGAACAAAACCCGCCAAGTCCAACGAGCGCGGGACATCGTTGAGGCAGCGCTCAAAGAAACAGAATCCCGTCGTCAACTTATTGAGCAACAAGCCCGAGCGTTGGCGACCAAAATCGGAAGTCTTCAGCAGGAGCAAACTGTTTTAGCTGACCAACGGGATCAAGTTTTAGCGCAAATTACCCAACGCGATCGGGAACTTCAGGCTCGCGATCGAGATATTAATGAACAAGAGAAAACCATTAGTTCTCGCGATCGACAAATTGTCAGCCAGGAACGAGATCTGAAACTTCGGGATACAGCCATTGCCGATCGGAGTCGTCAGTTGCAGATCTTGGATCAAGAGCGAGTAAGTTTAATTCAAAAATCAGTAGCCTTAGGCCAAGATATTCAAGTGTTGCGTCGGGAAAGCGAGCGGTTGCGTATCGACAGCGCCAGTGCCCGCCTCAATCTACCAAGTATTGTCCGCAATAAGGTTTTGGCGAGTGGGGTCGTCCGAATAACCGATCCGAAAGAATCGGTTATTGCTGTGTCTCAGCTTCTTCAGCTAGCCAATCGCGTTGCATTGCGTGAACTCCAACCCAATATTCAAGGACCGGAACGGATTTTGGATGTGAGGTCTAAAGAAACAGAACAGGAATTGAATAATTTGATTGAACGAATTTCGGATGGAAAAGATTATCTAGTTCAAATTCGGGCGGGAGAGAATTATTTTTTTGGGGAAACCACAGAGGTCAAGATTCGTACAATAGTGGTCATCAACCGAACATTATTTCAACCGGGAGATATGTTGGCCTCTATTTCTGTTGATCCGAGTCGAATATCATCAGCAGATTTAAAAGACCAATTCAACGAACTTCTGCCCCGTGCCCGCCTCAAGGCCATTAGTTCAAATTGGTTTCCAGATCCGGCAAATGATGGCATTGATTTTAACGATATACGATCGACCTTAAAGTTTTTTGATCAAGTTCGTGAACTCAATGAACCCGTCGAAATCCGAGCGATCGCGGCAGAAAGCGTCACACCGGGAACGCCCATCATTCATTTGGAACTGGCGGCATTTAGAAATGGTCAAATCATTCTTCAAACTAAACGAGTTCCTTAATCTCACTCCCAGCGATTCATACTCCTAGCTATTCATTATGTATTTTGGTTTCGATCCCGGTAAGGACAAATGTGGTATTGCGATCGTGACTCTTGAAGGGAATCCGATACGTCATGAGGTGATTGCTTCGGATAGCGCGATCGCGACGCTTCAAAGTTGGATGCAAACCCACAGTATTAACTCTTTAATTTTGGGCGATCAGACGGGATCTAAACAATGGCGATCGCGGATTATCGAAGCACTGCCTAATATACAAATTATCACCATTGATGAACGATTTAGCAGTCAACAAGCCCGCGATCGCTATTGGAAGATGTATCCGGCCCAAGGACTTCAGAAGCTGGTGCCGCTGGGAATGCGAACACCTCCTCGTCCGATCGATGACATTGTGGCGATTATTTTAGTTGAGCGGTATCTAGCAAGTTTAGATTGAGCGGTATTTAATAATTAGATTTTGATGGGCATTCTAAGAGCAGCTATTTCAATCTCTTATTATGACCGATCGAAAAACCCCACATCAAGTTCTAAAGTCTATTTGGGGCTTTGATGAGTTTCGAGGCTCGCAGGGATCAATCATTCAAGCGTTGTGTGATCAGAATGATGCCCTAATTGTTATGCCGACCGGTGGCGGCAAATCGATTTGTTTTCAGGTGCCGGGGTTAGTATTGCCGGGATTGACTATTGTGATTTCACCATTGGTCGCGCTGATGGAAAATCAGGTAAATGCGCTAGTTTCAAAAGGGGTCCCCGCTGCACTCTTGCACTCACAACTGGATCGATCGCAACGTAAGAAAATTGCCTATGCGATCGAAACTCAGCGACTAAAACTATTGTATTTATCTCCTGAAACACTGTTGAGTCAAGGCGTGATGGAGAAATTACTGAATCCTGAATTGACGATTTCAAGTTTGATTTTGGATGAAGCGCATTGTTTGGTCCAATGGGGTGATACGTTTCGTCCAGTCTATCAACAGTTAGGAACGGTGCGCGATCGGTTGTTAGCAGCACGTCCAAAGGGGACAACCATCAATATTGCAGCATTTACGGCCACCGCCAATCCTGTGGAACAAGCGACCATTATCCGATCGTTAAATCTCAATAATCCAATTCAATTTGTCGAGGTACCTTATCGATCGAATTTGGTATTAAAAAAGCAACGGGTTTGGACTCCTCGCGATCGTCGTCAAAAATTAGTGAAATTCATTCAATCTCAAAATCAAACATCTGGAATTGTTTATGTCCGAACTCGAAATGATTCGGAAGAACTAGCGAAATGGCTCCGATCGCATACCATACGAGCAGCAAGCTATCATGCAGGATTAGTCACCAGTAAAAAACGTGACATTGAAAAAGATTGGATGGAAAACCGAGTCAGTTGTGTAGTGGCGACCAGTGCTTTTGGCATGGGTGTAGATAAACCTGATGTGCGCTGGGTAGTGCAGTATCAGCCGCCATTGTGGTTGAGTGAATATGTTCAAGAAATTGGGCGAGCGGGACGGGATGGGGCGCGGGCTATTGGGTTGACCTTAGTAAGTGAACGATCGGGTTTTCTTGATCCCCTTGATTCCACAACCTGGAAACATTCAATCCAAAGTATGCACCAAAAGCTTAAAACACGATGGTCTACGACCGACCGGAGGTCATCGGCAGATACAGCCCATTTAGAATTACTCAAGTCAATTCCAAAGCGATCGGAGGTTGAACAGTATATTAATCATCGAGGCTGTCGTTGGAACTACATTCAAAACTTCTTTGGTAATTTGAATTTAATTAAACCCTGCGGCCATTGCGATCGATGTTTGTAAAAAGGTTTGTAAAGTGCGATCGTAATGGCCTTAATGTAAAATGCTAAAGTCAATGTATATATTCATTCAAGTAAATCCCAATGAATTTGGCTGCACCTAAACGATCGGAGCAATCTTGGCATAGCCTGCTTCAAAGGGTGCAACGACAGAAATAAAGGTCAGAATCTCATCCCCATGATTACGAACACCATGCACTTCACCAGTTTTAGCAATCACAATGTCTCCAGCAATTATTGTTTCAGAATTGCCCAATTCATCTACATAATATTGTCCCATACCATTCAAAACCGTCCAAGTATCTTGTCCATTAGGATGAATGTGCGCGGGAATTTCTTGTCCAGGATTGAGGGACCATGCCACGATCGTTGCTTCGGGTGATTCTGTTACGACCGATCGAATGGGTTCAGTATTGTCATTCGGCTGAAAGCATTGATTACTTTTAAAAATTCTTGTCATTATTCGTGGGATATTATTGTCGGGACTGATTGTGCCACCGATCGGACTACCAAATTGTTTCTCTAATCACATTCCAAAATACGCTAATCCATTATTTGTTCAGCTTACTTCAATTTTCGAGTCGAAATATTTTCGTCTCAGATTGGATTTCGTACTTTCTCAACCTATCATTCTTAATTTACCAAACGATCGCAAATTCCCTTGCACGACTTGAGTATTCGGATGCTCATGGCCTAGAGTTCTTCAAACCGATCGCTATGCTGCTGCCACAATTTCAACTTGAACTTTCATTCCACCGTGGGTCAACATGGTGATCAGTTGTTCGACTTGAAAACGATCGATGTCGCCTGCCATTAGACTTTCTACACAGTCGATCGTAGTTTTAAGATTTTCGGATGCTGTTTGTAGACTCCATTGTCTTGATCGAATGAGTTTACGAAGACTGATCATGAGATCCGATCGAATGCATAAGTTTTCGGCTTCTTCGGTTAAGAATCCCAGTTCTTCAAAAACATTTGAGTTGGATTGAGTCATAATTTTTCCCATCGATCGTCCCTTCAACAGTCCTAATTCAACATTTTCAATTCATAGCAGTTCCTTAAATTCATCCTTGGTGATCTGGCAATCTCGCAAGATCTGTAGCACAAGACCACTGCCGATCGTTTCCCCAGCATGAACAGGAACCACCGTCCGTCGCCCATCGGGATGAATCAACACGTTGCGACTTTACTGCCGGATTCTTCAAACTCCAGACAAAGTTCGATCGCTTCTTGAATGCGTTCCATGAGTTCGTCTAGTGATTTTGCTTGGGTGTGACAGCCCCGCAGGCTGGGGACAGAGGCGACGAAATAGCCATCACTATCTCGTTCAATCACGACATTAAATTCTTTGGTCATGGGTCATCCTGTCCGGTGGGAGGAGTTCGATCGCATTTTGTTCTGCTTTAGGGACGAGCCAAAAAATATCACCCCAGTCACGCTGGGATAATTGTAATATCCCATTTAGCCAGTTCTACCGAAGGTTTCCAGAAATATAATAAGGGTTCCAAGTCCTCGGTCGAGACCTTGACGCCCTTGGGATAAG
>JAPLHZ010000211.1 GCA_026389365.1 Cyanobacteriota bacterium
ATTTTTCTTTAGCCCATCCATTTCGATTGCTTGCATTACCTTTTGCCGTAAATCGGAACTATATGGTTTTGGCATTGTTATTGCTCAGACAATTCGCTTTCTTTCTATCTTATGTCCTAACCTAGCTGGCTATAGCTATATAATCCGATTGAGAGATGTTGGGGCATTTTGGAGAAGTACTGGAACGGAACGTTAGCGGGATGTCACAACCATTTGTTATGGGCACAAACGATGACCTGGAAGGGAATTTGTCCTATTGTCAAATTAAATCAAAACGTCTATGAGAAGGGAGTGGCAATAACTTCTTTCGGGTCAACAGATTTGGCGGGTGCATATCAAACTATTGTTAATGCTATGGAAACCGACCTAGAATCACTCACGAAATTAAAACTCCACCATCTGCACTTACCCCTCTAGCACTATGGAACCGATTTCAGCGATCATCTCACTTCTACTTGGAATCATCGCACCCCTGGGTATTATCAGCGATCGCATCGCGGAAAGCCAAATCCGTAAACAGCTCACCCGCGCCGAATCCTTAGAAATCCGAATCGACAACGCCCCAACCTATCAACTTCTGGGCGGCAAACTGAACAAAATCCGCCTTGCAGGTCGTGGATTATTCGTCACGCCCGATGTCCGAATTGACACCTTAGACCTTGAAACCGATCCGATCGCCCTCGCCGGATTAACCGCCAAACTCGACAAACCCCTACAAGGTGCATTCCGCCTGGTCATCACCGAAACCGACATCAACCGCGCCCTAGCCTCACCCCAATTCAACGATCGGCTCAAAAGTGGTCGCTATCAAGTCACCCAACCTCAAGTCAAAATTCTAGAACACGATCGCGTTTCATTCCAAGCCCAACTCACCGAAGCGCACTATCCCGGCCAGCTCAAAATCCTAATTGAAGGCAAACTCAGCAGCACCTCCGGCAAAACCCTCCAGCTCGAAAACGCCACCTTCCACCTCAACGACAAACCCGTCCAACCGATCGTCCTAAAACAGCTCTTCCCAAGCGGCATCCCCGGCATCGACCTCACCCAATACGAAGTGCAAGGCATCACCAGCCGCATCCTCAAACTAGAAACCTACCCCAACGGTCAACTAGAACTAATCGGCTTCCTACAAATCCGCCCAGACACAAGCTTATTAAAATAAAATCTATTATTCAATCAGCGCCTCATGAATAGGTCTTCATGGCCCGTTGAATATCCCGCTGATCGTCCTTGCGACGGCTGTCTTCTCGTTTATCGTGGAGCTTTTTACCGCGTACTAAGGCGAGATCTATTTTCACTTTGCCGCGCTTGAGATACATTTTTAGCGGGACCAACGTCAGCCCATCTTGTTCCACCCGACCAATCAGCTTACGGATTTCTTGGCGGTGAAGAAGTAGTTTGCGCGTGCGGCGTGGATCATGGTTGAACACTTGAGCGGTGGTGCCATGGGGAGAGACATGGACATTGTTCAGCAAAATCTCGCCATCACGAATGGAGGCATAGCCATCGCGCAAGTTGGCTCGACCTTCGCGAATGGATTTAACTTCGGTCCCGACTAGGCAAACTCCCGCTTCAAAGGTCTCTAATATTTCATATTGAAATCGTGCTTGACGGTTATCAGCCACAATTTTGAACCCGTCGCCTGCGGGTTTGCTACTTTTGGCGTTATTTTTCGTGTTCATTTGAGGCAGTAACCATCGCGCAATAAGTTCTATCGTAACTCAAAATAATATGAACATAATCTGATTAAACCCCCGCGAACCATTCGTAGCCTTGATCTTCCCAAAATCCCTTCACGGGGTTCAGTCCATATCGTGCAGTCGCTATCAGTAGGGCACGATCGGACCGATCGCGTAACCAAACAGGCGGCACCAAGGACGAGGTAAAGGTAATGCGCGTGACCCATTTACTGAGTTTGTAACCCAACTTAATGGGCGAGGCAAGGCGTAAGGGTGCGCCATTGGGAATGGGAATCGGATTGCCGTTCATCTCATAGGCCAATAGGGTTTGGGGATGAACCAAGGATGCAATATCCCAGCTTTCGTAATAGCCATCGGCGGATTGAATATAGACATATTTGACATTATTAGCAGGTTGGGCCAGTTGGACCAGATCCCGCAGTGACACGCCAGCCCATTGCACAATAGCCGCCCAGCCCTCGACGCACACATGACGAATTACCATGGATTTCTTAGAGAGCTTATACAAATCCTCCATTGATAAATTTAAGGGCTTGACGACATCGCCATCTAGAGTCAACCGAAAGGTACTCGGGTCGATCGCTGGAGCATAGTTAGAAAACCCATTCACAATTAACTCGGCGGGCTGTATCCGGTCGAGGGCAAACTCAGGCACAGGCGACTGCTTTAACAATAGGGCTTCGATCGACTGATTAAATCCTTCCGTCGCCATCCCAACCAAATTCCCCAGATCCGCCGATGCACACCCCGTCAACCCAAGGCTCAGTCCCGCCCCGCCTGCCAACCTTAAAAAATCTCGTCGTGCAATCATGCTGGATGTTCCATGGGGGTAATCTTTCGTAGAATTCGCAAGTGAATTCTGTGGGACGGTTTCCAGTGTATCGTCATTGTTGAAACGTCGCAGGTTTTAGGCACGATGGGGTTTCAGATCAAATCTAAGGTATGGAATTGAGCATTGTAAAACAGATTTTAGCGAAGCATTACGGTACAATTCCCTTCGTGAGTATCAACTCTGTCACAATCCTTACGGTAACTTTGCCCTGAATTTCAGGCACCTCATCGTTCATCGATACCCCTCCAAGGAGAAATAAGATATGCAAAAACTTGCGATCGCAGAGCGAGCAAGCTTAGTGGGTCATAGTGTCTCTCTAGCGTTTGGACTCGCGGGCTTGCTGATTGTTCTGCCCAGTCCAGAGATCATTGCAGCTCTCCCGACCATTGGCCAGGAAGCATTCGGCTATAGCATGTCCGGCGGGGGCGTTGTGTACATTGTCCTAGGGGCAATCGTAATGTCACTCTATGCCTATCAAGTCTTGGGCACAAAGCGATGGCTGGGGTTCATGGTTCCCGCTGTTGCACTGTCCCTATGTAGCGAACTTTTGGGGACCAGCACGGGGTTTCCCTTTGGTGCCTACAGCTATTTGAATGGTCTCGGATACAAAATTGCGGGGTTGGTTCCATTTACCATTCCATTGTCGTGGTTTTATGTGGGGCTGGCTTGCTATGTAATCGCCCGATCGGGTTTAGAGCAGTTCAAGCTGCCGACCTGGGTTCAGGCAGTGGGCAGTGTGTTTGTGGGTTCGGTGCTATTGACTGCGTGGGATTTTGTGTTGGATCCAGCCATGAGTCAGGCAAATTATCCGTTCTGGCAGTTCCAGGATGTGGGTGAACTATTTGGGATGCCTTACCGCAACATTACGGGATGGCTGGGTACGGGTATGGTGTTTATGACTCCGGCAGCTTTTATTTGGGGTAATGAAAAACTCAACCTACGCCGATCGCAGCTCTTTACACCGATCGCAGTGTATCTAATCAATTTTGCCTTTGGTGCGGCCATTACCTTAGCCCAGCTTAGCCAAAGCTTCTGGGTGATGATGGCAATTTCGGTGATTTTGGGCGTAGTTCCAGCCGTGTTGCTCTGGCGCAAGACTCCAATTTCGACCATGGCTGATTTGGAAAATAGCTTAAAAAATACGCCGCAGGAGCCTGTGACGCTTTGAGCCAATCTCTGAGTCAATTGTATTTAGCTCCCATAGTCTTTCTGTTATTGAGCGCGCAGATTCCAGCGGTCTTGCTGTTGCTATCGCGGATGATGCGCGGTCCCTTTCGGCATCCACCCCTTAAGCCCAAGCTGGGCCAATGCGATCGGCCTAATACCGTTAGCGTTGTCGTTCCTACATTGAATGAAGTCGAGCGATTGTCGCCTTGTTTAAAAGGACTGGGAGCGCAAGATTCAACACTGCGGGAAGTGTTGGTAGTGGATAGCCGATCGACTGACGGAACGGGCGACTTAGTGGTAGCGGCGGCGGCCAAAGACGATCGGTTCCAACTGATGGAAGATCCATTGCTGCCGTCGGATTGGGTCGGGCGGCCTTGGGCATTACACAATGGCTTTTTGGCGACGAGTCCTGACAGTGAATGGGTTCTGGGAATTGATGCAGATACCCAGCCTCAGCCCGGACTAATTGCGAGTTTGGTTGAAGTCGCGGAAAAAGGGAATTACGATTTAATTTCTCTGTCTCCACGTTTTATCTTAAAAAAACCGGGCGAAATTTGGCTACAACCTGCCTTGCTCATGACCTTGGTCTATCGGTTTGGGGCAGCTGGCGAAACGGGCAACGAACCCAACCGCGTCATGGCTAATGGGCAATGCTTCTTGTGCCGCCGATCGCTTTTAGCCTCTCTAGACGGATACACAAGCGCTCGCAATTCATTTTGTGATGATGTGACACTGGCCCGGAATGCCGCAGCCCAAGGCGCGAAGGTGGCTTTTCTAGATGGTGCGAAGGTCTTGAAGGTGCGGATGTATGACGGGATGGCGGAGACTTGGCGAGAATGGGGCCGATCGTTGGATTTGAAAGACGCAGCGGAACCTGGTCAAGTCTGGGCTGATCTAATATTTCTAGGACTAGTCCAAGGCTTGCCCCTACTATTACTTGCCTTGGCTAGCGGTCTATGGCTCAGCGGGATGACAACCTTGACCGTGTTGGGGTTGTTTGTAACGAATTTGGTCTTGGTGGTGATGCGGTTTGCGTTGTTGTTTGCGGTTGCCCCATCCTACGATCTCAGTTCAGCAAACGGGAAATGGCTATTTTGGCTATCTCCCTTTGCGGATCCAGCGGCAGTCTATCGCATTTTTCTATCCTCAACCCGTCAACCGAAGCAATGGCGGGGTCGCAGCTATGGAACGATGTGAAACCACTCGGAAATATGTCAGATTGTTGCGGCGGTGGCATTGTAGGGCCGCGATCGCCAGCCATCATAGTAAAGTGGGGATCAGCGGTCAGAGTTTATCTTTCGATCGCTTTAATCTTTTTGACCAAAATGGGGAATAACACTCATGGTTCAGCGTGGTTCTAAAGTTCGCATTTTGCGGAAAGAGTCTTACTGGTACAACGACATCGGCACCGTGGCATCTATTGATGCAAGCGGTGTCAAATACAATGTGGTTGTTCGGTTTGATAAAGTAAATTACAGCGGTTACAGCGGTAGCCCATCTGGGGTTAATACCAACAATTTCGGCACGAGCGAACTCGTCGAAGTCGAAGCGCCACCAGCAGCAAAAGCAAAAAAAGCATAGATTCTTCTATTCTTCATTTGCTCTTTACTGGTTTTGCCAAATTAAAAGGGACTTTGATCATTACGATCGGAGTCCCTTTTGATTCAGTAATTTTGTTGATTAGACATTAAAGGAAATAGTGAGTACTAATTATGTTGAATAAATGATTGATGTGCAAACTACATTTCTCTCATTTATTCTCTTTCTTATCCATCTCTATTCAACTTCTTCTCTAGATTAGGCTGATTTTAGGCATTTA
>JAPLHZ010000323.1 GCA_026389365.1 Cyanobacteriota bacterium
CCATAACAGAGGATACAGAAATCAACACGAGTCTGGCCACAGGTTCCAAAGGTCAGTAGGACAGGTAGCAGAATCAGAGCTAATTTGGCAGCGAGGAGACGATCGGTTTTCATAGACAAATAGTTTCTGGGGATAATATTCGATTATATTCCCAGAACAAACTAAACCATAACAATCGCCTACCTCTTTTTTTATGGATACTTCACGATCGATCGGCTAGCCAATTCACTAAATCATCGACCCGGCTAAAGTCTAATAATGCGTCTGCTAATGCTTCGAGTTGCTCGATCGACAGTTGTTCAATGCGAAGGGTCAGATCTGCCGGGACCACACCAATACGACGAGTCAGAAGGCGGAGAATCAGCGATCGTTCTCCTTCTTGCCATCCTTACATGAGACCTTGTTCGAGTCCTTCAGCGATTCCCATCTGTTCGATGGTCGGTAGTCCTAAAGATGTAAGGATGGCTGAAAAGTCCAGCCAGAAACGAATCTATGGCTCAACTCTTCAAGAAAAGGTAGGACATTTTTTTGATTTGCAATGCTACTTCCAAGTTCTATCATAATAGTCATACAAAAACTCCTGACGGTTTTCCATCAGGAATTTGAAGGAGTCTTGGGAACCATGAAAATTAAATCAATATCGCCTTTTGTACGATATTTACTCTAAATCTGCTCTAAAAGAAACCTGCCAATAAGATAGCCGTCAATGCAGTGAAGATCACTAACGACAGAATTAAAATGTGGCTGACGGTTTCGTCGTGCTTGAGCATTCTATGAGGATAATCCATAAATCCTCCTGCGGATTCGTATCTGCCCTTAAGTTTAGTATTTTCGATCGCCCTTATCCTAATTCGTAATCTATCGTTGCGATCGTTACAGTGCACTTACAAAAATAGATTACGATTCATTGCATTACTTATTCAGTTTTATTGAAGAATGTCACATAAAACCAGCCAATGCTTTCAAACAATACCCGTTTAAATCCTTCGCTCTGCGTCCACCATCTATCTCCGTCATACTCTTCTGATGGCACCGAAATAATGCCCAGTTCAAGTTGCGGCCCGATCGCTTTTTTAAACAATGTCCAACTTCGGCGCGAATGAACACTTTCCGATAATAAATTTGCCGATCGCACGGGATAATTCGGACCATACAACTGTAGCCAATTAGCAACAGCAACGGCGGCGGTATAGCTTCGATCCTTTGGGACTCCGGGTGCCGGAACAGCAATAACTTGGTTTGCAGGAATGCCCATTTTGATTAGAGAGGCGCGGGACAGGTCGGCAAAAGTTTTGTATTCTGAGAGATAATAACCGCGAGGAAGTTGAGTTCCAGTGGTGATAATGGATTTATAGGACGATCGCGATCGAAATTCTTGGATCGCATCTTTAGTATTTTTATCTGTGACCCAACCTTCGACAATTAATAAATCTGGCGTGACGATCGGTTGATTGATGGCAAAAAAACCATGGGCATGACTCACTACGCCCCATAACAACGCGACCACGAGCGCTATCCCAAAAAACCAGCCTTGCCAGGTTAATCCCCACCGATCGCGACGATCGGCTAATTTAAAGACTCGAAAAATCTGGTGCATGGCTTGGTGCATGGCTTGGTGCATAGGGTGGCAGCGGAGAGATTAAAAAAAGACAGTTCCAATCATTCCAGAGAACGCATACAATGTGTTTCCTACGAGTATTCCCTACGACCCGAATTGAAACCGGGAAATTGTTGAAACCGGAACTTTACAATCGCGGAACGTTATCTCATGTCTGATTTGAAGTCTGAAGCCTTGAAAACCCTTGACATTGCATTGCCTGATGAATCCGAAACTATCGAATTAGCCGTTGGAGGCGCAGGGGGGCGGCTGGATGCAGTTTTGGCTGAACAAATCGAGTACTTATCCCGATCGCGCCTCCAAAAACTAATCGCAGGCGGTCACGTCACGGTCAACGATCAACTCTGCGACAACAAAAAAACACTCGTTAAAGCCCCCGACTGGATTTCGATCGTCATTCCACCCACGGAACCGATGACGCTCCCGGCAGAAGATATTCCATTGGAAGTCCTTTACGAAGACAGTAGCCTGATCATCATCAACAAAGCAGCGGGCATGGTCGTCCATCCATCCCCCGGCCACAGCAAAGGCACCTTGGTCAATGCACTCCTCTTTCACTGCGAAGCCAAGGGTGAGACACTTCCGGGCATCAACGGCATACAGCGCCCCGGCATTGTCCATCGTCTCGACAAAGACACCACGGGGGCGATCGTTGTCGCCAAAACCGAACATGCACTGCACCATCTTCAAGCTCAATTCAAAACCAAAACGGCCCGCAGATCCTACCGGGGCATCGTCTACGGCGCACCTCAATCCGATTCTGGTACGGTCAATCAGCCGATCGGTCGTCATCCGGTCGATCGGCAAAAGCAGGCGATTGTGGCGGAAAGTGCGGGGGGACGATCGGCCATTACGCATTGGAAAGTTCAGGAGCGGATCGGGGCATTCACTAGTATGGAGTACGAACTTGAAACCGGGCGAACCCACCAGATTCGAGTCCATACGACTCACATCGGCTATCCAATTTTAGGCGATCCGCTGTATGGGGCTGGTCGTAAATTGGTGAATGTTAATCTGACGGGGCAAGCGCTGCACGCATGGCGACTACGACTATTGCATCCCGTCACAGAAGAATGGATCGAGGCGATCGCACCTTTGCCAAAAACCATGGATACTCTGGCCGAAGTATTACGTAAACGGGCACGATCGTAAGCCGAGAATCTTCTAGATCAATCCTGTTAAATTAATCTAATTTAGATCAAGGTAGCGGGATCAATTCCTAACTCTCGTAATTTACTGGCCATTGCCTCCGATCGCGATCGTTCGGCTTCATAGGTGGTGAAGAGTCGATCGTTTGGGTCGAAAATTTGCATCTCATCCCCTGAACAATCAAACCGAATGCCTAATCTCGGACTCGTCCAATTTTCATTAGTTGCGACGAGTTCTAAGTGAATGCCATTGCGAACCCAGGCACGGAAATTGTTATTGTCTGGATCATAGATGTAATATTCTTCAACTCCATGCTCATTGTAGAACATTAGCTTTTTTTCCATATCATTAGCCGTATTGCAATGAGACACAATCTCAAATGCAACCTGTGGCCCAATATTTTCTTCTTGCCATTGTTTATAGGATCGACGGTGATCTTTATTTCGCCCAAACACAACCATCACATCGGGAGCAGCAGATTTTTTGACCTGACCTTCGATCGGATACCAAAGCAAATCTCCAGCAATAAAAACCAATGGACTGGAGGCAAAAAGAGCATCAAGATTAGTTTTGATTAAAATAATCCAAGCCAGTTGTCTGGTGTTGTCCGCCAAAGTTTCTCCATTGTCATCGGGATAATCTATTTCAAGGTTTTGAGGCTTAATTTGGGTAGTAGCGGTCATGATCGATGCTCCGATCGCAAGACTAAGTTTATTGTAGCGAATTCTGCTCTTCGTATAATCGAAATATAAAAAGTATAGGCACATCTCAAAATTTGAGCTGACGAAGTAACAGTTTCGTCATAACGTTCGTCATAACGTTCGCTCCCAATAGTTCAGATCCTCAATTGTATTTTACAAAATCAGACTTCCCGCTGAAAGAACGTCACCGCAGTTTTACCATACTTTTTTTCACGACAAATCACCAAGCCGGGAATCTCGAACGTCTTTCCCACTGCATGTTCTGCGGCCACTTCTCCATACTCTGAAAGCAACCCATGTTCCACGATCGCGGCCAATGTCGGCTCATATAATTCACTGTTGTAAGGCGGATCAAAATAAATACGATCGAAGGGTAAGCCACCACATTGGGACAACAGCGTCGGCATTTTTTTCAGTACATGTCCGCGAATCATTAACGCCTTATGTTCAGGTTTGGCGAGGCGTTTCCAATTGGCTGCCGCTAAAGCACAGGCTTCCGGTTCCCGTTCGATACCAACGATCGTGGTTGCTCCCCGACACAATGCTTCAGCCCCCATCGAGCCACTGCCCGCACAGAGATCCAGCCACCGACAACCATCAATAGAACCCTGCCAAATATTAAAAATAGCCATCCGCACTTTCGAGCTAGTGGGACGTAACTCGTCGCCCGGTAGGGTTTCAATTAGGCGGTTGCCGTAGATTCGCAGGCTCATGGGAACGTTGGAGATAAACACAAGCTTACAGACTACCGCAAAGGTTGTTCAAATCACGGTCCGATCGTGCAAAAACTGATCAAATCCTGTCCGATCGCCCATGGCCACCTGTGCCCCGATCGTCAACGTGGCCAAAGCCCCCGCCGCACAACCCCGCCGCACTGCTTCAATCATTGGAAATCCCTCGACGATCGCCACCGCTAAGCACCCCGCAAACGCATCCCCCGCCGCCACCGTATCGATCGCATCGACTTCAAAGGCAGGAACAAAAGAAGCCATTATTTCTAAACCATTCTCTTCCGAATCCAACTCTTGTGAATACAAATGCGAATACAAATGTGAATACAAAGCACCTTGGGCACCGAGTTTGATAATGACGGCTTTAGCCCCTTGATTGTGAAGAACAAATGCGGCTTGTGTTGCTGTCTCCACGGAATTCACTTCAAACCCGACTAATTTCGAGGCTTCAGTTTCATTCGGAATTAGCAAATCAATATAGGGATATAAATGACTAATACAACTCTTCGGCACAGGAGCCGGATCTAAAATTACCATCACACCTGCTTTTTGGGCAGCTTGGGCGGCAAGTTTAACAGCTTCGATCGCCACTTCAAGCTGTAACAAAAGCACTTTGGAATCATTTAAAACAGGAATCAACCGATCGACATCACTTTGATCTAAACGGGCATTGGCACCATATACACCAATGATTTGATTCTCACCCGTTTCTGCCACGGTAATGATCGCAACTCCAGAATGAATCGTCGAATCGATTTGAATGCCTGATGTTTTAACGCCATAGGTTTGTAATCCTGTGAGCAACGATCGGCCCCAATCGTCATCACCCACCCGACCGATCAATGTTGTCGGAATCCCAAGTTTTGCCGCTGCGACGGCTTGATTGGCCCCTTTGCCGCCGGGAGTTGTGAAGAACTCATTCCCCATCAGTGTCTCACCTGGTAAGGGCAACCGAGAGACCCGCGTGACCAAATCCATATTCAAACTGCCAAATACTGCGATCGTCATGGGGTTTGGCCTTGCGTCAATTCTCTAAATTTTAGGCATTTTTAGTTTATCCTGTGTGTTGTAGCGTTCTGAATAATTGCGTAATTTTATGACTATTGCTGCGATCACTATTGGCTCTACAGTCAAGCTCAACAAAGCGCTCCCCTACGTCAAAACGGCTGAGTCCAAACCGATGCTGCGTCCCGGCACTGTAATTTCAAGCGGTGAGGAAGGAACTGTGATTTCTAGGCATCCGGCAGATACTTGGGGCGTTCGGTTTGTTCGCGGCTCGTTTTTGATTAATAATGATGATTTAGAGGCGATCGGGGATTGAATTACTTTTTCATGGCTTTCACATTCTGGGGTTGTAGTACTGGAATTTGAAAGTTTAGTTCCTTTAAGCGGTTAGATTAATAGTAAATTCATTTGCTAGCCATTAATAACTTTAGTATCACTTTGAATCTTGTAAGAGCATGTTTGAAAAGTTTAAGGTTATGAGAATTACCCCCTTTAAGGAGGAACTAGAATTCAACTCTTAGTCCCTATTTAAGACGAATTTAGGGGGATCAGGGCTTTGGGCACCAACAAAAAGACGTTTCAAACTTCCTCTAGCCAATAAAGGCAAGCAAGCGAGTCCAAGCATTCTCCGCTGCGACTGGATCAAAACTAGGTCTCGCCTCACAGAAAAACCCATGGCCCGCATCATAACGAACCACTTCATGATCCACACCTGCTCCTGCTAACGCCGCTTCCACCGCATCAGCCTGTTCGTTTGGAATAATGTCATCTTGCAATCCATAAAACATCAATATTCGGCCTGAAATCTCTGCCGATCGCGTCATACTGGCCTCACCATCCCCAGGAGTCAACACCCCAATTCCACTGCCATAAAACACCACCGTTGCAGTAATTCCCGGTAACATCGCACCCAAAAACGCCACATGTCCCCCGAAACAAAAGCCTACGATCGCCACCTGTCCCCAACCATTTACCGCATCGATCACCGCCATCAAATCCGATGCGATGTGTTCAGCCGTCATCAGATCTTTGTGACTCCGCCCCAGTTTCAAAGACTCGGCACTGTAATCAAGATCTAATCGGGTTGCCGATCGTTGCACCATGTTCGGAGCGATCGCTGCATAGCCTTCGCGTGCCAATCTATCAACCACCGATCGTAGGTGTGCGTTGATGCCGAATACTTCATGAATCACAATTACCGAACCCTTGGGATTTTCGGGTTTAGAAAAGTAGCATTCGATCGTTAAATCCCCATTCCGAATTAAAGTTTGTGTTGTTTCAATTTTCGAGATAGAGGACATATGCTTCCGAGGAGAAGTGAATGATAATAAAATACATCGAATAGGCAAAGGTTGCACTCATAAAAGAACAATCGATCGTTATAAAATTGTATAATAACTAATAGAAACGAAGCTGTCATAATGCACAGGAAAATAGTTATGCAGTTTATCGATAACCACATAGAAGTTTTGACTCGGATTCGTCTGAAAACACCCAAATTTACGCAAAATTACGACTTGAGCAGTATTTTATTCTGGATTGCTATCTATGAAGTCAACATCAACCTCGTCCAAACCACCTGAAAAAGTTGAAAATGCTGATATTCGTCAAGCCCTCTGGCGATCGATTCAGTTGGTCATGGAATCCGCTCCAAAAGAACTCTGGCAAATTGGGATTTTTAACTTAATTCGTGGAGTCGGACCCTCAGCAGCCCTCTATTTCAGTAAAATCGTCATTGACCAAACCGCTTCCCTAGCAGGCACAGCAGCTAATAAACCCCTAGACTGGACGATCGTTAGCCAATATCCCCAATTACTCACAGCGATTGGAGCATTAATTGGCACCAACTTATTTATTGAGTCTGTATCGTCAATTGATACCCAAATGTTTGCAGCCTTGCGCGATCGGGTTCAAGGGGCCATTGAAGGCAAAGTGATTGCAAAGATTGCAAATTTCAATGATATTGCATTGTTTGAACAGCCCGAATTGCTGAATATTCTGCAATTGACAACCAAAGGCATTCAACGAATGCAGCGTCTCGCATTTATTTTTGCGGGTTCATTTATGGGAATTTTCACCCTAATTCCTGCCGTAATCCTAGCCGCTGGTATTGCCCTATGGGTTCCTCTAATACTGTTGGGATTTGCGATTCCAAGCGTCGTGATTGACTTGCGCTATTGGCGGAAAAATTGGCGTGTGGAAGAGAGCCAAGCGGGACTATCACGGGAAAAAGAAATCTATGCCAAATTGCTAAAGGAAGAGACTTACGCCAAAGAAATGCGTTTGTTCTCATTGCAACATGTCATGCTCGATCGTTGGAACGAAATATTCGATCGTCTATTCAAACAAATGCAAGACATTCGTCAAGAAGGAGCGATCGCATTGATCGCGTTGTCTTTTTTAGGTGGGATTGGTTCCAGCATTCCCTATTTATATGTCATTTTTGGGGTAGTTACGGGACGATTTACATTGGGTGATATTGCACTTTATACAGGCGTAATCATTCAACTCAAACGCAGTCTTTATATGTTAGTTAGCAATTTGGGTGATATTTATGATGTGGCGCTGGTAACTCGTCCAGTATTCCAATTATTAGACTTAGAACCAACCTTGATCGATCGCCCTGATGCCTTACCACTGCCCGATCGAGGCAACGGATTAACAATTAAAAACCTCAGCTTCAGCTATCCCGGCAGCGATAAGAGCATTCTAAACACTATTAATTTCAATGTAAAACCGGGCGAAATGGTCGTTCTTGTGGGTGAAAATGGCGCGGGAAAAACAACGCTTGGTAAATTACTAGCCAGACTCTACGATCCATCTTCTGGGAACATCGAGTGGAATGGTGTGGACTACAAAGACGTATCACTAGACGAGATCCGATCGCGGATTGCAGTCGTCATGCAGGACTATGCGCGATTTCCCGCAACCGTCCGTGAAAATGTAGGCTGGGGCTACCTTCCAAAGCTTAAAGAAGATGGTGCATTAGAGCAAGTTTTAAAAGAGTCGGGGATTAAGCATATCATCATGGAACTCGACCAAGGCCTGGAAACTCCATTGGGTAAACAACTAGAAAAAGGCATTGATCTATCCGGTGGACAATGGCAACGTATTGCGATCGCCCGCGCCCTTTTACGTCTGGGCACTTCCGAACTCGTGATATTCGATGAACCCACAGCAGCCCTTGATCCTAAAAACGAACATGAAATCTATGAGATTTTCCGCACGATCGCCCAGGGCCGCATGACCATTGTAATCAGTCACCGTTTATCCTTGGCACGAATAGCCGATCGAATCATTGTTCTCGAACATGGCACAATTTTAGAAGAAGGCAATCACGCTGAGCTTATCCAACATAACGGACGCTATGCCGAAATGTTTATGCGTCAGGCGAGTAGTTATACTAATTAGATTAAGGGAGCTAAATTGATGAATGTGATAATTTAGATAACGATACCTAGATAAAAATACGATCGCAGAGCATGTTAAATCTTGGCAACAATGAAGACGTTTAAAAAATTATCATAAAATATAGTAGAGACTCATCATGATTAATACGTCAAACAAACAAATTATTCAGAACTTCATTCAAGTCGTCTTGAGCTATGGCGATATTGATGCGCTGAAAGACTTCTGGACCGAAGATTGTATTAATCATGCGATGCTAAGTGACAACAACCAAGGACTTGAGGCATTGCGACTGTATCATGCATCATTTCTAGATAGTTTTTCCGCCTTCTCGGACATTCAAATTGAATTAATTCAACAAATTGAAGAATTCGATCGGGTTGTGACTCATATGAATTCAACCGTATTGCACAGTGGAACTTTTATGGGAATTCCCGCAACCGGGAGACATGTGTTCCTAGCATCAATTCGCATCGATCGGATTCAAAATGGAAAAATTGCTGAACATTGGTCTATTGCCGACGTGCCGGGTCTGATGCAGCAGCTTCAATAGTAGATGCTATCGGAAATTAGTCTAATGAGCTAAATTCAGAATACTAAGGTCCTAGATAAGGTTTGACATCATGAAAATGAGCTATAGGGATCTAGAAGGAAAACCAAAAACGCTGCAAAGCCTGACAGGTCTGAATCCGC
>JAPLHZ010000094.1 GCA_026389365.1 Cyanobacteriota bacterium
AGTGTCTTGGATACGCTCTGAGACTCTCTGCCACTGTGGATTCTCTACAAATTGACGACCACAGTCCCGACATTTATAATTTTGTTTCCCATGCCTTGTTCTACCGTTTTTAACCACTGATACCGACTGGCAGGATGGGCTTGACTCTGACATTGATTTACTTTCTAACAACCATCTAGATATTTTCCTACATCCTTTCCTTTTTAGGACTACCATTTTTTTTATTTAGTCTTACACTGGCGGAATTGAAGACGATCGCAGCATTCAACGACATAGTGAAATCTACTGGAGTTAAAGTTATCCGATCTTAGATTAAGAATGCCAATGAAATATGTATGCGATCGTAAATCAAAATTGTAGCTGCGGTCATTATAATTATGGAAGATATCGAACTGGATTAGCGTCAGTTTCAGCAAACTCCTTCCAATTATGAGATGTTACTCCAACATATTGAATATGTTCAAGCTTGATATTACGCCTCCCATCAGCATCAGATTCTTTTACGCCCGCATGATTTGCAATATACAATTTATTCGTCTTTAACTCGTCATTTCTATAATATATAATCACGCGATCGATTATATTATTGATGTCAGCTTTCCACCAGCCTGTTGAACCAGTATTATCATCATGAATTTCAAAGTGTGTTCCATGAGTAAATACAACCATTACTTTTTCGCCAGTTTTTATAAAATCACATGCTTTCATTCTTTAACCTGTAATGCTTGATAGCTAAATTATTCAAGAATCGTTCGTAAACGTAATCTATAGAATAGAATAACTCACGGTCATGCTGTCTATTATAGTAGAGACGAAGTAATTTTGCAATGGGTAAAAGGATAATATTGATACCTGATTATCACGATCGCATCCTGCGGCCAAACTACCGTCAACTTAATGAAAGGTCAGACGATCGGCTTAGTTCTGAAACTTCTACAATCGTCTATTTCTAATAACGAATTCGAGGATCAATATAAGCATTGATAACATCGATCGCGATACTAGCCAACGCCACGATCGCCGCAAAAAACACCACAATC
The DNA here is from genome assembly GCA_026389365.1 of Cyanobacteriota bacterium. Taxonomy (GTDB): domain Bacteria; phylum Cyanobacteriota; class Cyanobacteriia; order Leptolyngbyales; family Leptolyngbyaceae; genus JAAFJU01. Next base: position 1,041 of record JAPLHZ010000094.1, read on the forward strand.
CCCTGCACTGTTGGATAGTCCCGTTGCCCAATAGCCTTATACAGCCGACTGCCTAGACCGGGCCAAGAGAAGGTCACTTCCGTCAAAATTGCACCGCCCAACATGGCCGCCAATGTCAAACCCAAAATTGTCACCACTGGAATCAACGTATTCCGAAAGGCATGGTTCCATAGAATAGTCCGATCGTTAATTCCCCGAGCCTTGGCTGCATCGACATATTCCGCCTGCAATGCCTGTTTTAAATTGACGCGAACAATACGTTCAAATACTCCACTAATCAATATCCCCAATGAAGCCGCAGGTAATACCAAATAGTACAATGCCGTTGAAAATTTGCTAAAATCACCGCGCAGTAAACTATCTAATGTATACAATCCCGTAATTGATTCAGGTGGAGTTAACGTAGTTGGAAAGCGCGTCCCCAAAGGAAACCAGCCCCACCACACACTAAATACTAATTGCAATAACATTCCAAACCAAAACAATGGAATTGCATAGGTAATAATTCCAAATAATCGCCCGCCAGTATCCCACACAGTATTAGGTCGCGAGGCACCCAATGCACCCACCAACACACCCACAACGACTGCGATCGCCAAACTAAAAATCGTCAATTCCACCGTCGCGGGAAAATGATCTTGAATAATGCTCCAGACCGCTTCACCTTGACTCGAAAGAGATTTACCCAGATCGCCATGGAGCAATGTCCCCATGTAATCAAAATATTGAAACAATAGCGATTTATTCAACCCTAATTGTTCGCGCAAAGCCTCTTTAGCAGCTTGGGGTGCACGGGTTCCGAGCAATGCATCAACAGGATCGCCAGGAGTCGATCGCATTAATAAAAATACAATAGAGGTGATTAACCACAACATCAAGGGTGCCAACAGCAATCTAGTAGCAATGTAACTCTTCAGCGAATTCGATCGGGCCATGATGCAGCGGGAAAATCGGCCCTCTAACCATACCAAGGGATCTCCCTATTTTTTGCATTTCTACCAAGTTCTAGCGAGATCGGATGTCCATGATGGCATCACGGGCAACTCCTGCGATCGCTTGGTCAGTGGCTTTGGGCAAGTGATAATACTTTCCGCCTGCATTCTGTGCCAACTCCTTCGCCATTCCAGTTGAAACATATTTATTTTCCGTATCAATCACCAAAAACTGCATTCCAGTCCCCCGTATTTTCATGGCAATGTCCATGAGTTCGGCTTTAATATCGGGTTTTTCACCCTCTGGTATCTCTTCACCGAGCGATCGGGCCAACGGAACATTTCCTCGACCATCGGTAATAGCGACGATCACGACTTGGCCGATATCACCAGATTGCAATGAATTCAACCCGACCCGCACCGCTTGAGTTAAGCCATGGGATAAAGGCGAGCCACCGCCGCAAGCCAGTCGATCGAGTCGCCGTTTTGCCGCTTCAATCGATCGAGTCGGCGGTAATAAAACCTCAGCAGCGTCACCTCGGAAGGGAATCAATGAGATTTGGTCACGGTTTTGGTAGGCTTCAGTGAGCAACCTCAAAACAGCACCCTTGGCCGAATTCATCCGATTCAGCGCCATCGACCCTGATGCATCAACAACGAATATGATTAATGCCCCGGCTTTTCGGGCCATGCGCTTGGCACGGACATCGATTTGCTCCACGAAGACGCGTTTAGTGCCTGTAGGATCAGCTTCAAATGCACGGGCACGACGAGATTTCTGGTATGGCGCGGCAGCTCGCAGGGTAGCATCAACGGCAATCCGCCGAACTTTTCCTCGGGGCAAAATCGGTTTAATATAACGACCCCGATCGTCCGTAAAGATGACCGATCGGCTGCCAGACTTGCCCTGTTTACTAGCTTTCTGAGCAAAATAAAGCACCGAGTCATCCATGATCACGCCTTCGGGATCAAAAATGAATTCTTCTGGAATGTCGGGTTGATCGGGTTGATCGGGATTTTCGTCTTCGTCCTGTTCCTCGTCTTGGTCTTCATCAGACTCGTCCTGGTCTTGCGGTTCGTCGGACTCGTCTTGATTTTGGGGCGGCGGTGGTGGTGGCGGTTGTTGGTCGTCGGGAGGCGGGGCTTGAATAACGGTCGATCGGGGCACAATCACCAGCTCAACCGCTTTTCGCAAGTCTTCAGCCGTCACATCACTTCGACCTTCGAGGGCTGCATGAGCCTTGGCCACTCGAATGGCATAGAGTTCAGCGCGATGGCCTTGAACGACACCGCGAGTCGCTTCATCGACTAAGTAGCGAATTTGTTCTTTAGTAATCGTGACTTCCTTGAGCCATTCACGGGCCAGGATGATTTGCGTTTTTAAGCCATCAATATCATCTTCGTACTGTTTCAAAAATGCCGTTGGGTCTGCTGCATATTCGGTAGCTTGAAGCACCACATCGACCCGCTGATCTAAGCCCAACACCATATCAGCGGAAAGGGAAATGGCAATCCGATCGAGTAAATGTTCCCGAAGTGGCCCTTCTTCTGGATTAAATGTGGCAATCAAGAGGGGCGTGCAGGGATGCTGCATACTGATGCCTTCGCGCTCGATGATGTTGCGTCCGTCGGTGAGAGCGCTGAGCAGAAGGTTTGCGGTTTGGTCATCGAGGAGATTGATTTCGTCAATGTAAAGCACACCACGATTTGACTCCGCCAGAAGTCCGGGCTGAAATATGGTTTGACCGAGCTTAATAGACTGGCTAACATCGACTGATCCCAGAAGCCGATCTTCGGTGATGCCCAGGGGAATTTGCGCGAAGGGCGACTTAATAATTTTACAAGGAACCTCGGCTCCCCCATTCCAACGCGCTTGGGTCAGATCGTCCCAGGTTTCGGGTTTTTCAGGGTCACAATTTGCAAGGCTACCCTCGACGACTTCGATCGGAGGCAACAACGCATGAATCGCCCGTGCCATAACAGATTTTGCCGTTCCACGTCGTCCCGAAATGACCACACCACCGAGTCCCGGATCGACAGCAGCAAGTAATAGGGCAAGTTTAATCGCATCCTGTCCGACAACGGCGGCGAGCGGAAAGGTGGTGATGGTTCTTTCAGTGGTGACAGTCATGCGGAGATAGCGGCAATTAACGTTTTTGGTGGCTGTAGAAGCATATCAAGAATTTCAAGCTTCAAGGGAACAGAATATTCTCATGGGGTTCTGCTATCTTGGATAGATTTTTTCAAAGACAAATGCTGTTAGGTTTAGAGCATCCTCTCCAACCAAATCCGAAAATCCTCAGCACCTTGAAAATCGAGTAACGCTTCACCCAAATGTTCGATTTGTTCCATAGACAACGATCGGACCCGATCGCACCACTCATCCGATAAGACTCCAATCCGGCGAGTCAGTAAACAAAGGATGAGCGATCGTTGTCGAGTCTGCTCTTCTTCGCGCCCTTCCTGGATCGCTTCATTACGCCACTCTTCATAGAGCGTATCAATATTGAGCATGACATCTTGTTCATCTTGGGTATGAGTCGTGCGTTTTTTTAGCATAATTTGGAGTTTGGTAAGGTTTTCCAGAACCACCGTTTTTAATGGCTGCTCTCGTAATTCTAGCAACTCTGAGATAGCTTGACGTTGGACAGAACCTTTTCCAAAAAGTCGAAGCAACAGCGTTTCTGAAACGACGGGGAGTTGATGCACGACGACAAAGCCCATGCGCAATGTATCGCCCATAAAGAAAAACCCATCACCCCATTCTTTACTTAGGGGATGGGTGACAGGTTAAGAAAATTAGGCTGATTGTCAAGGGGGCAAAAAAGGCTGATATTGAAGAAATAATTCTGCTCATTGTTGTCACTTATGAGTCATCGCTACTCCCGTAACCCAGACCACATCCGCAATCGCCA
>JAPLHZ010000098.1 GCA_026389365.1 Cyanobacteriota bacterium
CAAGCCGATCTGAAGTCTCGCATTATCTTGTTTATTGACTACTTCAACCGCACTATGGCTAAGCCTTTTAAATGGACTTATAAAGGTAAGGCTTTAGCCGTCTAAAGTTTGTTCCTTCACTTTAGCCGCCTTGTACTAGTTTTTCATAACTAGGCGATCGCCGCCTGTCCCTAGAGCAAGTAGCCTAGCCTAGCGGTATTACTAGACATGAAACTTCGGTATTTATTAATACAAAAGTACCTAATAATAACCCCTTAGTCTAAAAAGTAATCCAGTAAATTTTTGTAATAAATTGAATCTATGACAACAAATCACTATTCAGCCATAATTGTCGGCGGCGGTCAAGCAGGGCTATCTATGAGCTATGCCTTGCAAGAAAAGGGACTTGACCATTTAGTTTTTGAAAAGCATCAGATTGGTCATTCATGGCAAACATACCGTTGGGATACATTCTGTTTAGTCACCCCAAATTGGCAATGTCAATTGCTGGGTTATCCCTACTCAGGCGACGATCCGAATGGATTTATGGTCAGGGATGACATCGTTCAATACATTGAAAATTATGCAAAATCCTTTAATCCGCCGATCAAAGAAGGCGTGGAAGTTTCTAAGATTAAAAAAAGTGAATCTCAAAATATCTTTGAAATTACTACAAGCATTGGCAACTACACCGCCGATCAGGTAGTTATTGCTGTGGGAGGATATCATCGTCCTAAGTTGCCGAGAATTGCCGAAAAGTTTCCTGAAAGCATCACCCAGATTCATTCATCACACTATAAAAATCCCGATCAATTGCCAGAAGGTGCAGTATTGGTCGTGGGTACTGGACAGTCAGGCTGTCAGATTGCTGAAGATTTGCATCTTGCAGGTAGAAAAGTGCATTTATGTGTGGGGAGTGCGCCGCGATCGCCTCGCCGCTATCGGGGTAAAGATGTGGTGGAATGGCTAGATCAAATGGGTTACTACGATCTCTCTATCGAAGATCATCCCAAAAAAGAGAAAGCCAGAGCGAATACTAACCACTATGTGACTGGGCGTGATGGCGGTCGCGAAATTGATCTACGGCAATTTGCTATAGAGGGAATGCAACTTCATGGTCGATTAAAAGTCATACGCGATCGTAACTTGGAGTTTTCTGATGATCTCGCTCAAAACCTAGACAATGCGGATGTGGTCGCAGAAAACATCAAAAAAACGATTGATGGCTTCATTAGCAAAAATAAGATTGAAGCACCGATCGATCCGCCCTATCAGCCTGTTTGGAAACCAACTGAACTAGATGGAGCCATAGATTACGAGAAGGCCAATATTAGCACTGTGGTTTGGTGTACGGGCTTTCATTCTGATTTTAATTGGATTGAAATCCCGGTTTTTGATGGTAAGGGTTACCCCGGACATACGCGTGGGGTCACGGAAGTAAGTGGTTTTTACTTTTTAGGATTGCCTTGGCTCTATACATGGGGTTCGGCACGGTTCTCAGGGGTGGCGAGGGATGCAAGTTATTTAGGTAATTACATCGCCTCAAAACAAAATGTTAAGAGAGCTAGTGGCGAAGATTGGAAGATCATTAATCAATTCCTATTAGGATCGTAATAAAAGCCACAGATCTTTGAGTTTTAAGCGTTTTTTTGCCGACTTACCTACCTGTCGAAATCGATAGGTAAAGGAGCCAACTTACTCTAATTTTTAACTTGGCGATCGCCTAGCCTAGCCATACAGATAGACTTCATTCTTTCGTATCTCACATTACAAATCCTTACCTTATCAAAGCCTATTACTGATACAAGGTTCCAAGCAAATTTCCAATCAACCGCTAATTAGAGTAAGTAAGAGAAAACAATGCCTGAAGTAACTGCACCCGCCCATCAAACTGGTGATTTCTTTGTTGATTATGAGGAAAAAGTATTTCCTGATGTCAAAGCTGATCCTGGCGAAAAGGCTTTGGTAACATTCCATACTGTTGCCTTTGAAGGTTCCATTGGCTTTGTAAATCTTTTGCAAGCTACCCGTCTGCAACGCAAAGGATTTGAGACCTCAATATTGCTCTATGGGCCAGGTGTAACCCTTGGTATTCAGCGTGGATTTCCCAAGCTAGGCGATTCCGCTTTCCCCGGACATCAAAACTTTACCGATCAAATCACCAAATTCATGCAAGAAGGTGGAAAGGTCTATGCTTGTCGGTTTGCACTCCAAGCTCTTTATGGTCACGGCGAACCTTCACTCATTCCCGGAATTCGTCCGATTAGTCCTTTAGATGTTCTTGATATTGTTCTGATTCACCGCAAGGACAACGCTTTTATTCTGGATACCTGGACACTATAAGCATGGATTATTCGCGAATAGTTAGAGCTGCTGCCGTTCAACTTAGTCCCGTTTTATTTAGTCGGGATGGTACTACTGAGAAGGTTCTAAATGCGATCGCGAAAGCTGCTACAGAAGGTGTACAACTGATCGTTTTCCCAGAAACCTTTATTCCTTACTATCCCTATTTCTCCTTTGTTCAGCCGCCTGTCTTGATGGGCAAAGAACATATGCGACTCTATGAAGAAGCTGTAGTAGTCCCTAGTCCTGTTACTGATGCGATTAGTCAAGCCGCCAAAAATTACGGCATGGTGATTGTCTTGGGAATTAATGAACGGGATGGTGGCTCTTTATATAATTCGCAGTTGATTTTTGACGCTGATGGAACGCTGCTTTTAAAGCGTCGTAAGATCACGCCAACTTACCATGAACGGATGATATGGGGGCAGGGCGATGGAGCGGGGCTGAAGGTTGTAGATACGGCAGTCGGCAAGGTGGGTGCGCTAGCTTGTTGGGAACATTACAATCCCTTAGCCAGATTTACGCTCATGGCACAGCAGGAACAAATTCATTGCGCTCAATTTCCAGGATCTATGGTCGGTCAGATTTTTTCTGATCAGATTGAAGTTACGATTCGCCATCATGCCCTTGAATCAGGTTGTTTTGTAGTTAATGCAACTGGGTGGTTGTCTCCTGAACAGGTCAGTCAAATCACCTCAGACGAGAAGCTACAGCGTGCCCTGAGTGGTGGTTGCAATACCGCAATTATCGGGCCTGAAGGAAATCATCTTTGCCCACCCATTACGGAAGGCGAAGGCATGGCGATCGCGGATTTAGACTTTTCGCTAATCACGAAACGCAAACGCATGATGGATTCTGTGGGTCACTATTCGCGCCCCGATCTATTGCAATTACATCTAAATGATAGTAAGTGGTCAGTTCTTGGTGAACAGCCTAACGAATTCGCGGAGAAATTGATTTCCTATTCTCCCCAAAATTTGAAAGGGAATGAAGATTTATCTGTTAGGGAGCGTAAGCCTACATGAATACTCAACAATTAATTACCGAAATTCAGGCGCATGGACTGAAATGGGTGGAGCCGAATCAAGGTGCAGCAGGTCGTAAAGGCGGAGCGGGACCTTCGGATCATAAAGCGATTACCCTGGGTGAAACAACGGTAATGGTTCCCATTTATACAGCAGCTTCGGCCCGATCGCCCTATACCGCTACCCTCGATCCAATAACAGAAGAATTGGTTTTACGCAAAGACGATCAAGAAATTGCGCCAATTTCCTTACCTAATGCGCCCAAGTTCTACAACCTAACAACCGCAGATGGGGTTCCCTATCACCACATTGCTCTGCTCCATAGTCGTGATGTCTTAGCGACAACGGTATTGCAAACCTGCATCCGTTATGGTCATCGCGACACATCCTGTCAGTTCTGTGCGATCGGTCAATCCCTCGAAGCAGGTCGCACAATTGCCCGTAAGACTCCTGAGCATCTGGCGGAAGTGACCGAGGCGGCAGTGCGCTTGGATGGAGTCAAACATGTGGTAATGACAACGGGAACCCCCAATACTAGCGATCGTGGCGCAGCTTATTTAACTGAATGCGCTAAAGCCATCAAAGCAAGGGTTAATATTCCGATTCAAGCCCAATGTGAACCCCCCGATGATTTCATCTGGTTTGAACGGATGAAAGCCGCAGGAATTGATACGTTAGGAATGCATCTCGAAGCTGCCGATCCTGAAGTTCGCCAGAGAATCATGCCAGGGAAAGCCACTGTTCCCATTGCCTACTACTTTGAAGCGTTTGCGGCAGCGGTTAAAGTGTTTGAACGTGGACAAGTGAGTACCTATTTACTCGCAGGTTTAGGAGATAGTTTGGAAACGCTGATCGATATTAGCGATCGCCTTATTCAAACGGGTGTTTATCCCTTTGTTGTTCCTTTTGTACCGATTAGCGGTACACCCCTAGAAAATTATTCTGCGCCCAAAAGCGAGTTTATGTATACCCTTTACGAGCAAATTGGCAGAATGTTGAAGCAAGCCAATATGTCATCAGCACAGATGAAAGCAGGTTGCGCCAAATGTGGAGCCTGTTCTGCCCTATCGATCTTTGAGTAGTAATTTGTATTATTCCCAATCATTGAGTTAAGCAAAATTATCAACAAAATCATAGAAATGACAGAATCCTATTTATTTAAACTGGCAGACACTTCTTCAGAAATTAAAGAATACTTCGCTCTGCGGCGCTCTATTTTTGTAGAGGAGCAAAAATTTTTTAAGCTCCATGATTTTGATGATATCGATGCGATCGCCTATCCGATTGTTGCCCAAGAAATCAAAAGCGATCGCGTGGTGGGAGTAGTGAGAATCTATGAACCTGAAGCGGGGCTTTGGTATGGCGGTAGATTAGGAACCCATCCCGAATATCGCCGAGGTTGGCAGATTGGCAAAGGCTTAATTTATAAGGCCGTAACCACCGCAAATACATGGGGTTGTACTCGCTTTTTAGCCACTGTGCAATCACAGAATGTACGATTTTTTCAGCGATTACATTGGGCATCTCTAGAAGAAATGACCATCGGCGATCGCCCCCATCATCTTATGGAAGCCGATTTGTCCTTCTACCCTGCGGGGACAGAAATTCGTCCTAAATTAGTTCCATTCCAACAGGAAGCATAAGCATGTTGGCAGAGTTAGTCAGTCGATTGCAGCGATCGCTTAGTATCCAACATAAGCAGGATATTCAGGCGATCGCGAAAAACATGGGGAGTCAATGGACTAAAGAACAGATTTATTTGGGCGACGATTGTGCGGCTATTCCCGATGGTGACGGCTTTCTATTACTGGCTGCTGAAGGTATGTTACCCAGTCTAGTAGAGACCGATCCTTGGTTTGCGGGTTGGTGCGCAGTAATGGTGAATGTCAGCGATATCTATGCCATGGGAGGCTATCCGATCGCGGTCGTTGATACTATTTGGAGTCATTCCTCAGAACTATTTCAAGCACTTGTAGCAGGAATGCAAGCCGCCGCGCAAGCTTACCAAGTTCCGATCGTGGGCGGACATACCAATGGGCGCAGTGACTACCATGCTTTATCTGTCGCGATTCTCGGTCGTGCGAAAAAGCTGATCACTAGTTTCGATGCTCTCCCTAATGATGTCCTACTGATTGCCGCTGACTTTCGCGGTCAATGTCATCCTGACTATCCCTTCTGGAACGCCGCAACTCACACGTCTCCCGAACAACTTCGCCAAACTTTAGCGATATTACCTCAATTAGCAGAAGCAGGGTTATGTAATGCAGGCAAAGATATTAGCAATGCTGGCATCATTGGCACATTATTGATGTTAATAGAAACCTCTGGCTGTGGTGCTATTTTAGATCTCGATCGCTTGCCCTGTCCTCCCGAAATGACGTTAGAACGTTGGCTGAATTCTTTCCCCAGTTATGGGTTTTTACTGAGCGTTCGTCCTGAATTTGTGAACGAGATTCAATCTCGCTTTCATCAACAAGATTTAGTATGTGAGGCGATCGGCACATTCCAAAATACATCGGAATTAACATTGCAATATCGGGGCGAATCTTCGCTATTCTGGGATTTTAATCAACAAGCTTTAACGGGATTTACTCGACAACATTCTCAAAAAGCATGAATCCATCAAAACCGTTACGCATTGCCCTACTGACCTATGCCACCAAACCGAGGGGCAGCGTTATCCATACCCTCGAATTAGCAGAAGCCCTGTATGGTTTAGGGCATAAAGTCTGTATTTATGCGCTGGATAAAGATGGCTTAGGATTCGATCGCCCTTTAAATTGTGAAGTCAGACTGATTCCCTCCAAACCTGCCCCTGCAAACATTGATGGCTTAATTCAGCAACGCATTCAGGAATTTGTTGATTATCTGAGTCGAAACCAATTAACTCATGACGTATACCATGCTCAAGATTGCATCAGTGCCAATGCCCTAGCCCTGCTCAAAAAAGGCGATCGCATATCCCATTTCCTGCGAACAGTCCATCACATTGAAGATTACAGCAGCATTTATCTGCAACAATGCCAAGATCGTTCCATTCGTGAAGCCGATCTATGCTTTTGTGTCAGTCAAGTTTGGCAGCAAGAACTTCAGAAGCAATACCAAATTCAGGCTCCATTAGTCACCAATGGAGTGAATACTCAACATTTTTCAGCAATCAAAAATGGTTCTGAAATTCCATTAAAGCAATCTCTAGGATTAACCGGTTATCCAATTTATTTAACCGTTGGCGGCATTGAACCGCGCAAAAATTCTCACAAACTTTTACAGGCTTTTGCGGAGGTGCTAACACTCTATCCCCAGGCTCAGTTAGCGATCGCTGGTGGTGCGACGCTATTCGATTATCAATTATACCGCGAAGAATTTTTTGATATTGCAGCCAATCTGGGCATTAAAGAACCTCAGCTCATTATTACTGGAGTTGTGAGCCATCACGAACTACCTGTACTCTATCGCTGTGCCGATGCCTTTGTATTTCCCTCAGTCACCGAAGGTTGGGGACTAGTAATATTAGAAGCGATCGCATCAGGTTTACCAACAATCGTCTCGAATATGCCGCCGTTTACGGAGTTTCTATCTAGCGAGAACGCTTTACTAGTCGATCCCCTATCGATCAAAGCGATCGCCGCAGCTATGCAGTCAATTTGTCAAAAAGATGTGGCCGATTCCATCATAAAAGCGAATCAATCTGTCCTTGAGAACTATTCTTGGGAAAAATCTGCAAAAATACATTCATCCCAATACCATCAACTTCTCCAAAACTATGCCTGAAATTCGCTTTCAAATTGCTTGGCCAGATGGTTCCGAAGAAATCTGCTATTCTCCTTCCTTGATCGTGCAGGAATACTTTACTGAAAATGCTGATTACGATCTTGCTGATTTTGTCGAACGATCGCGTACATCTTTAACCATTGCTAGCGATCGGGTTCTCGCCAAGTATGGCCGACCCTGTGGCTTAGCCTTAGGACAACTCCAAACAATTGAACTAAAAGCCGCACAATATCAACAACTTTCAGCGCAATCAAAAGTCAAAGTAATTCGCTTTTTGAATTAGGTAACCCGCAGATTGAGGGAGGGGAGGTTGTACGCACTTGTTGGATACGATGATCTACGACTGGCCCTAGATCATCGTACTCAATACAAGCTGAATGCTTTGGTAATCTTATTCGCGACCAGCATTCACCGGAAATGCACCAGGTCTCACATTGACAGACATCAATTGACCTACCCGGCTAACTTCGATCGCCAGATCTCCACCAACCGAACTAGCTTCAACCGCTTGCTGCACTTGTTCCGCCGTCTCTACCGATTTACCACCTACTTTTTTAATCACATCACCCGCTTTTAATCCACCTTTAGCCGCAGGCGAAGAATTCTCAACTTTGAACACTAAAACACCACGATCGTCTTTCACATTAAGGTTTGCATTTGGATCTTGATTAATTTCTTTTTTCAAGTCTGGAGTCAATGTCGTCATGCGAATTCCCAAATAAGGATGATTCACTTTTCCATTGCTCATCAATTGCTCTGCAATCCGTTTTGCCGTCTTAATCGGAATCGCAAACCCTAATCCTTGAGCGCCGCCACCAATGATTGCTGTATTCATCCCAATCACTTCACCGCGTTGATTCAGCAAAGGTCCACCAGAATTACCCGGATTAATCGCCGCATCAGTTTGAATAAACCCGACCCGCTTATCCGGAACACCCACTTGAGAACTCGATCGGCCCGTGGCACTAATAATTCCCGCTGTCACCGTATTATCGAGACCCAAAGGATTCCCAATAGCGATCGCCCATTCTCCGGGCCGTAACCCATCAGAATCTCCTAAATTAACCGTGGGAAGATTGCGTTCATTCACTCGAATAACAGCCACATCCGTCAGCGAATCGACACCCAAAACTTTTCCAGAAATTTTTCGACCATCTCGCAAGACCACTTCAACCGTCTCTGCCCCCGCAACTACATGGGCATTGGTCATAATCAAACCATCGTTGCTGTAAATGAAGCCAGATCCAGTCCCTCTCTGAACGCGCTCTTGGGGTTGCGGTTGGTCCGGCATTTCCCCAAAAAAGCGTTTGAACATTGGATTGTCAGAAAAATCAGGTCGTCCACTACTCTTAATAGTGCGGGAAGCATTAATACGAACTACAGCAGGGCCAACTCGTTCGGCAGCATCTGCAATAAAATTAGACTCACCCACCAATGCCCCAGTACGGTTTTGAGCGATGACGGAGGTATTGGTTGAAGAATTGCTGCTTTGGGCGATCGCTGGAGACTGTTGCAACACACGACCACCAAATAATGTAACCCCAGCACCAATCAAAGGAAGGGTCGCGTACAGGGCAACTTGCTTAAGTGTGCGAGATTTCGGGTTCGAGGATTTATTTGGGGTCATCATGGCGGCGCAGCTAGTAAAGGATGATTTAGGACAGGTTAGTCTAGTTTAACAAGAGATTGATGCGCGACTGATTACTTAGTGACTAACGTAAAAGTGATTAACGTAAATCCGATCAGTCTCACGATCTTCTTGCCTACTACTGACTTTAATTAGGCCGTATGGCGATCGCACGTCGTAGGCATGGCATCTTCATGGCATCCTAGCTAAAGGTGGATTTTGGACGACAACGATCGGCTGGATACTAGTCATGATTAGCATTTTGGGCCTTGTCACAGCGACTTCATATCGGCACCATATGGTTGACAACTCAGCGACTTATTCTCAATTTACAGATGAATGAATGACGAAGGCAGGCAGGTTAATCTCGCGGTAAAATGTGAGTGGCCTGCCCTTTTTATTTTTTATTATTAAGAAGTCAGAAGGAATTCTTTACGAAGCGGCGATCGCGATTTAGTAGATAATTATGAACGGTCCATTTTGGGAAGATTGATGCGACGATCGCGAGTCTTATTTCCCATGCTTCACCTAAGATTAGAGCTATGTATAGAACCAGTGATTTGCATGTTGTTGAGACTCGGGCATTAATGACGCCAGAACAATTGAAATTAGAATTTCCGATGACCGATAAGGCATCCGAAGTCGTGACCAGTACCCGCGAACGAATTCGTAAAATCCTTCGCCAAGACGACGATCGTCTCCTCGTAATCGTTGGGCCTTGCTCCGTTCATGATGTAAAAGCGGCTCGGCAATATGCGGAGAAGCTGGCTGTACTTCGGCACGAATTGCGCGATAAGCTGGAAATTGTGATGAGGGTCTATTTTGAGAAACCTCGGACTACAACAGGCTGGAAGGGCTTGATTAATGATCCCCATCTGGATGAATCCTATGACATCAATACAGGATTGCGGACGGCGCGGAAGCTGCTGCTGGATCTAGCTGAGATGGACATGCCCAGTGCGACAGAATTATTGGATCCGATTATTCCGCAGTATATTGCTGACGTGATTTCTTGGAGTGCGATTGGGGCGCGGACGACGGAAAGCCAAACTCACCGCGAAATGGCTTCGGGACTGTCGATGCCTGTCGGGTTCAAGAATGGGACGGACGGCGGGTTTGATGTGGCGATTAATGCGGTACTTTCGGCAAGTCATCCGCATCATTTCCTGGGCATTAATGTCGAAGGCCGAGCTAGCATTGTTAAAACGACGGGCAATCCTGACTGTCATTTAGTGTTGCGCGGTGGCAAGGATGGGGCGAACTTTAGCTTTGCCGCGATGGAGAAGGCGGCCATCCAAATGAAGCGCCAGGGATTGTGTGAACGATCGATGGTGGATTGTAGTCATGGCAATAGTTCAAAAGACTATCGGAATCAACCTCTTGTGTTAGCTGATTTGGCCAAGCAATTGAACGACGACACGCCCTACTTGATGGGTGTGATGATTGAGAGTCATTTGGTTGCTGGAAACCAGTCGATTCCTGATGATTTGTCGAAGTTGACCTACGGCCAAAGCGTCACTGATGCCTGTGTTGATTTTGAGACGACGGTGGATATGCTGCGATCGTTGGCGGCTGCCGTGAAGGTAAGGGCAACGGTTTAGTGTGAAGAATTGACGTGAATTCAAATCTAGTGGACTGCGAGTGAACTGTGGGCCACAACAGAAGTACCTCTGGGATTAAGAAAATAAATTCTTCGTCCCAGAGGTACTTTTGACGATTAACCCGGATTTTAATCGCGGATAACTTAATGGCTTGCTTTAAGCATTATTCATAACCAACTATTCAATTTCATTCGGATCTAGGATCCGTTGAAACAAATACCCGGTACCTCTAGCCGTCAAAATCAATTCTGGGTTACTTGGATCATCTTCGAGCTTTGCCCGCAACCGAGAGATATGCACATCCACAACGCGGGTATCCACATGGCGCTCAGGGGTGTAGCCCCACACTTCTTGAAGAATCTCAGCGCGGGAGAACGGCTCACCCGATCGGCTCACCACCAGCTCCAGCAAACTGAATTCCATTCCCGTCAACCGAATCCGCTCATCACCTTTGTAAACTTGACGCTTATTGGTATCAATGCGAATCGTATTGACTTGAATCACGCCAGAACTGGGAATTCCCGTCGTCGAAACCTTGTCCACCCGGCGCAATACCGATCGGATCCGGGCTTCTAATTCTTTTGGCGAGAATGGCTTGACGACATAATCATCGGCACCCAGCTCAAGGCCCGTAATCCGATCGGCTACATCCCCCAGCGCCGTCAGCATAATAATCGGCACATCGGACTCTTTACGAAGTTCCTGACATACGCCATAGCCGTCTAGCTTCGGCATCATCACGTCCAAAACCACTAAATCCGGCTCAGCCGTTCGGAAGATTTCGAGGGCTTCTTCACCGTCTGCTGCCGTCACTACCTCGTAGCCGATCATGGATAATCGGGTTTCTAAAATACGTCGGATGCTGGCTTCATCATCGACGACGAGGATTTTTTCCTTATGAATTTCCAACTTGGATATCGCTCCCTTGAACCTTGGCTAAGTCCGAAATCAGTAGAACTGTCGTAACTCGGTTAATTTTGGTGTCTTATAATTCATTATGATATGTCAAGTTGCATATTTCGTAACTTCAAATCCAGTCTGATTCTAAGCTTCAGCCTTCGTTAAGATTTACCATGTTGAAAATCTCAGGCAGACATGATTTCGCAATGTTCCATCATCAATTTGTCAAGTTTTAAGAATGGTTAAAAGTCGATCGCGGTGGGTATGTAATGACTGTGGGTCTGAGTTTCCGCAGTTCTTCGGACGTTGCCCGTCTTGTAATACCTGGAACTCGCTCGAAGAACAAGCCCCCATTCCAACTGCCGGAGCCAATCGTCTCAGCCAAAATCCGCTGATGAAAATGACGAGAACCCGCGCTGGAGACACCAGTGAGGCGCGTCCGATGGCTTCATTAAAATTAGATCAAATCGAAGATACGGTGTTCTCGCGAATTGCATCGGGCTATGTGGAACTCGATCGGGTGCTGGGCGGCGGGATTGTTCCCGGATCCTTGGTGCTAATCGGCGGAGATCCCGGCATTGGCAAATCAACCTTATTGCTCCAAACCGCCAACCGTCTTTCCCTCGAACATCGTACCCTCTACGTCTGTGCCGAAGAATCTGGGCAACAGGTAAAACTGCGGGCACAACGGCTCGGCATTGGCAAAACGCGTACATCTGATGATCATGATCATGCCGTAGAAGATTTGGAGACTGCCGAGGAACTGATTGAAGCCCTAGAAGACGCAGCCCCTCCCACTGCTCGCAGTACCCGCAGCAAAGCTAAAAAAACGGTGCCCTCCAAATCTGCTGAACCCGCAATCCTTCCCCTCGCGTCTCAGAACCTCTATCTCCTGCCTGAAATCGACCTCGACACTATTCTGACGGAACTGGAAACCCTACGCCCTCGTGTTGCGGTGATTGATAGTATTCAAGCGCTTTACTACGCGGCCCTCACTTCGGCTCCGGGTTCGGTGGCCCAGGTCAGAGAATGCACGTCAATGCTAATGCGATTGGCACGGCAATTGAATATCACATTGTTTATTGTGGGCCATGTGACCAAAGAAGGGGCGATCGCAGGTCCAAAGGTTTTGGAACATTTAGTGGATACTGTTTTGTATTTCGAGGGCGATCGATTTGCAAGTCATCGGCTGTTGCGATCGACGAAAAACCGATTTGGGGCAACTCATGAAGTCGGTGTATTTGAAATGGTGGATCAAGGATTAGAAGAGATTCTAAATCCATCCGCATTGTTTCTCGGCAATCGAGAAGAACCATCTTCTGGAACCGCCACTATTGTTGCTTGTGAAGGAACTCGCCCGATCGTGGTTGAACTCCAAGCCTTGGTTAGTCCAACGAGTTATTCATCTCCGCGCCGATCGACCACAGGCATTGAATACAATCGATTGCTTCAAATTCTCGCAGTTCTGGAAAAACGAGTTGGTATTCCATTATCAAAACTGGATGCTTATGTTGCATCATCCGGCGGGCTAAGTGTGGGAGAACCTGCGGCAGATTTAGGAATTGCGATCGCGGTGGCGGCTAGTTTTCGCGATCGGACGGTGGACCCACAAACGGTATTAATTGGTGAAGTGGGTTTGGGTGGCCAGGTGAGATCGGTCTCTCAAATGGAATTGCGTTTAAAAGAAGCGGAGAAATTAGGATTCAAACGGGCGATCGTGCCGAAGGGTTGTGTTTACACCAGTAAGCTTTTGGAAATCATTCCGGTGTCGCGGGTGGTGGATGCCATTGCGATCGCGCTGATTAGTGCTAAGTCTGATGTTGAAACTCGTGAGGATGCATTGCCAGGGGATTGGAGTGATGATTAGATATCGAGGATCTATTACAATCAACATATCACTTCAAAGATAACGATATGAATCTTGTCACAACCAAGTCTCTTCCTATCGATACGGGATCGGATGCTCCTAGACCGAAACGGTTTTCTGTTGAGGAATATCGTCGCCTATTGGAGATTGGATTTCTCAATGAAGGCGATCGGTTAGATCTATTCTATAGATGCGATTAAACTGAAACACGTTGCTAGGCGAAGTTCTTATGATTCAGATTCTCCACGATCGCGCGACCCCAGACTAGATGCTGGCGATGCTGGAAGCTTTAGGAATCTATGTTAAGTTGGTGGTGGATATTGAGCGTAAAATACTCGCGGGAGGTGGGGAACTACATGCGGATTGTGAAAGGGTTTTACTGAATTAGGACTTACGCATTGACAGATATCGATTAGCCTGAAACTTAGGCAGGGCAGTCTTTTTAAGCATTATCTAGGATAAATTGGCGCACGATCGGGACAAAAAGCTCCCGAGAAATTTGATAGAGGTTGTCAATCAACCCTTCAACCTTCATGGTCTGTAATTTGACGAAGGCAGAGAGTGCACAAAAGAAATGATTTCGGATCCCTTGCTCATTTCTGATTTGAAATCGCTCAATATTACAGAACTGCTTGATCACTCGATGAAAACGTTCAATCAACCAGTGTTGGTCATGAATTTTCTTGACTATTGAACGATCAATTGCTCGGAGTTCTTCGAGTTCGGGAGTCCACATAATATAATGTCGGACCTGGTTTTTAAAGTCCTGACTAAATACTTTAACCCACCCAAATTCTTTTAGATATACCATCAAACCCAGGGCTATTTCATTCTCGTCTAGGCACTGATATGCTAGTCAACTAATCTCGCCTAAACTTGAGGGTTTCATGTCCGAACTCGCCATTGTCGAAGCCTTCTCAGCTTTGACTGATACAAGGCGTAGTGCGGGAAA
>JAPLHZ010000057.1 GCA_026389365.1 Cyanobacteriota bacterium
CTTAACCGTATTGAAAACTGTTGGGCTTGGCTGAAATCTCGTATCCGTAAACTCCTAAGGGATTCACCTAATCTTCATGATGCTATAGACTCCGTTCTTGCTCTTGCTGCGTCCTAACTTCACTGGCTATAGCTATAACTTCGACAAAGTTGGGGCGAACTCCGAAGGCGAAGAATGCGCTGATTGCGAAGATTTTGGTGCATTTGAATAAGATTGCTTTTCGGTTGGAGGATAGCGAGAGTGATGTGCCGGGGGATGCCTATGAGTATTTGATTGGGGAGTTTGCGAGTGGGGCAGGGAAAAAGGCGGGGGAGTTTTATAGAACCCATTTGAGATCTAATCCTGAAACCAGAAGCCTTGCAGCTAGCTGGTTTTCTTCATTTTCTGGCAGAAAGCGGTTTTGCTAGGTAGGCAGGCTCTACCACTGATCGCAGAGTAACGGCTTCCTTCAAAGTGGGTTCTATACGCCGCAACAGGTTTCTAAGGTGTTGGCAAAAATTGTGACGACGGGGAAACGGCGGCTGAGGTCTGTTTATGATCCGACTTGTGGATCGGGTTCGTTGTTGTTGCGGGTGGCGCGGGAGGTGGATGAGGTTGGAGATTTTTATGGGCAGGAGATTAACCGCACGACTTATAACCTTGCGCGAATGAATATGATTTTGAATGGGGTGCATTATCGGAATTTTGATTTGCGGCAAGAGGATACGTTGGAGCGTCCGCAGCATGAGGGGATGCGGTTTGAGGCTGTCGTTGCGAATCCGCCTTTTTCGGCCCATTGGAGTACGAATAAGGGACTTCCAAATAAATAATCATGCCAATAATGGTTCAGGGCGATAGCACATATCGATAAACCATTTGCCTTTGACTGCGGCTTTGGGCACACAGCTCATGAATGAATATCCTTATCTCTTCCAATCTACCCTAAATCATATAATTTACTTATCCCATTACATCACCTGATGTCGGCGATCGGATTAATCAGAAGACTTCCCATATTAAACATTATCGGAAATTGTTTTTTAGAGATTCAAAGCCTTGCTAGAAAAGGGCTGTAAATTCGCAAAACCCTATTTCCGATTAAGTCTATTGTATGTTTTGTAATGATTGTATGTTTTGTAATGAATCATTATTTAGATAGATAAGAACATTGTCTATCCCTACTTTCATCGAGAGCAACCAAATCTTCTATACTGAGACAGACTTTCTTGGTTTCCTATGCTTTCATCAGCCACCCCCACGCTATTGATTCGTAACGCGAGGGTTTTACTCCCCGATGGACAATTTCAATCTGCTGATGTGTGGATTGAGGGCGGTTTAATTAGTCAAATTGGTCCCGATATTGCCCTAGAGATCGATCGAGTGGCTGATACTGTCATTGAGGCTAATAATATGACCCTGTTACCCGGTGTCATTGATCCTCAAGTGCATTTCCGTGAACCTGGATTAGAACACAAAGAAGATCTCACCACCGCTTCCCGTGCCTGTGCTCGTGGGGGTGTCACTTCTTTTTTAGAAATGCCCAATACAAAGCCGCTGACCATTAATCAAGAAGCTCTCAACGATAAACTGACAAGAGCAGCCCAAAAGTCTTACGTGAACTTTGGCTTTTTTATTGGAGCGACCGCAGAAAATTCACCTGACCTGCAAACGGCGACTCCGACTCCCGGCATTAAAATTTTCATGGGTTCAATGCATGGCGATTTGTTGGTTGATCAAGAAGCTACTCTCGATCGCATTTTTTCAACAGGTACTCGTCTAATTGCTGTCCATGCCGAAGATCAAGCTCGAATTGCTGAACGACGCATAGAGTTTGCAGGCATCACCGATCCGGCTATTCATTCAGTCATTCAAGATAATCAGGCGGCGCTCAATGCCACACAACTGGCGCTCAAACTGTCTAAAAAATATCAGCGACGGCTCCATATTCTACACCTCTCCACCGCAGAAGAGGCTGATTTGCTGCGTCAAGATAAGCCCGCATGGGTCACGGCGGAAGTTACGCCTCAGCATCTGCTGCTTAATACAAGCTTCTACGAAAAACTTGGGTCGCTACTCCAAATGAACCCGCCCATTCGGAGTGCCCACGACAATGAAGTCCTGTGGCAGGCACTTCGGGATGGCGTGATTGATTTTATTGCGACGGATCATGCCCCTCATACGCTGGCTGAGAAGGGTCGGGCAAATCCCACAGATCAAGCGGACGAAGAGGCTTCATCTACGACTGTTTTCTTGGAGCCAGCTAAGGTGCCGTCTGGGATGCCGGGGGTAGAAACGTCTTTACCGTTGATGCTGACTCAGGCGGTGAACGGGCGATGTACTGTGGCTCAAGTTTCTAACTGGATGTCTACGGCAGTGGCAAAGGCGTATGGGATTGTGGGGAAGGGGACGATCGCGCCTGGTTATGATGCGGATTTGGTGCTGGTGGATTTAGATACTTATCATCCGGTTTTGCGCGAGGAGCTTCAGACGAAATGTGGTTGGAGTCCGTTTGAGGGATGGAATTTGACGGGCTGGCCTGCGGTGACGATCGTGGATGGGCAAGTGGTCTACGATCGTGGCCAATTTAATCAGGATGTTCGAGGTCGAGCATTAACCTTCAACGCCTAAGTCTAATGATTCAGCTGAGCCGTCAGGGTGGAGCGGTGGCCGATGGTACTGCTGCTCTTTCTCTTTCTACAAGCGCTCCTGTGGGGGCGATCGGATTGGACAAAAATCCCTTGGCTTTAGCAACGAGCCAACCCAGCAAATCAGTTCTCTTCATTGATGCGGGGGGCACAGATTCGGAACAGTTAGCAGCAGGTGCGGCGGCGGGGACTCAGGTATATCGATTGACGGCGGGAGATGCGGTTGATCAGATTACGCAAGTTTTGGCGGGGATGCACGATGTGACTCAAGGAGAAGATGCCTCGCGGATACGAGTTGGAACAATTCCTCTCATATTTACCCTAGCCCGTAACCTTGCGCTCAATCTCTATCGTAGTCACGGGTTCACTAATATGGCTCAAGCTCAACGGCAGGCGGGAGCGGGACTTGGACTATTAAAGACCCTATTTAGAATGAAATAGCCCTGAAGTTCTCTACGACATCAATCTGACTATCGATGGGGGCAAAATCATTCTGATGACCGAGCCATCGGGTTCAGGGAAAACTACATTGCTGACCTTGAGATGAACCGACGGCAGCATTGGATATAGCTATAGCCAGCTAGGTTAGGACATAAGATAGAAAGAAAGCGAATTGTCTGAGCAATCACAATGCCAAAACCATATAGTTCCGATTTACGGCAAAAGGTAATGCAAGCAATCGAAATGGATGGGCTAAAGAAAAA
>JAPLHZ010000224.1 GCA_026389365.1 Cyanobacteriota bacterium
CCACTGTGGTCAGTGCGTCCGTTAGAATATTCTGTAGGCTATCCATTGCACAGTCTCTGTTTTTTGTATGACTGTACTTTAAGCTTTGGATAGCTTTCTTCGCCACTACCTACGTTAAAAACTGTCCGGACTGTTGTTATCCAAAACTGACGTTAAATTAACGTCTCTTTTCTTATTCGACATTAAAGGAAAAGAACAGTACCGAATTTTGTACTGTTCCAGTTCTACCAAATCTTGAAATAGGTTAGGCCTCTTAACTCAACGACTATGAATCCAGCTGCGGGAACATCGATCGCACAGCCGGATGAATCAACATTCCATCTCGCACATTTACCCCCATCCATAATTCAGCATCAGTTTCGATCGCCCCCAATCCACCATCCGCCATCTTCAACACATACGGCAATGTGCTGTTATTCAACGCTTGAGTCGCTGTCCAAGGCACCGCACCGGGCATATTCGGCACACCATAATGGACTACACCGGACTCAATATAAGTCGGCGCAGTATGAGATGTGGTATGAATGGTCTCAATACATCCACCTTGATCTACCGCCACATCAATCACCACACTCCCCGATCGCATTGCCCCCACAACAGGCTTCTTAACTAAAATCGGAGCCTTTTTTCCCGGTACCAACACCGCTCCAATCAGCAAATCTGCCTGAGGAACCACGGCTTCAATCTGGGCTGTCGTACTGTAGAGCAAACTCACTCTCGACCCAAACAACGCCTCCAATTCCGTCAACCGCTCGACATTCACATCCGCAATCGTCACCCGTGCCCCCAACCCGATCGCCATTTTTGCCGCTTCCGTGCCCACAACTCCGCCGCCCAAAATCACCACATGCCCCGACGCAACTCCCGGCACCCCGCCCAACAACACCCCACGCCCGCCCTGCTGCCGCTCTAAAAACCTGGCCCCAATCTGCACCGCAAGTCGCCCCGCAATCACGCTCATAGGCATCAACAACGGCAACCGACGATCGGCCCTCTCCACCGTTTCGTAAGCAATGGCACAGATTTTCGATCGCCACAGCACTTGGGTTAGCTCTAAGTTCGCGGCCAAGTGAAGATAGGTAAATAAAATTTGGTCCGATCGTAAAAAGCCATATTCCAAAGGTAATGGCTCCTTTACCTTAACAATCAACTCCTGCCCCCAAGCCGAGGAATCAGTTCCGATGGTTGCGCCTGCTGCTTGATACTCATCATCCGCAAAGCCCGAACCCAAGCCCGCCCCACTCTGAACTATCACCTGATGCTCACGATCGGTCAACGCCCGAACACTACTTGGACTCAAACCTACCCGAAATTCTTGATCCTTCGTTTCCGTTGGAACCCCAATTCGCATTGTGCTGACCTAGATAATGGTGGATTAGTTGTTCATGTTAGTGTCATGAATTATTCGCGGAAGATCTGCGGTTGTGTTTAGCATGATCGCGCTCAACAACAAGCCACGACAGTATCGCATCGCTAATTTTCAATTCTGTCGCATTGCTTTTGCTTCTTTGGTCTTTTATTTTCTCTATTCCTTCTTGTAGGAAATCTAAGAAAACACTAAAAACTAAGATCGTTGGTGGCATTGACTGGCTGGGATTATCATTTAAGCTATACCTTTATCTGGTTATTTATAACTGTATTATTTGCTACTTTTTGAATTTGAAATTGCTGGAAATTCATAGCAGCTTGACAGCTTGACAGATGGCTTAATGAACTGCAATACTTTGTCCGGCGTGAGTGAAGAGACAGGGAATTGTCGAATCTAAAATGAATAAATTTACTGTAATTAGTTGGTGCAATGCTTCATACAAGTATCTATCCCAAGGACTCAGGAGTGATTGCGAAGCGTTAGGCTATCCCTTTCATCTTTACGAGATTGAGCAGGAATATACCAGCTTTGTAAAAGCTTGGTGTAATCATCCACGTATCATCAAGAAAGGGGTTCTCGATTTTGGCAATGTTCTATTCTTGGATGTGGAATGTAGGATAGTTCGTCCAATTCCGGAGTCTTGGAAAGCCCCGCTGGTTTCTGTCCGTAAGCCATCTCAACCCTTTTGGATTAAATATAACACCGGGACAGTTATGGCAGATACCTACTGTCTGGATTGGCTAGATGCCTGGATCAAAACCAGCGATGCCTGGGAAATGGAAAATTTATCTACAGATGCTTACATCTACTGGCCGGGGGATGTTGCCGATGAATTAGCATTTCATGCTGCTGTTGCAGCTATGGATGTTCCGCTTAACAAAGTTGATTTAGAATATCTTGACCGCAGCAGTGATGCAGAAGTTGCGCGTGGTCTTTGGAGGGGAAAAAATACTGTTGTTCAGCATCCAACCATTCATCATTGGCGCAAAGAAACCGATCTGCATGAGTGCAAAAAACTCTTCGTGCAGAACTATGCTGGTAATCCAGATGAAGCTGCTAAGATTTTCGCCACGAAAAATGGCGTTTTGAAGCAGAATGGCTGGATCTTTGACACCGAACAAGGTCAGTATGCGCCACAAGAATTTGAGCAGCACATGCAGACTTGGCTTGATGAAGAGGTCGAAATTACATCAGCACAACGTTAATCCAAGCAGACATCAGATGAAAAGATTAGTGGTAGTTGGTGCTGGGCGTATGGCAACTGTAAGAACCAAAGCTTTTTTAGAGACTCAGCAGGTTAGGCTATGTGGTGTCGCATCTCGCCATCTGGATAATGCTTATGCTTTTGCCAAACGTTTCAACTGTGAAGTTGCCTTTGATGACTACCAACTTTTATCAGACCTAGACCCTGATATAGTTCTGGTCGAAACACCCCACCAGATTCAAACGCACATTGTTCATTGGGCAATTACTTCTGGCTACCACACTCTTATTGGAGGTTGTCCAGCTTGTTCTTTGGAAGAAATTGACTGGATTAGGCAAGTTGCTACCCAAAAAAAGCTGATTGTGGAAGCCGGTTATGAGGCTCGCTATAAGGCAGTTTGGAAACAAGCACGACAAATCATCCAAAGCGATCGCATTGGGAAATTAGTCGCAATCCGTACAGTTGCTCTATTCCCAGCTAACCCAGAAAGTTGGTACTATGATCAAGCAACCAGTGCTGGGATGCCTTTGACTCACATGACCTATGCCTTTATTAATCCATTGCGGTGGCTATTGGGCGATCCCCTCTATATATCTGCTTTTGCGAATAGAAAAAAATGCTTAACATCCCAGTCTGTAGTTGAAGAAACATGCATAGCTAACTTGCTATTTCCAGAGGATGTTCTCTGTTCAATGACAGCAGGGTACGTGCGCCCTGGTTCGGCACGGGAAGAAGATTCTTGGTCTCTTGCCATAACTGGGGTTAATGGTGAGCTAAAAATTTTTCCATCTGATGAAGGTCAAGGTCGTCTGGTACTAGAGCAAGGTGAATCGATTCATCAAGAACATTTTGAAGGCGCTCCAAACGCTTTTGAATTACAAGTAAAAACTGTGCTGGATGCTATTGATGGTGACAATCATTGTCACAACACTCCCCAAACATGTTTCATGGATGTTGCTGTGGCGGAAGTAATTTCCCAATCGGTGCAACAAAAACAAACCATCGAGCTAAGTAGATGGCTTCAATCAGGGCTTCATGTTTGAGATGGTAATTGTCAAGAGTGGAACTGCAATACACTCTTGACACCCAACTAAGTAGCCCCATGGCGGTAATGATGTTCAAGATAAATTAATGTAAAGCCGTCCTAAGGACGGGATTTCTACGCGAGGATTTCGATGAAAAAAATTTTGTTGGCTGGTGGGGGTGGGTATATTGGATCAGTACTTGCCGAAATGCTCCTTGAAGCTGGTTATCAAGTTCGTATACTAGATAGATTCTTCTTCGGATATGCCTCAATTGCGCCACTGCTCAAGAATACTAATCTTGAAACAATTGACGAAGATACTCGGTTTGTTGAACAGGATGCCTTTGTCGGTGTGGACATTGTGATGGACTTGTCCGGCATCTGCAATGACCCCGCTTCCGAACTATCGAGCGAACTCACCAAGGACATGAATATCAACGGGAGTCTCAATTTAGCTCGGCAAGCTAAAGCTGCTGGCGTGTCTCGATTTATTTTTGCCTCTTCCTGTATCGTATATGGCTTCTCTGACGAAATTCGCACCGAAGAGAGTGCCCCCAACCCGCTTACACTTTACGCAGAGAGTAAGGTGATAACCGAACAGAAGCTTCGCGAATTAGCAGATGATGATTTTTGCGTCACCTTTATGCGTAACGCTACAGTTTATGGGGTTTCCTACCGCATGCGTTTTGACTTGGTTGTCAACATTATGACTTTTTCTGCGTACACCAATAACACAATTAATGTGTTTGGGGAAGGTGAGCAATGGCGTCCCTTGCTTCACGTTCGCGACGTGGCTCGAGCTTTCATCTTGGCTTGTGATGCCCCAAAAGAAGCCATGCAGTGTGAGGTATTCAACCTAGGAGGCAGTGATGAAAATTACCAGATTAGGGACTTGACGCACCTGATTCAGGAAGTCTTCCCCTCCATCGAAGTCAAGAATTTTTTCAGCGAACCGGATAACCGAAGCTTTAAAGTCAACTGTGACAAGATACAACGAGTGCTGGGGTTTAAAGCTCAGATTTCTCCCAAGGAAGGCATCATCGAAGTCAAACAGGCACTGGAACAGGGGAAATTAAAGTACACATTCCAAACCCGAACGGTAGATGTATACAAGCAACTTCTGGAGGCGCAACTTTTGCAGGCGCAACCTTTGATTTCATCATCTCGGTAGTATGACCATGTTAAATTCTGGAGATATCTAATATTATGTCCGCTTACACACCCACAATAAAACTTACGCTAAGACACTAAGGTGCAAAGGTTCTAAGATTATTTTAATTATGCGTTGTCCTAAACATATAGAGACGAAGCATGTAGAACGTCTCTATATGTTTAGGACTTACGTACATTAACAGAAATCAAGAATTTGAGATTGCTTCCTTGCGTAGCAATGACGAAAATACGTAGTCTGTGCCTAAATTCTAGTCTTTTTTGGATATATTCTGATATACCTATTGTGTACATTTCGTATAACAGCAAAACTTCTATCTGAGGAAACTAATGAAAGTAGATTTTTACAGACATTCTCTTGGTGAAATTGAGAAGAGAGCGATCGCAGATGTGTTGGATTTAGTCATGCTTAGTACTGGCAATTTGACCGCGGAATTTGAACGAAAGTTCGCTCAATATCTAGGTGTGTCCCACGCCATTGGTGTGATGTCCGGTACACACGCATTAGAATTAGCATTGCGGGGATTGGGTATTGGCCCCGGTGACGAGGTGATTACCACTCCCATGACTTTCATTGCTACGGCTAACGCTATCCAATATGTAGGTGCAAAGCCAATATTTGTAGACACCGAGCTAGAAACAGGATTAATGGATGTTGCTCAGGTTGCCTCCAAAATCAACGAACGAACAAGAGCCATTCTACCTGTTCATCTGTACGGGGCGCTTGTAGATATGAGAGCCTTACGAGCTTTAGCTGACCAATATCAACTTAAGATAGTAGAAGATTGCGCCCACTGTGTGGAGGGACAGAGGGATGGGGTAGGACCAGGACAGATGGGAGACGCTGCATGCTTCAGCTTCTACGCCACCAAGAACCTTACTTGCGGCGAAGGCGGTGCCATTACCACCAACGATGAAGAACTGGCTACTTGGCTGCGAAAGGCACGCTTACATGGAATGTCTAAGGGGGCAGCCGACAGATATGGCGGTACTTACCAACATTGGGACATGGAATTTTTGGGATACAAATCCAATCTCACGAATATCCAAGCAGCGCTGTTGCTTTCCCAATTGGACTACCTAGAAGAACGCCGTGAACGCCGTGAAGTTATCTGTCGGCGTTACGAGAAAGCTTTTTCAGATATCAAGGACGTTTCATTTACTATAGTACCCGATGGCACCCGATCGGCTCGGCATCTCTTCACCATTCTGGTCAACCCGAATCGAAGAGATCTCATACTCAATAACATTCAAGCAGAAGGAGTGGGGGTGACCGTTAATTACCGAGCTATTCACTTGCTCTCCTTTTATCAGAAAACCTTCGGCTTCCAACGCGGAACTTTTCCTCATGCAGAGCAGATAGGAGACTCCACCATCACACTTCCTCTCTACCCCACTCTCAGCGAAGACGCAGTTGAAACAGTCATTGAAGCAGTTGAAAAGGCTTGCGCTCAATCTTGTTGACAGACTACTAGTAACGATTTGCGGAAGTCACTTATTCAAAAGTCAATCATTCAAAAGAATAGTATTCGGAGCTTTTGTGTCATTTTGAATGGTATGTTTATTTCCGCCGATCGCAGACGCTTGAAGGCATATTGCTTCGCCCAAATCAATTAATATAGGATAAAATAGCCAAGTTGCCCTTAATTAGTTACTCAAGATAGGAATTAAATGATGCAGTTAAAGGAAGAGTTCAAAGCCCTGAGTGCTGTTTGTGTAGTGTTTTTTATTTTAGGTTTTGTATTTGGGAATTGGGTTTCCAGAATTCCAGATATTAAAGAAGCTTTAGAACTAAGCAAATCCCAATTGAGTATTGCCCTACTGATGATCCCACTTGGGGGTGTGTGTTCGATGCAAATTATGAGCCGAATAATCAGTGTTTATGGTGTCGGAAAAGCGACGGGAATTGCAACATTACTTTATTGCGGCTCAATATTAATACCGGGATGGGCTCCAAGCTATCCACTCTTAGTCATTGCAACTTTTTTCTTTGGAGCTGGATTTGGCATCGTAGATGTTGGAATGAATGCAAACGCTAATGTTGTTGAATTAAGGCACAACAATTTGATCATGTCAAGGTGTCATGCTTTGTTTAGTTTAGGTTCAATGCTGGGTGGGGCAATCGGTAGTGTAGTGGAATCCCTGGCTATTGATCCATCTTTGCATTTCACTATCGTTGGATTAGTATCAGGTATTGTCAGTCTTGTTATTATGGGCTGGCTCATTGAGGGAAAAGCAAAAGTCGATTCTGATGAAGATGAGCAAACAGAACAAACAAATTCATTCGTGTTGCCATCGCAAGTTTTACTAGGATTAGGGATACTGTTTCTGTGTGTTATGTTTAGTGAAGGCGCGATCGCAGACTGGAGTGCAATTTACTTTCGTGAATATCTAGGTGTATCAGCAGGACTGGATAATTTTGGATTTGTGATGTTTTACTCAGCTCACGTGTCTGGACGACTTCTAGGTGATTGGAGCGTCGAGAAATTTGGCAACCGTAATGTGACTCTGGTAGGTTCCTCCTTAGCCGCTATTGGGATCAGCATGACTTTGGTTACAGCGGATTATCAGGTTGCAATTTTAGGTTTGGCTTGTATGGGATTGGGTTTGTCATCTCTTGGACCCATTATTTTTCGGATAGCAGGAAGCGTGTTGGAGGGTAACAGCGAGAAAAATATTTCCTTTGTTGCAATGACTGGTTATTTCGGTTTTTTGTCCGGTCCCCCTCTCATTGGCTTCGCTGCTGGGGCAGTTGGATTACACAACGCGCTATTTATTATTTGTTTGTTTTGTCTTTTAAGTGTAGTACTCAGTTACGCAATCCCAACTGGAAATAAAGCTGTGATACCAATTTTAAATGAAGTTGCATAGAACAGAGATAATGTTTAGCAGTAATTCCAAATTCAGAATGTAGCCAAAGACACAAAAGCCTGAAATACTTGCTGGAAGGGGGTTTTATTCCAATATACGGAATCAACGTAATGCTCTATTGAATGACTTATCAAGTTTGTTTTCAGGTTACTGACTCTCTAAGAGACTAAGATTCGAGGAGGGAATGCCAAAAACCTCAGAAATTAGCTTAATATCTCTTACTTACATAAAACCGAGTCATATTTGTATCCTATGTTACCGTTTGAATTTGGAATTGCTGACTGTTTAGGGATTAGGGATCGTTAGCTATGGCACGCCAACTGATACTGGTGATCGCGCAATTTATCTGGTCTTTCCAATCCCGAAGCTTCTCGACTGGCATCCTCCATTTCGCGTCGCACTGTCTGCACGTAGGGAATATTCGGGTTTAAATCTTGCAGTCGCTGGTTCAGTTCCTCCCAATAAGCCAGTTGATTGAGCCAATCCACACGTCCTTTAATCCACTTTGCCCAAACCTGCTCTGCTTGATCAATTCCACTTTGTGCCGTCTCTAAGAGCCACTCAATTTTTACGCTTTGGTCGAGCGCGAACAATTCATGACACTAATTTCATAGTCTACGATCGCCTTCTGAGTAATAGTGTTTCATGACAACTGTTTGATCACATGTTTGATCGCATCATCTGGACCCCGCAACCCCATCTCCTTCCAATGCGATCGACGATCGGGAAACCCTCCCTCACCCTATGTTCAATTGCCTTGAAGTTAAGGTATATTAAAGAGGCCCGTAAAGATTTATAACAACATAGGCTTCCTACAATGGCAGACTCCAAAACTTCGACGACTCCCACAAGTGTCCCCAAGTTAGATGAACCAAAATTCGGATTTAGCACCTATGCTGAGCAGCTTAATGGTCGTGCAGCAATGATGGGATTCATCATTGCGTTGGCGATCGAAGCATCCACCGGACAAGGGGCACTTACTTGGTTGGGTCTGGTGACTCCCTAGTTGAATCAGTTGAATACTGTCGGTCTGCGGACTTGAATGTATTTAAAATTTAATTTGATTAACGTTTTCTCGAATTTTTCCCGATGGGACGTTCAAAATTTGAAGAGTGAAGGGACGAGTCTAGAAATAGATTTATCGTCCCTTCACTTTTTTAAGGGCTTTAGTGGCGATGAGATTACAGTTTGTAACGGTAACTTGGCCCCGAATGATCTCTCCCAAAAACTCGATAATGGCATGAGTTGGGGGTGGAACCATGGTGAATGTAGGGCTAGGAAGCTTGGATAGAGATGTGTCGCAGGTATTATTAGGGCTTGGGACTTTGGGCTTCGGGATGGTGGTGCGTGCAAGCTTTAAAAAAACGGCGGACTATACGATGAAAACGATCCCCATTTAGGTGAGAATGGAACATAACAATAATTGCTAGAGAGACGGGACTATGGATTTTGATTTTCGCATCGTGGCAGTTTTAGCGCCTTTGGCTGTAGCCGCAAGTTGGGCTGGATTCAATATTTTCCGCGCTGCGCTGCAACAGGTCCAAAATTTCATGAATAAGGACTAAGGGTTTGCTTAGTCGTTGAGTTACGTCAATTCCAAAAAGAATCCCAGAAAGCCGATCGTCTCTTTAAACCAGAGTCCGATCGGCTTTTTGGTTATGGGTCGTCTGAATCGATTGGTGTGGCCTCTTTTACACCGCAGGCGTTATTAGGAAGCCCCAGAACAGCATCCTTAGACAACCGATCGAATTCTCTCTGGTAATGGGCAGCAATCGTTTTATTTTCAATCACCATCAGGGTTTCGTCGTTTTTCGTGTTTCCAGCGGTTGTCCAGTTGTGGGAACCGATGATGACGGTGGTGCGATCGATGATGGCGAACTTGTGATGTAAAAGATCACCTGGTTTTAACTTTGGAACACCAACAGTGGCGGCGGTTGTGGGCCAAGGTTTGGAACTAGTCAGTGCTTTGGGCTGGCGAGATGGCCTGCGAGACGACTTACGATCGGACAGACCGTCGGGTTGCCGAGAGCTTCGGCCACTGCTTTGGCGGCAAGGTGAATCAATCGGAATTCCTAACATATCCAAACTATTGCTGTAAGGCCGCGTGAAAAAACTAGAATCAAATAGGCCGCGTACGGTGACATTTCGGGGCGGTAATGCGGACAGACGATCGGAGAGTTGGCGATCGGAAAAGACAAACAGCGCTAAATCCAGGGAGCTTTTGGCTTGGTCGGCGGTATCGGCAATCAGACTATTGCTGCTATCGGTCCAAGGTTTTTTGACGGCGATCGGAGAGAAATGAAGTTTTAATTTAGAGTCTCCGACCCTGAAGGTTTGGACCGGGCGATCGGGTTTGCGAGTTTTGAACTTGCGGCTCTGATACATGAGATCGAATTCTTGGGCAAAGGCGTTTGCGACATCAGAACTTTCGATTTTGACCAAACTGTTGGCGTTGCCCAGGCTACTATGATTAGTGATGTCCCCGTGAATGTCAGATGTCGTCCAGTTGGAGGAGGTGACGATCGTCGTTTTGCCGTCGATTACCATAAATTTGTGATGCATCAATCCACTGCCTTTGGATCCATCTGAGGCATCGTCTCGACGAGAAATTTTGGCATTATCCAAAACAACCAATGCATCTCGAGTTTGAATTTCCTCGGCGCTTAAAACTCCGTCCTGATTGATATCGATGAACGCTTTATTGTCGTCGTAACGCTGACGTTCGCGGCCCTTAAGGGTCTCGGCTTGTGACGAAGAGGTAGCGCTGTAGGGCGTTGAATATTTATTTTCTAAAACGACTTCAATTTTGACCCCGTTTTTAGCCGCGATTGCAAGGGCTTGGGCAATGCGAGGCAATCGAAATTCTTGGACAGCGATTTTAATTTCGCGTTTAGCCTGAGCGATCGCATCGATCATCACCTGTTCAAGATTGTCGCCAGCACGTTGAATAGGTTCTCCTTTAGGGGATTTACGATCGGATTCTAAGTACTCGGCGGCTTCGCTATGATTGAAGTATGCCTGGATATGTTGGTCTTGGGGAAGCGAGGGCAATAGCGTGAGCTTGGCAGACGCACTATCTGTTAGTGAGGTGCGCTGGCACCCGACTATTATTAACGGCACTGTGAATAACACGACAAGTTGCGTCGCCAGTCCGGTCCAATTCTTCCCGTTCATCTGGTTAGTTCTCTAAAAATTCTCCTCTTAGATTGCCCCAGCGATTGCTCCGATGCTCTTGAGGCGCGACAATAAAGACTATGCAAATACCGACTATGCAAATTTATCTGGACTACAGCGCCACCACCCCGACGCGTAGTGAGGTCGTCAATCTCATGCAGACGGTGATGGCTCAGGAATGGGGCAATCCCTCCAGCCTCCATGTCTGGGGAAACCGATCGGCCACCTTACTCGAACAGGCCCGCACTCGCGTCGGCAACTTGATTCACGCACCCGCTGAGACCATAGTCTTCACGTCAGGCGGCACAGAAGCGAATAATTTGGCTATTTTTGGGATTACCCAGCAGTTTTCGACTCCCCAACATTTAATTATTTCCAACGTCGAACATTCCGCCATTTCCGAACCAGCCCGATACCTGGAAGCACGCGGCTGGCAGGTGACTCGTCTACCGGTTGATGCTTGGGGATTAGTGAGTGCGGTAGATTTAGTCCGATCGATTCAGCCAAATACAGTGCTAATTTCGATTATCTGGGGCCAAAGTGAAATTGGGACGATCCAGCCGATCGCCCGGCTTGCTGAAATTGCCCGATCGTATAATATTCTTTTTCACACTGATGCCGTCCAAGTCGCAGGACGTTTGCCCATTGATGTCAGCGCATTGCCGATCGATTTATTATCCCTCTCCAGCCATAAACTCTATGGGCCTCAAGGCTGCGGGGCGCTTTATATCCGATCGGGCGTGACGGTATTGCCAATTTTGCTGGGCGGCGGTCAGGAATCGGGGGAGCGATCGGGAACCCAAGCAGTGCCCACGATCGCAGGGTTTGGGCTGGCGGCGGAATTAATCGCAGCGGAAATGGCGGCGGAAACTGTACGGCTGACGGAATTGCGCGATCGATTATTTGAACAACTTCTCGGCACGGCGCTGAAACCTACGGGCAGCCCCACCGATCGACTGCCCCACCACGCCAGTTTTTGTCTTCCTGATGCCGATGGGTTCCAGCAAAACGGCAAAACCTTAGTGCGGCAAATGAATCTCGCGGGCATCGGCATTAGTGCGGGGGCCGCTTGTAGTAGCGGGAAACTAGAGCCAAGTTTGATTTTGCGGGCGATCGGTCATGATGATCGGATTGCCAAGACAGGCATTCGGCTCACCTTTGGACGTGGAACTACAACAGCAGATGTGGAGTGGACGGCAGTTGTATTAAGGCAAATTTTGAATCGTATGGGCCTTTAAATTTACGGACCCACCGATCAAAAAAACTAAAAAAAATACAAAAAAAGGGTTATTCACGAAGCCTGGAACGAGTCATCAGAATTTGTGAATAACCACAGCATGAGCAAAGAGAATTTGGCTTTAACCCATTCATCTATGAAACTGATCTAACACCATATCTAGCGTTTAATCAACCCCCTAAGATGACTTATTTAGCGCTTTCTTCAATTTCCTAGGCAGGACGGGCGATCGGCTGCACGATCGCCGTGCGCTCAAGGTCTCAAATCCGATACAATTCGTGGGTTCATGGGGACGGAATGGTGAATGTGCGAATTGAGCAGGGTGAGTTGATGAGTGCTTTGGTGACGGGAAATATGGCGAGAAAGATGACGAGAGTTGGGGTTGTGGGCGGTGGACAGTTGGCTTGGATGATGACGGCAGCGGCTAAAAAACTTGGATTGGAGTTACGAGTACAGACCCCAAATTCAGCGGATCCGGCAGTGGCGATCGCGGATGAGACTATTTTTGCCCCGGTAACGGATCCGAAGGGGACCCAAAAATTGGCGGCGAAGAGCGATGTAATTACGTTTGAAAATGAATTTTTAGATTTGGATACGTTGTCTAAGTTGGCCGAACAGGGCGCTTGTTTTCGACCGTCATTGTCATCGCTTTCGCCCTTAATTAGTAAGTATGATCAGCGGTGTTTTTTACGCGATCGGAATTTGCCAACCCCAGACTTTTGTCGCCTTTCGGAGGCAACTGAAATCTCCTTTCCTTGCGTTTTAAAAACCTGCCGAAATGGTTACGATGGCTATGGCACATTCATTGTGAAATCGCAATTAGAGTTAGATCAAGTATTGTCCAAAGTGCCTGCGATCGATTTGCTTTTAGAGGCATTTATCCCCTTTAAACGCGAACTAGCGGTCATGGTAGCCCGATCGTTAGACGGTGAAGTTTCGCTCTATCCAGTTGTAGAAACTCAACAAGTAAATGCGGT
The DNA here is from genome assembly GCA_026389365.1 of Cyanobacteriota bacterium. Lineage (GTDB taxonomy): Bacteria > Cyanobacteriota > Cyanobacteriia > Leptolyngbyales > Leptolyngbyaceae > JAAFJU01. The sequence goes on from JAPLHZ010000224.1 coordinate 13,027, forward strand.
ATGTCATCGGGTAATCGTGCCGATCGAACTGCCTGTTGGATTAGAACAAACGATCGGGGCGATCGCACGAACCATTGTCGAAAGTTTGCAAGTAGTGGGGATTTTTGGGATTGAATTTTTTGAAACCTTAGACGGCCAAGTACTGGTCAATGAGATTGCACCCCGCACTCATAATTCCGGCCATTACACCTTAGATGCATCCATCACCTCGCAATTTGAACAACAACTTCGGGCCGTGTCAGGAATGCCCTTGGGAAGTTCGGCATTGAATTGTGGCGGGGCGGTCATGGTGAATTTGTTGGGGTTTGAATCTGCAACATCAGATTATGGTGAAGTCCGATCGCGGTTGGCAAAAATTCCCGGTGCGACGGTCCATTGGTATGGAAAATCAGAAGCACGATCGGGCCGAAAATTAGGACATGTTACAGTCTGTTTTGATCAGGCCGATGAGGCAAAAGCACGAGCGATGGCGGACACGATTGAACGTATTTGGTATGGATTGGATTAAAGTCGATCGGCATTGCATCTCACTATCCCATGAGCAAATCACCTAAGTGCTTCCCATTCGTCGATCGGACGTTGTAAAATACAAATGAGTCCACGGAGGTGTTGGTGACTGCCAATAATGTTTTTTGATCTATGTCTTATTGAATAAGGGAATCTACGTAGTGTGTCGCGGTAAACTGAGCTTGTACTCAGAAACTTTAAACATGCTGCATACGGTACCCACCTGGTTTTGACCAGGTCTCAAACTGAGGTAAGACGGCACTGCGGTGGACTTTTAAAGAATTCTAAAACTCCCTTGGTTGCACTATGCGATCGAGGGAGTTTTTTATAAAATCTATAAAACTAGGCGACCTGCACGAGCGATTGGGGGTACAGCGAGTGGATTAATACCGCCAAAAAAAAGGGAAAGCAAGCTGCCTTCCCTTTAGATTTAATTCTAGAAATAATAACTAGTACGTTTCAACGTGCCAGCGTCCTTCTTTTTTCATCGATCGGACATATTCTTTCCAAACGATGCCTTCCTTGGTTGCCTCAGCACCTAGCGCCTCCTCAATTCCCGGCTCCATCCCGCGCAACCCACAGATGTAGGTGTGAGTTTTAGGATTTTTAATCATGTTCCACAACTCAACAGAATTCTCTGCCACCCGGTTTTGGATGTACATCCGTCCGCCTTCACTGTTTTGCTGTTCCCGGCTGATGGCATAGGTCAATCGGAAATTATCAGGATACCGCGTCTGCATCTCTTCTAGCTCTTCCTTATACAGGATATTCGCCGTCTGAGGAACACCAAAGACTAACCAAGCCTTACCTTGATAGCTGTTGTAGTCAGGATTAGCAGCCCGCTCATTATCCTTAAACATGCGCCATAGATAAGCCCGCATCGGTGCAATGCCAGTTCCCGTCGCGAACATGATGACATTGGTATCTTCTTCAGCAGGTAAGAGCATTTCCTTACCCGATGGTCCTGTGATTTGGACCGGATCGCCTGGTTGCAAGGCACAAAGGTACGAGGAGCAAACCCCTTTGATGGTCTCGCCCGCATCATTTTTGTATTCCAACTCACGAACACAAAGAGATACGGTCTTATCATCTACATCATCGCCATGCCGGGTGGATGCGATCGAATAAAGACGAAGCTTATTAGGCTTGCCTTTCGCATCCTTTCCGGGTGGGATAATCCCAATGCTCTGACCTTCGGTGTACTCTAGCTCACTGCCCGAAATATCAAATTTCAGGTGCTGCACAATGCCAACCCCGCCGTCTGAAACTAACGCTTCATTGGAAATCAACTTCCCAGTCAGCGGACTATTCGGACGATAGATATTGACCTTAACGTCTGCATGAGCTTTCTTTTTAGCAGCAGGCGCAGCATCTGTAGACTCAGCGGGAGTAGCAGGTGCCGTATCTTCTACCGTATCTACAGATGTAGCAGGCGTGGCAGAAGAAGTCATTAGCAGTGCGTCCCCATTAAGCGGTGACACGTTGAGAATTTTTCCACCTTGGCGAAGAATTTGGCGGGTGAACTCGGCCATCCGATCGTAAGCCACATTAAAAAAAACGGAACTACTGGTTCGATGACCGCGTAACCTCACCACCTCATACCGATAAACACGATTGCCCGAAGACTGAGAACCACTTGCGCTGGAATTGAACATTTCGATAAATCTCTCCGAAAACCTATGAATCCCGTCATCATTTATTAACTGTTTATTCTCCCCTATCCTGGGACATCAAGCTACCTTCTCTAAATTCAAAACTAGGAATTTAGAGATGAAACGTTCAGGGGAGACGCCTGTTTAGTACGATGGCGACCCGATAAAGAGCCTTGTGCCTCAACATCCACTTAGCCAAACATTCCCCAAGACGGACTCAAGAGCTGAGGTTGCATGGTGTACTAATGCAAAGACCTATTAAATAGGTCAGCTTGTGATGTAGTCTATTAAGAGCAACTGACGAGTAGTTTAATGGACCTGTTACGGGATTAAGTTATCCCTTGATACCAAATGAGGCTTACTTGGATAAAATTGAGTTGACGATTTTTGTTCTTTGAGGGGACCTATGACTAAGCCAGACCGTGTGGTACTCATTGGCGTTGCGGGAGATTCCGGCAGCGGTAAGTCCACATTTTTACGCCGGATTTCCGATCTGTTCGGCGAAACTTTTGTGACGGTGATTTGCCTTGACGACTATCACAGTCTGGATCGCAAACAGCGCAAAGAGACGGGAATTACCGCTCTTGATCCCCGCGCCAATAATTTCGATCTGATGTATGAACAGATCCGCGACATCAAAGCGGGCAAAAGCATCATGAAGCCGATCTACAATCACGAGACCGGTGAACTCGATCCACCAGAAAATGTTGATCCGAATCATATTGTGGTGATTGAAGGATTGCATCCTTTGTTCGACGAACGGGTCCGATCGTTAATCGATTTCAGCGTCTATCTAGACATCGAAAACGATGTGAAAGCGGCCTGGAAGATTCAGCGCGATATGTCCGAACGTGGCCATACGCTTGATGATGTCATGCAGGCGATCAATTCCCGTAAGCCAGACTTTGATGCCTTCATTGATCCTCAGAAGGCTCATGCGGATGTCGTGATTCGCGTGTTGTCCACCAACTTAATCAAAGACGACAAGGACCGTAAGGTATTGCGCGTTCAGATGATTCAGCGCGATGAGGTTGAAGGGTTCGATCCGGTTTATCTGTTTGATGAAGGATCTACGATCGATTGGATTCCCTGTGGCCGTAAGCTGACTTGTTCCTATCCTGGAATTCGGATGCACTACGGACCGGATGGATATTATGGTCATGAGGTTTCGATTCTAGAAGTCGATGGCCAGTTTGATAACCTAGAAGAAGTCATCTACATCGAGAAGCACCTTAGCCAAACGTCGGCTCGTCATCCCGGCGAAATAACCGAACTATTGCTTCAGCATAAAGAGTATCCTGGCTCCAATAATGGAACAGGCTTATTCCAAGTACTGACGGGTGTGAAAATGCGGGCGACTTACGAACGTCTGACGAAGGGTGCTAAAAAGTTTGCTGCTGTGTTTTAAGAACGTACAATCTCCTGCGAGTGTTTTTATCATTTGCGGGAGATTTTCGGCTTGATAATAGCGGTTCAATAAATTCAATCTTACGGTGGGTGTAGGGCTGAAAGCAGGCATCCAGCTTGAGTTTTAGATTAATCACTTTAGGTGGGTGGACTTGCTCCATGGTTGTAAATCGCAAAAATCGAACGACCTCGACTCGCAATAAATTAGCGCCCGGTGCTGCCCGAACAGCTAATCAAGCTCCATTACCAGATGAAAGTTTAACCGCCGAATTCACTGAATCTACGGCTGAGGTGGAGGAGGATGCAAGTGTGGATGCGATCGTAAACGCTGAACTTGTCGTTAAGCCAACAGATGAGGCGCTAGATATGCCGCTAGATGAACCAGCAAGAGGGACATTAAGCATTGAGCCGCCGATCTCCGTCGTAATAGATGAACCGACGATCGTACTTGCTGTCGAGACTCCGGCTATCGAGCTGATAGTTGACCCGATCGAGGCAATTAGCGAACCTGCGGATAAACCGCCAGAGAGTCCATCCACTGCTCGCAGCAAATCCAAAGTTTCCAGCAACAAATCTATTCCACCTACCAAAGGAGACAAAATTATGACCCAAGATGCTGCCAAATCTTCACCCGCCGTCGCTGAAAAAGAAACTGCGATCGCCGTCACAGGATCCGCCCTACCCGTTCGTCCGGTGACACCCAATGCACTTAATTTTGTTGGAATGATATCATCCGCTGGCGATCGGCCCATTGGGGCAAGCACTGTGGTTGTTTTTAGTACCTACTTGAACGGTCGCCCAATCGAAGCCTCTAGCCTAAAATTATTTGAAATGCTACCCGGCGATCGCCCTGTGTTTGCCAATGAAGTGAGCTATGTTGAGGGGACTGCCGATGGTGGCCGTCCAATTATGATCAGTCCGGCTGGATTGATGAATGCGGGAGAAGCGATGGGCAGCCGTCCAATTTTTAGCAACGACATTGTGGATCCAGACTCTGCTTCGTTGATGGGCTACTTGGATTAGTTTCACAATTTAATCTTATTCAAAGGCGCTGGAATCATTCAGCGCTTTTTTATATTTATTCTTTATTACCTGATTGACTATCCATGAAAAAGTACATCCTATTTGGGTCTTACTGTGAGAACGTTCTAGAGCGTCGTACTCCCCATCGGGATGCGCATCTAGCTGGACTTAAACATCAACAAGAAGTAGGGATTTTAATTACCCTAGGTCCAACTCAAGATTTGACCAAAGTCTTTGGTATTTATGAAGCGGACGATGAGGCGACTGTCCGATCGCTAATTGAGAATGATCCCTATTGGCAAAACGGGATTTGGACAGAATATGAGATTAAAGAATGGATTCAAGCGATCGGATAATAATTTAAAACCAAACTCATTAGCTCTGAATACAAATTTTTCCCAACGCAAACGAACGTTAGGTAATAATTGAGGAACATTGAGCCGCGACAAAACAACTGGCGTTAGACATTCAGATTGGTAAGGCTCAATATTTCGGGTGGTTGAACGTATTAAGTCTCCCCCACCTCACAAATCCTAAAACCGAAACGGAGACTTCCTCATCCCAAGTCATGGTAGCAATGATCCCAGTTTGAATGACCCAATTTCCAAGTATTTCAGGCACGAGATCGCCTCGATTAAATGATGCTAAAACAGGTGAATTAACAACATCGCACTGATCAGGCATTGAATTATCGCGGCTTGAATTTAGGCCAATCAGTTGAGAATTGATACTAGATTTGTGAATTGATACTAGATTTGTGAATTGAAGAAATCATCTTAAATGTACCGGAGTTAGGTGAGCTGTTTCCTGGTAAGCCTTCAAGGGGTCTAGCTTTTGGGGAGTAAAGAGGGCATCGGCGAGCCAAAACGAGATGCCTTGCAAACTTGGGTGAGAAACTCAAGAACATCCCGTCCTTGAACATTCAACGTCGTAATCACCGTTAAAAGGC
>JAPLHZ010000336.1 GCA_026389365.1 Cyanobacteriota bacterium
CGGATTCAGACCTGTCAGGCTTTGCAGCGTTTTTGGTTTTCCTTCTAGATCCCTATAGCTCATTTTCATGATGTCAAACCTTATCTAGGACCTTAGTATTCTGAATTTAGCTCATTAGACTAATTTCCGATAGCATCTATTAAATCCTCATTTCTAAGAGGGGATTTGAAAACAATTAAATGTCCGATCGGCTACTCTGGAATACTACCCGATCGTTCCGTACTCAGTGTTCATCCTTTCTTGCGCACTTCATATCTCAACTTTACTTCCATTACCCGCGCATTTACCGGTTTGCCGTCGAGATAATCACTTTGGACATATTGCAATCGCCGCGATGGAGAGGCACAGGCCAAAATCATTCCTGCCGACATTGATTTTGTACCTGACGTATAATCCACGACAATATCGGCTTCCATCAAACCAAACCGATCGGCCCCCTCTTCATACAAACAATCCACCACCAGCCGGGAAAAATTGGGATCCTCTGCTTGATCTTTTGTCGGGGTGAGGTTCATTATTCCTCCTCTACCATCGCTAAATTCATAGTCAATACCATAATGAAATATCCGCCTTGGAATACCCATCTCGACCAATTCCATTACCAATTCCTCTGCCACTCGTAGCGGTTCATCTCAAGCACAGATTAGCCAACAATGTTGAAGATCGCCCATGCCCTTTTCCCAATGATGTTCGATCGCTACTCTGGCAGCAGAATTCTTGTTCAAACTCATAAACAATATCAATCCAGGCTGAGTTTGTACCATGGGCACAGCAATTCTAAATTCAGAACGATTTGACGCCGTTTCAGCGATCACCCGGATTATTAAAATTTGTTAAGTGCTCTTTAGGAGCGGCTTTCAGAGCCATCAGATTTTGAATTTAGAATTGCTGATTCTCCTAAGGTATCTAATACTAAGGACGATAATCCGTTTGCGGCGATTCCTAACACTAAAGTGATTACGAAAATAAATACAAATGGCTGTCGCCCAGGATTTGCGATCGCTTCTGTTAATCGATTTTTTGCCACGTTCTCTAATCCTTCACTATAGGGGTCGATCGACTATCTCTAATTTATAATATGAAATGGAATGGTGGCCTTCCAGGGTATGAGATGCTAAGTACAAGGTTACGGTTCTTCTTATCTCTTCTAGGCCCATGATTAAGCTTGTTCTTTGCGGTCCGCCTCATTCTGGTAAGTCTTGTTTGAAAAATGGATTACTGACGGCGCTGAAACGATCGCCTATTTCGCCCTATCCCTATCATATCAATGCTTGTCCTGATGGTGAGGGGAGTTGGTTTCATGAGACGGCACGGGTTGATCGGGCGTTGGCGGCGCGGGAACGGAGGAAGGAAACGTTTTCGCCGGAGTGGGTGGAGATTTCTCGGGCTTGGGTGGCGGATACTAAGGAGCCGTTAACGATCGTGGATGTGGGGGGGCGGATTTCGCCAGAGAATCGATCGATTATGGCGGGTGGAACTCATGCGGTGATTTTGTCGCGGGATGCTGAGTTATGTGGGCCTTGGGTGGAGTTTTGTGGGGAGTTGGGGCTTCCGGTGATTGCGCAAATTTTTAGTGATTATGATGGCTTGGAAGATCGGGTGAAGTTTAATTCTGGAATGCTAACGGGAACGATTCATCATCTGGATCGCAATTGTGATGCTTCGACTCGTCCGATGGTTTTGGCATTGGTTCAACAAATTTTAAATCTATTTAATGAATTGGAGAAATCATAGTATGACAACGGTAAATGAAATGGTGAAGCCTATGTTGGGCGATCGGTTTGAGGTGGCGTTGGTGATGATGTACCGATTGCATTGATCGCAGGTGCGGAAGGGGTCTCCGGTGCCTTATGTGGCGCATTTGTTGGGGGTGGCGGCGTTGGTGTTGGAGGATGGGGGCGATGAGGATGAGGCGATCGCGGCGTTATTGCATGATGCGATGGAGGATCAGGGGCTGACGCGGGATGTCTTGCAGTTACGGTTTGGCGATCGGGTGTGTGAGATTGTGGAGGGCTGTACGGAGTCGGTGGAGGTGCCGAGGTTGCCTTGGAGGGAGCGGAAGTTGTTGCATTTGGCGACGGTGAGTGTGCGTCGGGTGACGATGGCGGATAAGTTGCATAATGTACGATCGCGCAAAGCATCGTCGAGCTTGGGATTTTGCAAAGCTACCTCTTGGATGGCGGCTAACCATTGTGCGATCGGGACATGGCTAACGGCGGCGCAAAGTCTCATATTTGTAAGGATTGCAAGGTAAAAATTGGGTTTTACGCGGATTATTTCCATAAGTATATTAGTTATGTTTTTCTAGTATCTTTTTTTTTAGGTTTATAAGAAATAGTTTTTGGGATTCGTGAATAGACTTGTTGTCCTAACCATTGAGATACTAATTCTTTAAATTCAGGGTCATTCATATAACGAGCAAAAAGATCTTCATTTAATTCCATACGCTCGATAAAGAGTGACTCTAGTACTTGGCTAAAAACAAGTTGAAATTTATCTATGGGATTAGCTTGGGCAGCTTGAGAAATCGCCTCAACTTGGGCGGCAACTTCAGTAATCTGGTCAAAAAATAACTGATCGGCTTCATTTAGCTCTTCTCCAAATCTTTCATTAATCAGATCGATCAGACGGGAGAGGGGAACATCACTTTCTCTAACCTTGCCACTGCCAACTTCTTTTGGTCCATCAAGTTTTGCGGCATAGCCCTCATGGAGACTGATGGAGCCTTCGCTAATCTTTTGTAGGCGATAGTAGGCGAGTTGCACTTCATCGTCAAACTGATAGCCTGAACTTGACTTTTGTTTTGGTAGTTTCAGGGCTAAGTGTTTGAGATAGGTGTATAGCTTCTCTAAGTCACTGTCTTGATAGGGAATTACTTGACTCAAAAATGCGTAAAGGTTGCAGAAAGCCTGTACTTTACCGCGCCATAATTCGGCTTCGTCCTCTTGATTTTTGAGCAAATCCTGAAAGCGAATAACAGCTTTATCGATCGATGCATTCATGATTTTGTGATCAGCTTGGCTTTGACGTTGTTTTGGTGCAAAAAATATTTCACAAAATTGATCAACCTCTGGATCTAAATAAATTGCCGCCTCGTTTAGCTCATTTTGAATTTGATATAAGCGATCGGGATCGACTTCTTCGCCCATAGTTGCCCCATCAAAATAGACTTTAAAAGCTTTTTGAATTTCTTCTGGATCGTTGACAAAATCGAGAATAAAAGTTTCTTTTTTGAGAGGATGAGTACGATTGAGTCGAGATAAGGTTTGGACTGCCTGTATGCCTCCAAGTTTTTTATCCACATACATTGTATGCAGCAAAGGTTGATCGAAGCCAGTTTGATATTTATCAGCTACGAGCAGCACTTGATAATCTCTAGTCGCAAATTCTTCGGGTAAATCTTTCTCCCGAATACCGCCATTCATTTCAGGTTCGGTATAAGTCTTTTCGGGAATTTGATCATCAACTACGGCTCCAGAAAAGGCAACTAAGCTTTTGATGTCATAGCCTTTTTCTTGGATTAATTTGTCGAAGGCTTGTTTATAGCGAACTGCTTCTAAACGTGAGCCTGTAACTACCATAGCTTTAGCTCGACCACCAATTTTATGGCGGCTGTAATTTTGAAAATGCTCCACCATAATTTCCGTTTTTTGAGAAATATTATGGGGATGAAGACGCATGTAACGACTTAGGGCTTTGGCGGCTTTTTTGCGTTCAACATTTGGATCGTCTTCACAGGCTTTTAGTAGTCGATAGTAGGTCTTGTAGGTGATGTAGTTCTTGAGGACATCAAGAATAAAGCCCTCTTCGATCGCCTGACGCATGGTGTATTTACTAAAGGGTGCGCCATCGCGCCCAAAGATTTTTAGGGTTTTATGTTTGGGTGTAGCCGTAAAAGCAAAAAAGCTAATATTGGGCTGATTGCCACGCTTGACCATACTGCGATACAGGGCTTCTAAGTCTGATTCCCCTTCCTCTGCGGCAAGTTCTTGGGCTTTTTGGTGTAACTCTTCGCCGCCAAGTACCTCTTTCAGTTTGGTAGCGGTTTCCCCAGATTGGGAACTGTGCGCTTCATCGATAATGACGGCACATTTGCGCGTGGGTAATCGGCTTTTAGTTGCATCACCTCGCGCCTCAGATAGTTTGCCTAGTTGCTGAGCGACAAAGGGGAATTTCTGAAGGGTGGTGATGATAATGGGAACGGCGCTTTCTAGTGCCTCGGCTAGTTGGCGCGAATCTTCTTCGATTTTCTGGACTACGCCTTGGCGGTGATCGAATTGATAGATGGTGTTTTGTAATTGTTGATCGAGGACAAGGCGATCGGTGACGACAATGACGCTATCAAAGACGCGCTTATCATGAGCATCATGAAGAGATGAGAGGCGATGGGCTAACCAACCAATGGTGTTGCTTTTGCCACTACCTGCGGAATGTTCGATTAGATAGTTATGTCCTGTGCCTTCGGTAGCGGCGGCTTTAACGAGATCGCGAACGGCTTTTAGTTGATGGTAGCGGGGGAAGATCATCGTTTCTTTTTTGACCTTTTTGCCTTCATCGGTGAGTTTTTCTTCTTCTTGGAGGTGGAGAAAACGGGAAAGTAAATCTAGCAAGCTATCGGGTTGGAGGACTTCTTCCCATAGGTAGGCGGTGCGATAGTTGCGACCGTTTGGATCGGCTGGGTTGCCTGTACCACCGTCTCTGCCTTGGTTGAATGGTAAAAAATAAGTGGAAGTTCCTGCAAGCCGCGTGGTCATGTGGACTTCTTCGGTATCGACAGCAAAATGAACTAATGTGCGCTTTTTAAAATCAAATATTTTTTCGCGTGGATCGCGATCGCTACGATACTGGGCGATCGCATCGGCTACGGTTTGATTGCTGAGAGGGTTTTTTAGTTCTAGGGTGATTAATGGTATGCCGTTGATACTGAGGGTGACATCTAGCGATTTTTCGTTTTTTGGGCTGAAATGAAGTTGTCGGGTGAATCCTAAAATGTTGGCGGCGTAACGGGCTTCTAGCTCTGGGTTGAGTCCGTGGGCTGGTTTAAAAAAAGCAATGCGGAGGGTTTTGCCATAACATTTGAAGCCATGCCGTAGGGTACTGAGAGAGCCGTTGGTATCCATCCATTTACAAAGGGCGGTGATAACGCGATCGCCTGTTTTGTCACCATGCAAGGCGGCTAATTTATCCCATTCTTTTGTTTGCGTTGTTTGGATAAATTTGAGCGCAACATCTCGAAAAACCGCATTTTCTCGATCAAATTCTTTTGATAGATGAGGTTGATACCCAGATGTTAATAGAACATCGGCGATCGCATTTTCAAAGGCTTGTTCAGAGGTTCTATTCATGGCAATCTTTGATTATCCCTTGAAAAATACTGAAGGGGAGAGGTTAAAAAAGTTAGCTAGTTTTTCGATATGTTCTACTGTGAACTTACGCTTTTTATTGAGAATTGCTGACACAATGGATTCTGTTTTGAAAATAGGAACTAGGTCTTTTTGTTGAAGGTCAAATTCATAGATTAGTGCCTTGAGTAACTCAACGCCGCTTAAATCGGGGATGGATACATATTTTTCTTCATATTCATAAATCAGCATTCCCAGAATATTGATGTAGTCTTGTTGTTCTGGTGTTATTTCGTCAGCATCGACTATGCGATCGATTACTTCTTGGACTGCAAGTAAGTCTTTTTCTGATTTGATTGGTCGTGGTGGAAATGTTTGTAAGAGTTGGATGTAATTATTAGGTTCTGCTGTAATCATAATTTTTAGATTTTTGGTTGATAGTTAGTTGTTTCATTAGTACCAGTCATCTTTTTTCCAGTCGTTTTTGTCATATTCGGCATGGGTGAGAAGATTACGAATAAAAATCTTTTGGTACTTATAATCAATGAATGCAATTAAGCGGTATTTATTGCCTCCGATATTAAAGACTGTCAGATTTTTTACTTGATCGGCTGAGGCAAAAACTTCACGCACTTCTATAAAGTTTTGCCATTTGGCAGTAATAGCGATTTTATGCCAAAGGAGTAAGCTCGTTTTTGAGTCTGGATGCTTTTCCCAAAAGTCAATAAGGCGCGATCGCGTGATGATGTGCATAGATAAAATCTTAGCAAATTGCGAAGCTGACTACAAGGGTATTTTGTGTTTGCTCATCTCTTCTAGGTTGATTTGTCCTGTGACTGCGACGGTGATTAGGGCTGAGCAGCGTTCTGATCGCTAAAGCATCAAGGTTCAGTTAGTAATGGTTGCAATATTGGCAAGATTTTGGGTAGTTTATAAATCACCTGTGTTGTTTCAAGTATGCTTTTGCGGCGTAGGTAGTTGCGGCTGTTTTCGATGCCTCGTTTACTGACTAAATCAACTTTGCGGTTGAGTAGTTTTTCTAGTTCTTCTTGCATATCAAAAAATTGGAAGCCGTACCTAGCTTCGGGAGCGCTGGTATAGAGCAGGTCTATGTCGCTGGGGTCTTCTCCATCGGGGCGAAAGTTATCGCTTAAGACTGAGCCAAAGAGAGCAAGTTCGATGATTTGCCATTTTTCGCAAAATTTAGCAAGTTTTTCTGGGGTTGTGTTTAGGCGTTGATAAATTTGTTGTAGGGAAGGTGTTGAAATGGTTGTTGATTCTGAAATCATGATGTCATTTCCTCTAGTGCGATTTGTCCTGTGACGGCGGCGGTGATTAGGGCGGAGCGGCGTTCTTTGAGAAGGGCGATCGCATTTTCAAAGGCTTGTTCAGACGTAGATTTAGTTACCATAAGAATATTTTTAGAATATTTTTTAGATGATTGAATTTGGACGGTTTATCGGTTTTCCATCTGCGTCAAAACATGATGTTGCTGTACCTGTAAATATTTTGATTAATTCTCTTTTTACATCTGGGTAATCTTTGAATACATTCATCCATACCGAAAAAAATCCACAGTATTTGGCAACTTCTAAAACAAGTTCTTTAACTTCATTGGTTTGCCCTAAGATTTCAAAATTATTTCTACAACTCTCTGCTGAAGCCCATGCTAATTCACGATCTTGCCAACGCTTATCCCTTGGTGCTGGTCTATTCCTGCCTGATGCCTTATGACGTTGCAATCCAACTAAATCTAATAATGCTTGAGCTTTATTTTTCTGTGCTTCATTCAGGTTATCAGCCAACTGAACAAATCCACCTTTAGAATAAGCAAAAGCCAGAAAAGTATTGTCGCGATCGCACCAGAGAAAGTGATCGACTTCTACGGGTTTATCACCTTTGACCGAATTGCAGTTAGCACAACCTAACAAAAAATTAGTCCATTCTGTTTTTAACTCTGGGTGCAAATCTTTTGGTACAACATGTTCAACTGCTAGGCTTGCAGGTAGTCTGCGTTCACAGTAGCTGCAATAGTTTCCTAATCTTTCCTCTAGATCTCCAATAGCATGGCCATATTTAGAGTAAATTCGAGGTGCTGTGCCACGTTCAACGGGTCTCATGGTTGCTCCTCTCCTGTTTCTTTGCCATTGCCTCTAGTTTGAGAAAAGCACTTAATCCAGGATTGTTGGAAAAAGGTGCAGCAGCGAGGCGGTAATCTATTTCTGCTTCTAAAAGTTCCTCAGATTCTACAGTCTCTGGGTTTTGAAGCAGATCAAAATATTCTTCTGTGGCTTTGGCAAGTTCATGGGCTTTTAAGCCTTGTTGGGGTACTTCGACTGACTGAATAAATTCGGTAATGTCTTCAATAGGTTGATTGGCATATTCCAAAAACCGAGTATCCTCAAGTCCAAGATCGAGAATTCTCAGCTCACCTTGCTCGATCGATTGGATAATAAATGGTGAATGGGTAGAGCAAACAAACTGGATCGCGGGAAAAGTGGTTTTGAGATCATTGACGACTTGACGTTGCCATTTGGGATGAAGATGCACATCAATTTCATCAATCAGGACTAACCCAGATGTTTGCTGTAAGATTTGCGGTAATGCTTGATTGTCTGTATCTATTTCTTCAGTTAGGAAAGCAGCATTTTGAGTAACGATTTTGATGGCAATGTCAGCAATTAGACCCACCATCATTTTTTGTCCAGCACTAAGGTTGCTAAAGGGTTGGGGCTGACCATCGATCGCAATGACGATTTCACCGCGATCGCCATCAAACCAAAGATCATTAGCATTAGGAATACAGCGCAAGATAGCGAGCTTCACAACTTTGTAACCCGATCGCATTTTCCCCTGTCGCTTGACCGAGGCGATCGCTTCTTTTTGAAACCAAGTATGTAGATCAGCGATTCTGATGCGTTCTTCAAAACAGTCATAGAAGGCATCCCAACGACGGGTGGGACTACTGACAGTTGTAGCTTTTGGGTCACGTTGGTTGGAGGCTATCCAAACTCGACCTGCGCCGTAGTAGGCAATAATCGGCAACCAGATTTTTTCTCCTGCTTCAACCTGTTGAAATAAGGTAGAAATAATTTTTAGAGCTTTTTCAGCTTCAACGTTGGATGTGCGGGAGCCGTTAGGTTTTATTTGTCTGAGCCATTGGACAGGCTGATTATTAATTGTGCCGATCGTATTAATTTGCGTTGGTCTGCGTTCTACAAATTGGGTGATTGTATCGGTGGCGATCGCTTCTAGGCGGATTTCTGAGCGCAGGATGTTACGGCGGCTATTGTTGAGCGTAGTATCGGGGGATCTTACGAGCCAAACTCCTGCGGCGATCGCTAAGGCATCGAGAATTGAGGTTTTGCCTGTACCGTTATCACCTACTAGCAGGGTAAATTGTGGGTGCAAATCAAGGGCATAGTCGGCAAATTTTTTGAAGTTTTTGATCTCTATCCGATTAATTTTCATTGAGATACCTCGTTTTGTGAGTGTTTGCTCGATCGCATTTTCAAAGGCTTGTTCTGAAATTCTATTCATGGGAGAATTTATATCCTAATTGATGACACAATAAAGGTTAGTTGAGTTGCTCAATTTATGAAGTTACCTTACGGAGCCAAGACAGATCTACAGCAAATTATTAATAAATTAGACACCTATTCATTAGATTTTAATCATAGCAGTGGTAAACACAAAGCTAGACTATTTGAAGCTAAATTAGGGATTACGAAGGAGAATAAGAATGTGTTGATTACCGCAATTCGTGATGTGGCAGCTACTTCTGAGTATGCACAGTTTACCCGATCTGATGAATATGGCGATCGCTACGTTATAGTTTTTGATTTAGAAACAAATTTTGGTAGTTCTTCAATACTCAGTGCTTGGATTATTCATTATGGTGAAACTTACCCAAGACTAACTAGCATTTACCCTATTCGATAGAGAGGTTATTTATGAAAGAAATTAAGCTACATGAAATGGTTGCACTTAAAGAAGATATTCGCTCGACTCGGTTTCTTACAGAGTTACCTATTTTGCTTTGTCAAGGTCAAGTTGGTACGGTTATTGATGTTTTAGGGGATGGATCGGCTTTTGAGGTTGAGTTTTCAGATTTATATGGTCAGGCTTATGCGATGTTGACTGTTAGATCAGAAAACCTAATGCCTTTGAGGTATGAACCTGTTGATTTGTTGGCTCTTTCGAGTTGAGTCCTGTGACATCGGTGGTCATTAGGGCAGAGCGGCGTTCTGATCGCTAAAGAATTAAGGTTCAGTTATCAACGGTTGCAGTATTGGCAAGATTTTGGGTAGTTCATAAATTACCTGTGTTGATTCAAGAATGCTTTTGCGGCGGAGGTAGTTGCGGCTGTTTTCGATACCTCGTTTACTGACTAAATCAACTTTGCGGTTGAGTAGTTTTTCTAGTTCTTCTTGCATATCAAAAAATTGGAAGCCGTATCTAGTTGCGGGGGCGTTGGTATACAGCAGGTCTATGTCGCTGGGGTCTTCTCCATCGGGGCGAAAGTTATCGCTTAGGGCTGAGCCAAAGAGAGCTAGTTCGATGATTTGCCATTTTTCGCAAAATCTAGCAAGTTTTTCTGGGGTTGTGTTTAGGCGTTGATAAATTTGTTGTAGGGATGGTGTTGAAATGGTTGTTGATTCTGAAATCATGATGTCATTTCCTCCAGTGCGATTTGTCCTGTGACGGCGGCGGTGATTAGGGCGGAGCGGCGTTCTTTGAGGAGGGCGATCGATTCTTTAATGGCTGATAATAATTCGTCAATTTTTGATGTTTCATAATCAAGATAATCAGCTATTAGAATTTGCTCATTTTTTGGAGGTAATGCAAATAGGAATTCACGAAATTTTTCGACTGTAAAATGTCCAATTGTTGCACGATTACACAATACATCAATTACGCCTTTTGTACTTGCATGTCTAAGTAGATAACGCAGAAATCTATTCTCCCCAGATTCCTTACTTCTTACTCGATGTAATGAGTTCTGAATAATTGTGTTAGGAGGAAGTTCAATATTTAAAATTGTAGCTCGACCTACTTCTCCTCCTTCGCAAACTAGTAAATCACCTTGCTTAAGTTTAAGATGTCTAATTTCGGTTTGATTTGCCCACATATTGAGTAGATATTGAAATATGACTCCATCCCAATGAATATGTAAAGCCTTTAAATAAGGAACTTCAATATCATTATTAGTACGTTGAGTTGGTTCTAGCATTTTCCCAAGTACTATCTCAAAACTATGCTTTACTTTTTGAATATTCCAATGTTTCGGAATGTCGCCTAGCCAGTCTAATCCCGATCGCTTAAAAGCAACATTAGGATCAAGTCCGCGTGTAACGGCATGGCTGATTAGGGCTTCGCGTTTTTCTTCTAGCAGGGTGAGCATTTGCTCTTTGGCGGCGATGAGGTTGTCTATTTGCGTGGTTTCGCGATCGAGGTAATTGACTATTTTATTTTGCTCAGATATGGGAGGAACTGGAACACTTTGAGAACCTATAAAATCCCAGTTTGCTCTTGGCATTTTAGAACCAAAGGTAGAAGCATTTACAGTTGCAATAAATTCTTTAGTGAGAAGTACATAGAATAAATATTTCCGATTAATGCTTTTTATTGGCTCTAACACAAGAAATTCTGTAGAACATATACCTGAGCTATTTGGCAAGAAAACCTTCGCCAAATATGGGCGTAACTTACCAA
Source organism: Cyanobacteriota bacterium (assembly GCA_026389365.1). Taxonomy (GTDB): domain Bacteria; phylum Cyanobacteriota; class Cyanobacteriia; order Leptolyngbyales; family Leptolyngbyaceae; genus JAAFJU01. The sequence continues at coordinate 11,058 of JAPLHZ010000336.1, forward strand.
AGAGAACATGATATGAATCAAAAGCTATACCCGTGATTTGCAAGGTGTCTTTTTCTTCATTTAGCTCATCATTCAGTTCAGATCTAACTAATTTCCCTGTCCATGATTCAACATTTTCCATTCCTAAATATTCTAGTTGCTGCAAGTCTTGATTCCCTCTATCTGTTGTCAACGGAGCAGCAAACTTTAGTCTCCAGTTCTCCCAGTTATTAGGGCTATAATTCTCCCAAGGTAACGTTCTCATTTAGTTACCTCCCTAAGCATATCTAAAATTCTATTTTCAACTTCTGCCAACTCAGCATCAATAACCTTCAAATCCCTCGGAGCCTGATACTTAAAAAACTCCCGATTAAAATTAATCTCATAGCCCACCTTCCCGATCGCACCGTCAAGCTCATCCCACAACTTGCGATCAGCATTAATCCAAGCATCACCCACATAGGGACGTACCTCCCGCAAAAAGAACGACACAATATCTTCCTTTAATGGCACATTCTCATTATCCCGCAAACTCGGATCGGGTTCATAGGTGACAGAAGATCCCCCTAAATCCCCCTTAGAAAGGGGGACTTGAC
>JAPLHZ010000187.1 GCA_026389365.1 Cyanobacteriota bacterium
ATTCAGACCTGTCAGGCTTTGCAGCGTTTTTGGTTTTCCTTCTAGATCCCTATAGCTCATTTTCATGATGTCAAACCTTATCTAGGACCTTAGTATTCTGAATTTAGCTCATTAGACTAATTTCCGATAGCATCTATTGAAGCGATCGCATCTACCACTATCAAAATCGTGAACCGATCGTTACCCCGGCACAACTGTCATTTGGGCGATCGTTGGCCCTCATCGCGTAAAATGGTTGCGATTCAGTTGCAAGACGATTGTATTTATTACTATTTAATCTCCGATCGTCCATTTCGGCACCGATCGGAACAGTACTTCACCTCATCCCAGCACTTCTCCCATTTTTTACGCCAAGTGAAGGGAAATCCACAAACCACACAGGTTTTGCTAGGAAAATCAGATTTTTTACGTTGACGTGGCATAGTGTTGAATTGAGAATTCAAGAGTTGAAGAGGTGAATGGATGGGATTAGTGTTGTGGGATTAGAGTCTATCCGTATTGTACTGGTTGAGCCGGGTGGAGAGCGGAATATTGGGTCGGTGGCGCGGGTGATGAAGAATATGGGATTGCGGCAGTTGGTGGTGGTGAATCCGCAGTGTGATGTGCGATCGGAGGCTGCGCGTCGGATGGCAGTTCGGGCAGCAGAGATACTAGATGAGGCGATCGTGGTGACAGATTTGGCTTCGGCCCTGGACGGGTGTCATCGGATTGCAGCCACTGTGGGCCGCGAAGAAACCCAGGCTGAATCGCTGCGATCGGTCGTCCCCTGGTTACTTCCCTCAAATTCTGACTCTTCAATTCTCAATTCTCAATTCCAAACCGCGATCATTTTCGGGCGCGAAGATCATGGACTTGGGCGCTTTGAGTTGAAGTATGCACAGCGGCTGATTACCATTCCGTCAAATCCTGATTATCCATCGTTGAATCTTGCGCAGGCTGTGGGGATTTGTTGTTATGAGTTGCATCAGCATCTACTTGAGGGCGAGTTGAGTCCGGTGGCTCCGATCGCGGCTCCATTTCAACTGATCAATGCGTTTTATTTGGGATTAGAAGAACTTTTGTTGACGATCGGTTATCTCCATGACCACACGGCTGAAAGTCGGATGCGGCGGTTTCGGGTGCTGCTCGATCGGGCGGTGCCGTCAGTGCATGAGATGACGATGTTAATGGGAATTTTACGGCAGATGCGATGGGCAATTCAACAGAAGAACTCTGATCATAAAGATCGTGAATCTGTCAAAGGTCGCTCTACAGAAATTGAGTCTGAATCGGATACAAATTAACTAGTTATCAGAAACTAGTTATCAGATCTTTCGTTTAAACTCGCTGCGATCGATGTGAAATGCTGAACTCGTAAAAGAAGTCGTCGAGAAAATTTTTTTTAGGATAAAATCTCAGTTACTTGGTCAATTATTTTTTGCGAACTCTTTCTACCAGTTTTCTTTCCGACGATCGCGTATCTCTCACGTCAATATGGACAGACCCATGAAGAAATCAGGTGGATCATCATTTAAGTTTTTGTCAAGGCGACAACGCAAGCCTCGTCGTTCTTCGCAAACCAATAATGGTACCCCAGAGCTTCGTCCCACCCCGAACCCATTGCCCAATCCTGCACTGAAACCTTCTCTGGCCGATCGTCGCGCCCAGCGTAATCGTAGTAAATCCAAAGAGACTTCCTCCAAAGGCTTTCTAGGATTTTTGCCGAAGTTTGGAAAAAAACGTCCGACCAAAGTAGCCCCTCGTCCCGCCCCCAAAATGGCTCAGGTGGTCGAATTCCCCAGAAAGCCGCAGCGCCCTAGCTTAGAAGAATTACGATCGAAACGTCGTGAACGCGCCCCTCGTAAACATGCGCTTTTTTCTCCGCCCGATAACCCAATTCGTCTTCCCCGCCCTCGTAACCGTTCCCAAGTAGCGCTGCTGTATGTCATTCGGCTGTTGATTTTGGGCGTTGGTTTAGCCGTTATTTCCGGCACAGTTTTGTCCATTTGGGATCCCACCACGCGTTTAACAGCAGGAACGAATTCGTCTACTGTAGTGACAGATACGGCACCTGTGGTTAAGGAAGATCCGAATCAATTGCCCCTTGGTCAAGAACTGGCATCGCTAAAATCTCAAATTCAAACCCTCATTACTCAAAATGCACAACTTGCTCCCAGCGTAATGCTGGTGGATTTGGATAGTCATGCTTATGTGGATTTTGGCGCTGCCGAAGTCGTTCCAGCGGCGAGTACGATTAAGCTGCCCATTTTGATCGCGTTTTTTCAAGATGTCGATCAAGGAAAAATTAAGCTTGATCAACCGATCGCAATGCGTAAAGATCTCGTTGCGTCTGAATCGGGTGAAATGCAGTATCAGCCTGTTGGCAGTAAGTTTGCGGCCATTAAAACAGCGGTGGATATGATCACCGTGAGCGACAACACCGCCACCAACATGTTGATTGATTTGCTCGGTGGTTCTGACGCCCTCAACCAGCGTTTCCACTCTTGGGGACTCACGGGAACGATGGTTCGCAATCCATTGCCCGACTTGAAGGGAACCAACACGACGACAGCGAAAGATATGGGCATGATGTTGAGTTTGTTGAGCCGAGGCAAGTTGATGTCGATTAAATCCCGCGATCGGGCGCTTGACATTATGCGACGGGTTGAAAACGATAGTCTCTTACCAAAAGGATTGGGGGAAGGGGCCACGATTTCTCACAAAACCGGCACGATCGGCACCATGTTGGCAGATGTTGGCTTGGTGGATACGGCCACCGGACGGCGTTATGTGGCTGCGGTGCTGGTGAAACGTCCCCGCGATGATGATCGTGCAAATTTATTGATTCAGCAAATTTCTAAACTGAGCTATCAAGCCTTTAATCAACAAACTACGTCTGTGGCCGCGCCGCCGATCGGAAAAAATGCGCCCAAAGATGAAACTCTCGGACGATCGCAAATTGCTCAGCCTTAGTTTATTTGGTCGAATTCGATAAGCGGAGTGGAATGCCGTAGTCATCCAAAGCATTTTCATTGTCAAAGTCCAGGACACTCCAAACCTTGCGCATCAGAATATCCAAGCCCAATCGACTCACGCCAGAAATCAGGAACACCTGACTTTGGCTAGCTGCTTCGAGCTGTTCTGTGAGTTCTGCGATCATTGGATCTTCAGGATCTAGTGCATCCAGTTTATTAAATGCAACGATTTGGGGACGCTCGGCGAGTTCAGGACGGTAGGCGGTTAACTCATGCTGAATGGTGGTGTAGGCTCCGATCGGGTCTTCGCTGGTGATGTCTACCAAATGCAATAAGACGCGGGTCCGTTCGACGTGACGCAAGAAGTCGTGGCCCAGTCCAATGCCCATGTGTGCGCCTTCCACGAGTCCAGGAATATCTGCAAATACTGTCCCGTCACCGGAGGGCTTACGGACTACGCCGAGGTTGGGGACGAGGGTCGTGAAGGGATAGTCTGCGACCTTGGGGCGGGCGGAGGAGAGTGCGGAAATTAGGGTCGATTTGCCAGCGTTGGGTAAGCCGATGATTCCGACTTCGGCCAAGAGCTTGAGTTCTAGCCGAAGCTGACGTGAGGTGCCTTCTTGTCCGGGTTGCGATCGTTCTGGGGCACGGTTACTGTTAGTTAGGAAGGCTGCATTCCCGAGTCCGCCTTTACCACCTTTCGCAACTGGAAGCAGTTCTCCGTGTTCGGTTAAGTCGCCGATTAGTTCTCCGGTTTCCGCATCGAAAATCATGGTGCCACAGGGGACTTCTACGATGCGATCGTTTCCCGAGGGTCCAGTGCAATCTTTGATTCCGCCTTTGGTTCCGTCTTCCCCTTTGATGATGCGTTGATAACGGAAGTCGAGCAGGGTCTGAAGATTTTCATTGGCTTGCAGGATGACATCGCCGCCCCATCCGCCATTGCCGCCGCTGGGTCCGCCTGTGGGCACATATTTTTCGCGCCGGAACGACACCATGCCATCGCCGCCGTTGCCTGCGATTACTTGGATTTCAGCTTGGTCGATGAATTGCATGGGAGATGGTTGTTGAAAACGGTTTTAGTCTGGTATCATATCGGACTTTGTATTATAAAGGCAAAAATGTGAGATCTTTTGGGAATTAGGGCAGTGATTTTTTGAAGAAGTTATGTTTCAGTAGCTTGGATCGTGATGCTTTGGATCTGAGCCGCTGTTAGTCCCGTAACTTTCATGATAAATTCCACGGACAATCCTTCCTTGAGAAGGTTAGCGGCTACTTCATAGCTATTCTGTTGTCGCCCTATGCCAATCCCTTGTGAAATCCCTTGTGAGATTCCAGACTCGATACCTTCTTGTTTCCATTCTTCGCGTTTTTTGAGATAGGCGGTGGATAGGTTCATGATCAGTTCCTCTTCTTCGGGTGTGATGGGTCGAAGGTTTTCTAGGTCGGTTCGATAGTTGGCGAGCAGTTCTTCAATACTAGTATAGAGCGGTGAAACTGGGTGTCGGACAACTTCTTCGATGGCCCGTCGTTGTTCCCCGGCTCTGCCCAGAACTCTTAGGAAAAGGGTGTTTTCAGTTTTTGGGAGTTGGTGGACGACGATTAGTCCGGTGCGTTGTAAGGATGGGAAATGGTATACGCCCAAAATTTCGGTGCCGATCGTACCAAAGCCCTCATGGATGTTTTCGGAGGCGGTGGGCATGATTAGCCAGAGGTATGGGAGTTGATCTTCTGAGAGCGTTTCCTTGTTTCGCTTTGCTTTGTTGAGGAGTTCGGTTTCTAGGGTGGAGAGTTTGCTTTGACAGGTTCTAATTTCAACTGGAGTGGCGGGATTTCGGAACACTTCGATTAATGCATCGCGGGTTAGAAGTTCACCTAGGAGTCCCAATTCAGCACGTCTTTCGGCAAATTTTGGATTGAGTTCAAACCATAAATCGGCAAGTCGAGTTTCGTTTTTGAGGGGGTGATTTGGGGTAGCTTTTCCAATGGTGCTGAGTAGTTCGGTTAGGTAGGCTTTGGCGAAGTCATCGTGGGGAAATTTTGACATCCTTTAGATTTCCTGATAGGCGCATTTCGATCGCGGCTGAATTTATGAAGGACGTTCTCAGTAAAAACCTTATTTCACTAATTTTATTTCACGATCGCAGACAACTCCTCTAATGTTTTCACCCCAGGATAGTATTGACCCTTAATTTCCCAAGTCGGAAACCCAAAACTTTCTCCGGCCTTACTTGACGCTTCCTTACATAGAGCCACCTGTGTGCCCTTACCGTCCTTGGCACACTCAATTGGGGCCGCGATCGCAAAGGCATCTTTACCAAACAGTTCCCCTTGATCATGACAATGGGGACACCAATAAGCGGTGTAGACCTTTGCGTTTGCTTTTTTGAGGGTTGCAGCTAACTGCATGGCCTGAGGGGTTGAAGTCTTTGTCAACACCAATCGCTTCTCTAGTTTCGATTGTGCCTTGCCGTCGATCGCTCCAGTATTCACCTGTTCAACAGCAGTGACAGGACTTGGGATACTACTCGGAGGAATATCTGCGTTATTGGTGCAGCCTGCAAGACAAAGAATAGCTGCGATCGAATAATAGCGGACGTTCATCGTAGTACCTGTGAGAAGCGTTATTGTGTTAAATGAATTATAAATGTAAATCACGGGCAATATTTATCTCGATCGCTAAAATAAGATTCTCATTGAACTCTTTATTCTGCTACACCGAATTTCAATGTCTGACTTTGCCGCCCTCGATCTCAAAATCATTCAAATTAACCAACGCTTGAAAGTTGCTCAGCTTGGTGTTCAACTTGAGCGCCGTGGTAATCGGTTGGCCTTACGATCGACACTTCCCCCGCGTCCCGGAAGCGATCGGCTTCGTCCGACCCAGCAGCGCCTCAGCCTTGGGATTCCCGCCACGACCACCGGACTTAAGCAGGCAGAGCAAGAAGCTAAAGTATTGGCGCTGAAGTTGATGCAAAATTCGTTTGAATGGCGAGACTATGACCATGCGATCGATGGAAAACGCTTGACTAATCTTGAACTGTCTCAGCAAATTGATGCCTTTGAACAGGAATTCTTTGCTGCCACTCACCGAACTCAAAAGCCTGCTTCAGCCAAAACTACTTGGCGTGGTGCCTATGAACCCTATCTGCGAAAACTAGAAACGATCGCCCGTGAAAATCCATCGTTTTCATTATCTGAAGCGATCGGTAAAACATTGCAATCTATTGAGGCGAACTCTCGCAGTCGTCAAATTGGAGTGATTGCGTTGGTGGCGTTTGCAACATTTATGCAATTGGAAATCGCAGATGATTTAAAAGGGAAATATGCGGGAAATCAAGGACTCGATCGGTTGAAAAAAACGCGCGAATTACCAACGGATGATCAAATTCTGCATCATTGGAACCAAATTCCTAATCCTAAATGGAAATATGTTTATGGTGTGATGGCTGCATTTGGATTGCGAAATCATGAAGTATTTTTCTGTGATTATGGCGACTTACTGAAGGGTGAAAACCAAGTGCAGGTGCTGTCTACGACTAAAACAGGAAGTCATGAAGTATGGGCCTTTCATCCCGAATGGGTAGATCAGTTTGAACTGCGATCGCCCTTATTGCCAAACGTAAATACTAGTCTTGAAACTACTACATTGCAAACAGTCGGTCAGCGAGTCACGGCTCAATTTCGGCGATATAACATTCCCTTTTCACCTTATGATTTGCGCCATGCATGGGCAGTGCGAACCATTCATGTGGGATTGCCTGATACGGTAGCGGCGAAAATGATGGGCCATTCGGTGACAGTTCATACCAAGACTTATCACCAATGGCTCACAAGACGAGATCAGCAAGCGGCGGTTAATGCGGCACTTAGCCGATCTATCTCTAATTCAATCTAGCTAAACTAAACCAAATCATTCTAATTTTGCATCATTCATACTATACAAATCAGATGCCTTTGATTTTCCATCAAGAAGACAGCTTACCGTCATATCACCCATAACATTAATGGCGGTGCGAGCACGGTCCAGGAACCAATCCACAGTGATTAATAAGGCAATATATTCAGTCGGTAATCCAACGGATGAAAACACTAACGTCATCGTTACAAGACCTGCTTCTGGAATGCCAGCCGCCCCAACTGATGCAACTATAGAAGTTAACATCACAGTGATTTGTTGTGGAACACTGAGTTCATAGCCTAGCAATTGCGAAATGAACAATGCCGCCATCGCCTCATAGAGTGCTGTGCCATCATTATTGAAATTGCTGCCGACCAGTGAACCCAACGATGCTGACGATTCTCGGAGTTTGAATTTATGAATTAATGCCTCATAGGTAATGGGCATTGTTGCGGTGGATGATGCGGTTGAAAAAGCGGTAATTAATGGATCTGATCCTTGACGCAAAAACTGCATCGGACTCACCCAAGATCCTAGCTTAATGCGCAGTAGATAATAGCAAGCTTGTAAACACAAACCGACCAATACCGCAATTACCAACGCGCCTAGTTTTTTAAAGGGTTCAAATCCTTCCAATGCGATCGTTTTCGCGACAATTCCAAACACTGCCAACGGAACCCAATTAATCACCCAATGCAAAATCCCAATTACGGAGTCAAAGAGGATTGAAATGGTTTGCTCGATTGGTTTGTAATCCGTCAAACCTTCTTCAATTTGTTTCGCTTTGATGCCGCGCAGGACTATCCCAAAGGCCAACGCCACAAAAATCAACTGCAATACATTGTTGTCAACGAGTGGCTTCACAACTGAATCCGGTACCATATCATTCAGCAACCCCCAAGGATCCAACGACTTGCCGAGAGTTTGAGATGACGGCGCTATTGCAACCTTGCCCCAATGACCGGGCTGCATCACATTTGCAACCCCCAACCCGATCGCGATCGCGGCCAGTGTATTGGTAATCAATAGCAAACTTAGTTTTCGACCGGAGTTCCCTGGAATAGAGGCAGTCATAAAGGAATGCAACACGGCCAACAAAATCAACGGAGTCGCTAGGGTTCGGAGTGCCTTCAAAATCAAGCTCGATGGCAGTGCTAACTGAGCAATCAGAGTTCGCATCTCGGGACTTGCGTTGCCAGCCCCTAAGGCAATTCCTAGGACGACCGCAAACCCTAAGGAAATCACAATTTGCAGATAGAGCGGAATCGATCGCACGTATTTCAGAAATTTGCCCATGGAAATTGACCTAAAATGAATGAAGGAAAAATAATCGAGATTTGTATACTACCAGCGTCATCGCACGGATAGCCTCAGTGTAGGGTCTGAACGTATATTCGATCGTTCAAGGTTAACTCAGCTTTTAAGTTCTAATTGGCTCTACCCGGTTCTATGCCTTGGAGGTAGGTTAAAGAGGTAACAGGTTTAATTTTTTTGACAAATCATATGATCCCCGAAAGGTGGCAAAATCCCTCTGAATTTGGAATTTCTACTTATGCTACTTATTTAGCTTCCAGCCTATAGTAATAAAATTTGTCCGTAAATATTAGATCTCGCCTACTTGTGAGGATTAATCAATTTCTAATAGATGTTTCCAAAGCCTTTGCCTGATGATGGGTCTCTGGTTTTCTTCTTAGACTGGCGGATAGCGGCATCAAGGTCCGATCGTCTAATTTCCCGTATCGTCTTGCTCGGTGAGGTGTCGCTACCCTCATTCACAATTAATGAATCACTCAAGTTAAGCGTCCAAAACCTGAATAATAGTTCGATAACTGGTATTTTCTCTGGGAGAAATTGAATATTTTGCAAATTATCTATCTCTCTAGCTACGTCTTCAGAGGTAGAAAAGATGAAGATCGCAGTTTTTTCTCCAACAGATTGTGTACGATGAAGCAGGGTACTTTTAATCCAAGCGCCTGATGCATCTTGGATTAGGTAGTAATGAGAATGACTTAGATTGGCATTAACCCATTGGGCTAGGGCGATCGAGACACTCTCCACAAGTTGTTTTGTCCCATCGTCTGTTGGGGCATCATCAACTAGTGATTTAATTTGTGATGTCAGATCCATCCTTGTCTACCATTTAGTGGGTGATGTATTGGTTATACATCGTTTAATTTAATCCCTGCTATCACGTCTTTAAACCCCTTTCTAGACCTACTCCTGAGGGCAGCCTCTTGATCTACCAAACACTATCTACTGTGGGGGATGTCTGCCAGAGCGTGGATGTAATCTATCAGTTACTACTCACGGAATTCACACAAGCTACGACTAAATCTGAACGGTTTTGCGGGGATGTTTCCCAGCGATTGAGTCAGGAGGTTGGGCGAATTTGTGCTGAGAGTCAGCGAATTCAAGATTCGGGAGAGGTCAATACTTGGGCGGTTACGTTGGCTCGTCATCGACTAGATCAGTGCATTCACTACTACAAACTCGGCTCAAAACGGGGCCGAATAGATCTCCACAGCACCCTCAGCGCCTTGGTTTACCGCTATATCACCGCCTCAAAAAGCAACCAAAGCTACCAAGCTCGGCTCACTTTAATTGAAGATTTTTTACAAATTTTTTACATGGAAGCGCTCAATGCCTTCCGGCGTGAAACTCAACTTGGGCCTCAATACCAACCCCGATCGCTGCTGCAATTGGCCGAGTATATGGCCTTCACTGAGCGATATGCAAAACGCCGAATTCCATTGCCCGGTCGGCGAAATCAGCAGCTCATTATCCTCCGTGCCCAGACCTTTTCTCAGCAGCAACCTAATGAGACTTTAGTTGATATTGAGCGGGCGGCAGATGGTGGCCTGAATGAAAGCGAAGATGCCTATAGTCTCGCGTCGATTCAGCAATTACGTGAGTTGATGGTATCCCAGGCGCTAGAGCCAGCAGAAGACGGCCTGAGAGAAAATGTTGTGCGTGAGTTGATTGCGTATTTAGAAGAGCGTAAACAACAGGATTGTATCGACTACTTTACGCTGCGGCTTCAGGATTTGCCCACCAACGAAATTGAGGCGATCTTGGGCGTAACGCCTAGGCAGCGAGATTACTTACAGCAGCGATTTAAATATCACTTGGTTCGGTTTACCTTTACCCATCGTTGGGAGTTGGTGCATCAATGGCTTGAAATTGATCTAGAGCATCATCTGGGCTTATCTCAAGTAGAGTGGGATACTTTCAACAAAACAATAACCCCCCAACAGCGCAAAATTTTGGCGCTAAAACAGGAAAATCGATCGGATACGGACATTACTCGCCTAGTGGGTTGTACGCCAAATCAGTTACAGAGACAATGGTTTAAGCTTTTGGAACAAGCTTGGGAGCTACGAAATTCCCAACTATCCGGAGCAATCCCAATACAGCATGAATAAGGACATATCACGATGGATTTTGACTCAGAAGATATTCAAAAAACCTTTTTAGATTTGATCCGCCCTTGGGATGCCGAATTAAAAGGCTCTTTGGTTGTGCCCCCGGTTCCGCCATTGGTTTCGCCAAAGAGTGATGATTCTGAGTCGGCTTCGATCGTCCCCCCAATCCCCGAGAAATTTACCCCGAATTCAGGAGATATACCTGCTGTGCAAGAGCGTTTTGAAGCGTTGTTAAAAAGTCGCCTTTCCCTAGAAATTGAACAGAATCTCCCCCTTTTTCCTTGGGAAGATGAAGTTCTAGAGTATCAGTCCGATCGGGTTGACAGTCCGGGTATGGCGGATAATGTCGCATCCGGCTTGAATAAATCGGGATCGCTGTGGCTAGCCCAACTCCGTCGATTGGCTATTCCTGTGGCCCTTCCAGAAACGATGTTGGCCAGTCTTTTGTCGGCCTGTGAATCAATAGTGCAGACCTCGTTGCGTGAAGGCGTGAAAGTGGTCAAGGTGGCGGAATCGTTTTTTCCTGAAAACTTCCTGCAACTGAACGAATTGGCGGGCATTGTGATGATGTCTCCCGCCCGTAATGGCTATGCCAGTCTGCAATCTCGGCTGGGTGAAGACGTACCGACTACCTATGAAGCAGCTAGCCCGACTCAGCAAATGGTGCTCTCACTTTTAGCGGCCCGTGAGATGATTGCGGCGTTGACGTTGACATTGAAGGCTGGTGTGGGTTCGAGCCATCAGTGGATGACGGAAATTGGCACATTGACGTTGCAGCTTGACTATCGTATTGACGGCGATGATGGGGTGTTACATATTCAAGGCCAATTGCCCTGTGGGGGTAGTTTGTCGCTGGCGAATGGTCCTAGTTTGTCGATGGCTCAGCGACCTGAAGCGGGTATGTTGAGTGTCGAACTTGCTGATTTGCGCCCGATGCAGCCGTTGCAACTTAAGGTTCAGTTGGGACCGGATGATTCTATTGGGTTTGCGATCGTATTGATGTCATAGATCGTATTGATGTCATAGATTGATGTCGTAGATTGATTCTACACGGGGTTGAGTAAGCGATAATAGAAGACTGTTCGACAGGATTGGTCGCTTATGTCGCTTCGATTTTTATCTCCATTCACAGCCTTTCAGCGTGCTCTTCAGCGGCGTATCAACTCCCCATCGGTCACTGCGCTCGAACCGCCAGAGGAGTCGATATGGTTACGGGCTTTGGCGCAGTCGTTGGTGATTGTTGGGATTGTGGCGACGGATATTGCGGCGGAAACGTCTTTGTGGATGTGGGCGATTCCGTTGAGTGTGATGGGTGCGATGTGGAGCTGGCGGCAGCGGCATAGTCGGGCGATCGGGACTAAGTTTTTGCTGGCGATCGGGATGATTGCGGCGTTGATTTTCTTTTTCGTTCATTCCTTTTCCCGTCGTGAGACCAATGATTTGCGATTGGTTTTAGTTGAATTGATGGTGCAAATTCAGGTTCTCCACAGTTTTGATTTACCCCGGCGCAAAGACTTGGGCTATTCGATGATGATTGGGCTGATTTTATTGGGCGTGGCGAGTACGCTCAGTCAGACGATGGCGTTTGGTGGGATGTTGTTGATCTTTTTGGCGATCGCACTTCCGGTGTTGATGTTGGATTATCGATCGCGTTTGGGGTTGCGAGCGGATTTGAACTTAAAAACGGTGTTTGCGAATCCCAAAGAATTAAAGCAAAGTGCGGGGAAATTATTGGGATTGTTTGCCATTACCTTGGCGATCGGTTTGACTGTCTTTGCATTGATGCCACGGTTGCCGGGATATCAATTGCGCAGTTTGCCTATGAGCGCGCCGATTGACACGCCGAAGACGTTTGATAATCAGCGGGTGACAAATCCTGGGTATTCCAAAAATGGGAATCAAGAGGGCGATCGTGCAGGTCGTAGACGTGGGACTTCTCCGCCGACGGGTGCGGGGCAAGTGGATGATGAGTTTTATTCGGGGTTTGGCGATCGGATTAATCAAAATTTGCGAGGGACACTCAAGCCGAAGACCGTGATGCGGGTTCGATCGCAGGCGGAGGGATTTTGGCGGGTGCAGGCCTTCGATCGGTATACGGGGCAAGGCTGGGAGTTGTCTGATAATGACAAAACACAAACCTTAAATCGAACAGGTTGGGCTTATCAGTTTTATTTGCCAACGAATGGTCTAATAGAGCGGACTAAAGAAGTGGTGCAGACCTACAGTATTTTGTCGGAGTTGCCGAATTTAATTCCTGCATTAGCGACTCCGAAAGAGTTGTTTTTCCCGACGCAGCAGGTGGCTTGGGATAGTCAATCGGGAATGCGTGCGCCTGTGCCATTATCCGAAGGATTGACGTATACCGTGATTTCGGAAGTGCCGTACCGCGATCGGGCCGAATTGCAAAAGGCACAAAGCAAAGTTCCTGAGATCAAACTTGGCTCCAAGCCGAAATCTGACCAATCAAAATCTATCGTAACCAATCCATCGAATCCTTATTTGCAAGTGCCGGAAAAATCAAGGGGCTTGTTGAAGCAAGAGGCCGATCGGTTGTTATTGACGGCCAGTAGTCCCATTACCTCCGACTACGAGAAGGCGTTGTATTTAACCCAAGCGATTAAGCAGCGGTATTCGTTGCAACAGGATTTACCATTTTTTGCAACAGATGAGGATATGGCAACCGCGTTCCTGACGAAATACAAAGGCGGTTATCCCGATCATTTTTCAACAACGCTAGCGGTAATGCTTAGAAGCATCGGAATTTCAACGCGATTGACAACGGGATTTTTGCCGGGACAGTTCAATTCATTTACTGGTATGTATGAAGTGAAGAATACCGATGCGTTTGCGTTGGTGGAGGTGTATTTCGATCGATATGGTTGGTTTACCTTTGACCCAATTCCTGGCCATCCTTTGGTTCCGCCGTCTGTTGAGTCGGATCAAACGTTTACAGTATTAAAGCAGTTTTGGAATTGGGTCGCGGGTTGGATGCCGTCGCCTGTGATGGGGATTTTTCAGGGGTTGTTTAATTGGTTGGGCAATCTCTTGGGTGGGATGGTGCAATTGTTTTCCCAGGGGATTTTGGGATGGTTGACGTTGTTGTTGTTGGGGACGAGTTTTGGGTTTGTGTTGTGGATTTTGTGGCAACAGATTAGGCACTTCAAACGCCGATCGCAATTGAAAAAACTACCCCAAATGGAACGACTCTATCAACAAATGACCGATTGGTTACAGGAACAAGGGGTTAGACACCAGCCTGCATTAACGCCATTTGAATATATTCATCATGCGCAAACTACCGTACCGCTTTTACGATCGCTGCCCGGTTATCAAGTCTTGGATTCTATTGTGAATCACTATATAGAATGGCAATATGGTGCGGTTGAGAGTGATGTGACAACGCTGGAACGATCGTTTTTGAGATTGCAGCGATCGGCACAACAACAATCGCTGCGAAAAATTTTGAGATTGGGAAAATAGCACTAGATCTTAGCGGTCTGAGCCATTTCCCAAACTTGACTGATTAGAAATTCTGTCCGATCGCCCAGCGCTGTAATAAACAAACCTTCATGATCACTGGTTGCAATCCAACTTCCCGAAAGACTGATTTCAACATAGTCTTGATCGACTGTACAGATCTCGATCGGCATGGCTTTTTCCAACAAAAGCTGTTCTACCAAGACATCAAAAACTGGATGATCGATCGATACCAAAAATGCAGCTCGGCCCGGTTCAATATTGAATGGTTGTCCAACTCGCAGCGCAAAGACCGATCGTTGAACTATCCAATCTTCTAAGCTTTCCGCCACATATTCGCCTTTCAATCCCAACTCGGAATATATTAACTTCAACATTTATCTTCTTCTCCTTCTTCTTCTTTTGCGATCGCAATTATTCGGCTTTCAACTTGGATCCAAACAATTGTGCTGAGTACGACTTAATCTGAGAATGTCTACGCTAAGGGTGTTTACGCTAACGGTGTTTTAACTAGCAGTGAATGACTTGCTTAGAAAATCAAGAGTTCAGGCCATAGACTAAAAGCCCGCAACTGATCAACTTCAGAGCGGGACACAAGCTACTTAAAGGCTTGGTTTTTAAGAATGCTGGGGAAGTCGTCCGAGCATCCGGCTCTGAAATGAATAGCGATGGAGTCGAATAAGTCGGCCTGTTCCTAATAGACCGAGGCTGCCGCAAAGCTCTGCGCGTAGGGGCGCGATCGAAGCTGGTGCGATGAGCGATCGGTTGAACATGACAGACTCTCGTGAAGGTGGACAATGAAAAACTTATGATGGAAAATCCAACAGTACTACATGTGTAATATGATTTCTGAACTTTGTCAACAGTGTGATTTAAGTCACAATTTAAAACCTGTCGCTAAAACACATCCGCAGGATCGGCCTGTTGGAGTTTTTGGAGGGCGATCGTGCCGGAGATTGTACACATAACAATGGTGAGACTAAAGACTGTGATGGCGCGGCCTGTGTTCATGGCGATCGGTAAAAGCGTTGCAGCATAAGTGACGTGATACAACACGTTGGCTAATAGAAAGCTAGGAATAAAACCACAACAAGCCAAAATTAAAGCTTCTTGTAAGAGTACTCCGATTAAATAACCATTGGTATATCCCATTGCTTTCAATGTTGCATATTCAGGTAAATGCTCCGCGACATCGCTATGCAAGATTTGATAAACAATCACAATGCCGACGATGAATCCCATGGAGACCCCGATCGTGAAAATAAATCCGATCCCTGTACCCTGCGCCCAATAAGCTTCTTCAATGCTTGCCCATTCTTCTGGGGTGAGGATTTTTACATCATTGGGTAAGGTTTTTGCAATTTCAGCTTTGACGGCTTGAACATCAGAACCGGGTTTGAGTTTGATCAGGCCCGCTTCCATTTTGTCGGGAGTACGATCGGGATGAATATACATAAATGTCGAATCGCTAACAATCACATTCCCATCTGCGGCAAAAGAGGAACCGATCGCAAATGTCCCCGTGGCTTTGATTAATGTTTGATTGAGTTGCGCATTTACAAAGCCCTGTTTTTCAATTTGAATTGCAATATCGCCATATTCGGGACGACCTGCCCGATCGAATAATACGCTCCCTAATTGCTGAAGTTGTGGGCGGTTTTGATTGACTTCCGGTAAATTGAAGGCATGAGAAGCCGGGTCTGCACCCCAAATCAAAATGGTTCGAGATTGTTTGGTGTCTGGGTTTTGCCATTGACCGGACGAGATATAAATGGGGGTCACAGTGGTGACAGCAGGATTCGATCGGGTTTGATAGAGTCTTTCTCTGGGAGAACTGCGAACGGCAAATAGGGTTTGAAATTGGGTATTTGCAATTATTAAGTCAGCATTCAAATTTCGGTAGGGAATCTTGGCAGAATCGTAGAGTGCGCCTTCAAATCCCATTTGAATGAAAATAAGCAAATCGGCAAAGGCAATCCCTGCGATCGCAATCAGAAATCTTGTTTTTTGATGCGACAGTTGGAGCCAAGCGAGGGGAGTTTTGTTGAAACGCTTGAGCATCTTGAGCATAGGGTTTGGCCTGAATAAAGGTTAGAAGATCCAATATTCCGGGCGCTGAATGTCGATGACTGAGGCCCCGATTTCGGCGAAGTCTTGACGCATCCAGGCACGGTGAATTCGGGTGAACAGTGCCGATCGTTTCTCGGCGGGCGTTGATGGGACGCGTAGGGCGAAGATGGTTACTGCGCTCCAAGGGTAGCTTTTACGCAAGGCTTTGAACCAGTAGCGTTTGAGGGATTGTTTGGTGAAGGCCGTTTTGAACGAGAACCCTTTAAAGCCTTTGAATAAGTCGATTTGAATGGCAGTCATGGTGGTGTTTGGTTTTGTGTTGGGTTGATTGTTGGGCTGGGTGCTTCTATCAGCGTTTGGACTTGAAGATTAGTTAGCCCGGATATGCGGGGGCGATCGCTATCTTGGATGCGAATCTTAACTTCGATGATGCGCCGATCTAGATTTTCTCCTGGCTGGTTGGAAAAAACCTTTTGTTGACTGACTTGTCGATCGATTTGAAATACTGTTCCTTGTAGTTCTCCTGTGAAGGCTGGACTTGTAATGCGGACGTTGTGTCCAGTGCGAACTTTTTCAATGTCAGTTTGGTAAACTTCAGCAATTGCAACCATCTTATCAGTTTGGGCGAGTTCTGCGATGCCTTTAGTACTTTGCTTTTCACCGATTCGAGTATAAATTTTGAGAATTTGCCCTGCGATCGGTGCGCGAATATAGGCTTTCTCTAGTGCTGTTTCAGCCCGTTTTAAGGCGGCGATCGTGGTCTTGACTTCGGCTTGGGCGACTTGGACTTCGACGGGACGCACTTCGGTGATGCTGCTGAGTTTTGCTCGCGCTTCCGAGACTTGAGTTTCTCCCGTTTCTCCGGTTCGAGTTAAGACAGCACGGGCTTCACGGATGAGTCGATCGTTCGTGCTATTGGTGCGAGTTCCAATGGCGATCGCTTCATTCACTTGTTGCTGGGCGGTTTCGACAGCTAGGCGTTTACTGTCGAGTAAGGATTGTGAGACGGCTCCGCTAGTTTTGAGGCTTTCATAGCGTTGGAATTCGGCGCGGGCATTCTTCAGTTCGGCATTTAATTTTGCGATCGTCGCTGCTTGAACATTACGATCGCCTATCTCTTGTGCTTCGAGTTTTGCTAGAGATTCACGCTGAGCTTCGAGATCCCCGCTTTGTTGAGCATTGAGCCGATCGATCGTGGAGCCTTGGGCATTGATTTCGCCGTCCTTTGCGCCTGCTCTCACTTGAGCGAGTTTTGCTTGTGCCAACTTCACTTGTTCTCGTGCTTGTTGGACTTCATCGGATAGCCGACTTTGGGAATCTAATACTGCGATAATTTGATTTTCATTGACCCGATCGCCTTCTTTGACTTGCAGTTCTGAAACTCGATCGCCATCTAATTCTAAAGGTGCTGCGAGTTTTAAAATTTCTGATTCTGGCTGAAGCCGACCGAGAGCTGAGACTCGGAGTGTCGTGGGGGCTTGAGAAACGACTGGGGCTGCATTCGGTTTTTGAGCCAAAACGTAGGTGATAGTCCCGATCGCGCTCAAGGTCGCAAGTCCGGAAATACCTAATATCCAAGGATTTTTTAGTTTTTCAATAGCTGATGATTTCATGACAGTTCCTCCGCATATTTTTCCATCAAGTCTCCCATCATTTTTCCTTGCGCTATCCAATCAATTTTACAATCGTAAATTTGTGACAATAGCAATCCGTCAATTGCACTAAAAATAAGTTGGGCTGCGTGGGGATTAGTAATACCTATTGTGTTTTTAATTTCAGGTTGAAAGGCTTTAAACATGTTGATTAAAATCTCACTACGTTTGATCCCGTTACGTTGTTGATACTGATAGTAGTCAGCATACAAAATGAGTTCTCGAAAGAGTTCATCTTGAATCCGTCCAATCTGTTCAAAGACGCTCTGGATCTTGACGTTAATCGAATCCGATAAATTGATTTGTCCCCCGATTTCCCGTAGCCCTTGCTCCACTCGCATCCACACCATCTGCTCAAAGATCGCCTCCTTACTGTCAAAGTAGTGATACAGCGTCCCAGTTGAGACGTGTAACCCGATCGCAATCTGTCGCATGGTAATGGCCGCATAACCTTGACTGGTAAACAGATCGAAGCATTTGACTAGCAGTTCGGCTCGGTATCGATCGTGATCAATAATTTTTGGCACAAGGGTGGGAAATTGAAAATGGTGATTTATCTTATAACAAACGTTCGATATAATACAAGCCTGGTTGAAGAATTAAAATTGGGTTTTCTGATGCGATGGTTGTCCCCTAATGCATACTTCGCAACCCCGCGATTGTAGTAAGCATTAGCATCGTTAGGATTGAGTTGGATGGCTTCGTTGTAGTCGGCGATCGCACCTTGTTTGTCTCCTAATGCAGACTTCGCATTTCCGCGATTGCCGTAAGCTTCAGCATCGTTAGGATTGAGTTGGATGGCTTTGGTGTAGTCAGCGATCGCACCTTGGTTGTTTCCTAATGCAGACTTCGCATTCCCGCGATTGTAGTAAGCAAGAGCATAGTTAGGATTGAGTTGGATGGCTTTGGTGAAGTCGGCGATCGCACCTTTTTTGTCCCCTAATGCAGACTTCGCAACCCCGCGATTGAGGTAAGCTTTAGCATCGTTAGGATTGAGGCGGATGGCTTCGTTGTAGTCGGTGATCGCACCTTTTTTATCTCCTAATGCAGACTTCGCACCCCCGCGATTGTAGTAAGCAAGAGCATCGTTAGGATTGAGGCGGATGGCTTTGGTGAAGTCGGCGATCGCACCTTTTTTGTCTCCTAATGCATACTTCGTATTCCCGCGATTGTAGTAAGCATCAGCAAGGGTAGGATTAAGGCGGATGGCTTCGTTGTAATCGGCGATCGCACCTTGGTTGTCTCCTAATTCATACTTCGCATTTCCGCGATTGTAGTAAGCTTCAGCATAGTTAGGATTGATGCGGATGGCTTTAGTGTAGTCGGCGATCGCACCTTGCTTGTCTCCTAATGCATACTTTGCATTCCCCTGTTCCAGGAAAGCTTCGGCATTACTAGATTGTGCAATAGAGTTGGCAAGACTTGGAGTAACAGAATACGCAGGTTCAAAACTTTGACCAAATGATACAGAACCAACTAGAAAACTAGCAGACACAAAACTTAAGACCTGACGATTAATC
>JAPLHZ010000369.1 GCA_026389365.1 Cyanobacteriota bacterium
AATACTCGCTGGGGTGTTTGCCCAGTCTGGTGGGTCTATTTCAATTCCGTCGATCTGAGGTGCTTGAATCATAATTTCAAATCTAACCTCAAAAACTGGTCTGAAACGTTAATTCTTCGTTACCCCCTGGAAGGCTTACGAAGATTCTATTATAGGGTCTTCTTTTTTATTGGATTGCTCATAGATTTAACCTCAAACTATTACACTAAAAAGCGATCGTCATTCAGATAACGATCGCTTTTTTATTTGAATTTAATTGGCTAAGAATCAACTGTTATATTCGATTCTGTGGACGTTCCAAACACAATGCGTAATAGCGGCGGCGCTAAAAATGTCGTCAAAATTACCATGATAATAATTGACACTTCCAACGGTTTACTCAAAACTCCGCTAGCGGACCCAATCGCCGCAAACACAAGCCCTACTTCACCTCGGGGCACCATTCCAACTCCAATTGCCAATCGGTTGACATTAGGAATTCCAAACACAAACCAACCTGTAACCACTTTACCCACGATCGCAACGGCTACTAAGAATATCGCAATCAACAATCCAGCCCTATTGTCTGCAACGGCTGGATTTAGAACACTTAAATCGGCTCTAGCTCCGACAGTGACAAAGAAAATGGGGACTAATAAATCTGCGATCGGCTTAATTAATTCATCTAATTCTTTACGTACATCACTTTCTTCGAGTACGAGTCCGGCGGCAAACGCACCTAGAATCGCTTCCAAATGAATCGCATTGCCTAAAAATGCCATAAAAAAGGCAAACACTAAGGCAGGAATAACAATATTTCCACGGGTTTCTAATTTAGAAACAATAGCAATAAACGACGAATTAAAAACTTGGCCGAGTAGAATCGATCCGATCAAAAATGCTGTTGCACTCACAATCAAATATCCAACATTCATGACATCGACTGAACCCGTCTTAGCGAGGCTAGCCACAACCGCCAATACAATAATACCAAGAACATCATCAATAATGGCGGCACCTACGATGATTTGGCCTTCTTTTGATTTCAGTTGTCCCATTTCAGACAATACTTTTGAGGTAATGCCAATACTGGTTGCAGTGAGCGCTGCCCCGGCAAAAATAGCGGCGATCGCAGGAACATGAAAAATACTCATCAAGCCCAATGTGCCCGCCGCAAAAGGAACAGCGACCCCCACACAGGCCACCACCACAGCCTGAACACCCACAGCCTGAAGCTGCTTTAAATCTGATTCCAGCCCAATTTCAAATAGTAAAATAATCACGCCAAGCTCAGCTAGGACTGAAATTACTTCACTTTGGGACGCGAAAACATTTGCAAGATTTTCTGGTGTAAGGTGATTGAGTAATTGGATGGCGGTCATGACGAGGGAGTCTGTGGCCGTCAGTCCGCCTTCGGGAAACGTAACCAAGTGAAGGGCTGAAACCCCAACAACAACCCCAGCGACAAGTTCACCTAAGACGGGTGGAAAGTCAAAACGCCGAGCCAATTCAGAACCCAGCTTACTGGCTAGATAAATCACGACTAGACTCAACAACACACTACTCAAAACTATTGGAGCATTTTCAGCTTCGACACTTGCGAGTAGAAATGAAGGGATAGCCCTAGTATTGAACGGTGTCAAAATAGGGCTAAAAAACAGACTCAAAGGCAGACTCAAAGACATAGCATCACGGGGGTAAACCGATCGCGATCATAACGCCATTATCAGCAGCAATTCCAAATTCGGAATGAGATAAACCGATCGATTCAATAATTTAGGATTTAGAGTCGGCCTAAGGTTTGAGCTAAGCTATTTGAGCTAAGCGGCTGGCGGAGGCAAGACCCCAGTTTCACTACAGCTTTAATGACTCCGGCCAAAGGAAATAAGGGCCAAACCTTGAACCTTTGAACTCGCCGCCAATCTCCTTGCCCTTGGTAGTAAGGTGATACTCTCCATCTTTTACCTCCAGGTGCCCCGAAACGACAAGCTTCTCAAGAAACTCGATGGTTTTGAAGCCTAGTTTCTGCGCTAGCTTAGATGACGTGAGCTTGGACGACTGATCACCGTCATCGGGTTTGTCTTCCACATTCGGGGCAACTCGTTCCAGGGAAATTCGCGGTTTGTCGCCAGTATTCGGGGCAACTCGTTCCAGGGAAATTCGCGGTTTGTCGCCAGTATTCGGGGCAACTCGTTCCAGGGAAATTCGCGGTTTGTCGCCAGTATTCGGGGCAACTCGTTCCAGGGAAATTCGCACTTCTTCGCTGACGCGAATGATACGTTGCGCTTCCTCGTACGCATCTTTGTAAAGTTCGGCATCCTCAGCACGTCGGATCAAGATACCCATCTCGTTATTGTTCACTTGACTGAACTCATACAGATTCAAGCTCGTGATGATGCAGAGTTCTTCGTTTAAGTAGCACTTGGCGTGGAGGTTCTTGCAAAAACTCGTGCGAACATAAGTCAACTCCCTGAGCCAATCCATCTCCTGTGGCTGTAGTTCGCTTTTCCCATAGACGATACGAACGTCAATCTTCAGACGATTCTTGTCATCCAAAAGCTCCTTGATTCTATCGTTCAACTTCAGGAACGGACTAATCAGAATGAGTCGATCTCTTGCATTCTTGATTAGTTCCTCAAGGAAGTAGTTAGTCGCGCTGGTATTCAGAAACTTAGCCATAGTGCGGGATCTTACTAAACGCTTATTTTAGCCTCCTCAGTGCAGCTTGGACGGAACTAGGAATGAAGGATTTCAACCGCCGAGATTTTCGATTTTGGAATTGGTGTATTGGCAGGCTCTGAGTCTAAAAACTCTTCAAAAAAAATACGAGTCCCTAGGGCAAGCTTACCTTTTCTCGCATCTGTTCAAAAATCTCAAACGGCTGCCCAACACTATTGGTCAATAAATTAGGTTCCAAAAACAAATACTGAATCTCCCCGGCATCGGTCACATCAAAGTCCGCATGGCATTCCCGTGCCCACCGATCGAGATAGGTCCGGGCTACACTCAATTCCAATTCAGCCACCCGCGAGAATTCTACCGCCGTCAACCGTCCACGTTTTGCCTTTACCAATTGCAGAAACCGATCGCGAATTACTTCACGTTTCAAATTCTTGCTTCCCCGCAACATCACCCAGCCCAACACCACCGGAACAAGGCCCCAGCTCAGAAGTACTGGGGAGGACAGCAACAACAACAGAATCGCCGAAACTGCACCCCATTTCAGTCCAAACAATAGGCCAACCAGCAAGGAAAATACCATGGTGCTGACAAACATTGTCAAGGCAACGACAGTCCCGCCCGTGGTCATCAACGATCCAACAAATTGCCCAATTTGACTGCCGATGCGTTTCATAATGCGATCGCCCTTTTCTCAGAAAAACTTAGCTGAATTTCAATGTTCCCAAAAAGTGGAAAGCTGAATTCATCTTAAGATAACGTGCCCGACCCTAAAATGAACATATCGGCAATCTCGGTCAAAGAGTCAGGAAAACCTCACTGGAAAAATTTGGAGCGTTGCCGATCGAAAAATAGCTCGTTACAGCCCCGGCTCTGCATTCTGAAGCGCTTCTAGGTCAATCGCCATTAACTTTGTGTGAGCATCATCGATCGCCGTTTCCCCTCGCAAATACCCCGTACTGGCTCCAGGACAAATCCAGCGCAATGTTTCTGAAGAATAACGATCGCGTAGAACCATCACATTTTTTAACTGTCGATTCCAGTGGAAGGTTTTAGAAATTCGCAGTGGCGCGGGGTCTCCATTGCGATCGGGGAGTAAATGTCGCCCAGTGAAAAGAATGCCGCCTTGTTGCTGACTATAAATACAAGAGGCTCCGGGAGAATGCCCAGAAGTCCAAATAATTTCACTATCGGGCGTAATCGTGTGATGGTGATGAAACTTAGTAACCGTTAGATTAGGCAATAGATAGGCTTCCTGTTCTTGGATGACGATTTCACAGCCCATCGCCGCCTGAATCGATCGAACCTTAGCCATACCGCCGCGATGCGTAAGAATTAACCACCGAACGCCACCTTTTTCATTAAGCCAGCTAATCGTCTCTTCGGTCCAAGCGGGACAGTCGATTAATAGATTTCCGCTGGGATTTTGAATGAAATATGCCGTGCCTCCAAGGATGTCGCGATTGGGAGGAAAGGCAAAAATAGTGGGATTGAGTTGGCCTGGAATAGGGCGCGGCGGCTTGAGGACGGAGATCATGGTGGCGGCGGAGTGGGCACAGATGGCAATGCAGCTTAACTCTACCAACGAAGCGATCGCTTCACCAACAGAATCTTGCATTGGGGTGATCTAGGTGCAGGGCGTGGCGAAAGATGGGAGAATTAGAACCCTATTGACCCGTATGGTTTGCACCCGTTCCTCAACTCCCATGCTCTGGTTATTTATTCTCGTCGGATTACTCGGTTTCTTTTGCTACTTTTTCATTGTGGAACGGGTGCGATTAGTCACGCGAACATCCCCGTTTCTGCTGTGGATAGTGGTGATGATGCCTGCTTTTTGCCTCACGGCTTGGGCCTTAGTCTACGGACCTCGGGTGCCAATGCCTCCGTTGCTTGGGTTTGGCACGTTTTTAGGCTTTTTTGTTCTGTATTTATACCTAATTCAACGAGGCCGCATCGAAGCTCCGGCGATCGAGAGTCCCCCTGAAACGCCCGTGGTAAAGGCCATGGAACCCGTGGTCCGATCGCTGTCGTCCGAGGATGAAGAACGGCTTCGCACCTGTTTTCCATGGGAATGTTACTACGTCAGTACTATTGAATATCTTCCTCAAGCGGTAATTTGTCGGGGAAATTTACGATCGGCCTCTTCGGAAACTGCATACCGAACTATTGAATCACGGGTGCAAAATGCCTTTGGCGATCGATTTTTCTTAGTTTTTCAGGAAGGACTTCAGGAGCGTCCCTTCTTTGCACTGGTCCCAAATCCCCAAATGGCGATGCGGATTACCCCTGAAATGATGTTCCGACCCAAACAAGCATTGTTGTTGGCATTAGCGACGGCGGTAAGTTGTATTTGGTCAGGCCAATTGCTGTTGATACAAGTGGGTGCAAGTACGAGTCCGGCATTTTTGGAAGGATTGCCCTATGCGCTGGGGTTGATGGGATTCTTTTTAATTCGTGAAGGTGGACATTACTGGACGACAGCACGCTATGGAATTTTAGCCACGCTGCCGTACTTTATTCCGATCGTGCCCTTACCGCAGTTACCGATCGGCACATTGGGCGCATTCATTCAAATCCGATCGCCTATTCCAAATCGGCGTGCGTTATTTGATGTGGGGGTCATTGGTGCGGTGATGGGGCTAGTCGTGGCGATCGGATTGCTCGGCTGGGGATTGACGTTATCCGAGGTGATTCCGCAACCACCCGCATTTCGACCTAGTGTATTTAAGTTTGAGGCGATGTTACCGCAGTATTCCATTGCCCTGGCATTACTCGCAAAGCTGGCCTTGGGCAGTTCATTGGCCACAAAAACTGCCATTGCAATGCACCCGATCGCGGTGGCGGGTTGGCTCGGAACCTTATTTACGGCCTTTAACTTAATGCCCGTAGGTCAATTGGACGGGGGCCGAATGGTTCATGCGATTTTTGGTCAACGTCAAGGGGCAATGATTGGTCAGGTGGCCAGAATTTCATTGTTGTTGTTGTCATTTATGCAAACGCATTTATTGTTGTTGTCGGTGTTGTTGTTCTTTTTACCCACAATGGATGAACCCGCATTGAATGATGTAACTCCGTTGGATAGTTATCGTGATTTACTAGGAATCGTGGTGTTATTAGTATTGTTGATTATTATCATTCCAGCTCCTAAAGTGTTGATTGCAGCATTAGGGCTATAGGAGACTAGACTATAGCGAATTAATAGTTTGATTTGTTTTTTTAGATTTGTTTTTTGGATTTGTTTTTTAGATTTGAGGTACAGCATGACCAGTTTGCAGGATATGGTACGAATACGACAAGGCGTATTGTCTTTAGTACTGTTTCGGGATGTCCTAGATGATGCTGTGGGGCGGGCCTGGGATAGATTAGTCCGATCGTTATTGCGGGCAAATAAGGCAGCAAATGCAGATGAAATTGATGCGATATTGATGGCCTATAGTGAATGGATGGGTGCTTTGGCCGATCGGGGCATGGGGTGGCAGGAACATTTACGCGATCGGATTTTGAGTGCGGACAATCGATTTGCTCGGCAAGCGGCCACGGGGGAAAAAGTGGTGCCGATGATGATGGATGTGGCACGTCTTGATTTGCGGGTATTGCAGCGCGTGTATGGTGTGGTGTGTGAGGATGTGGCGGATTGGGTACGCGAATTGGTGCCGGAGGTGAGTGATTTGCCTGTTTGGTATGATGATGTGCGGGTGGATGGAACGAATGATCCGTTTTTGAAATGGTTTGAGGTGAATGATTGGGGAGATTATGGAGTACAGCTTGCGAGTTGGTACCATAGAATGGGCATTGGCGAGTTCGTCCGATTTCGTGCTTTTCGGTATGAGAATAAACAATTAATTGGTTTAGTAGCCCCTGATCCTATTGTACTTGAAGAATTGGTTGGCTATAGCTGGCAGCGTGATGCATTGATTCAGAATACAACATCCTTAATGGCTGGGTTGCCCGCATTACATGTGTTGTTGTATGGCAGTCGGGGTTCTGGGAAGTCGTCATTAGTGAAAGCATTATTGTCGCGATGGGCGGGTGATGGGCTGCGAATGGTTGAAGTGATGAAATCGGAATTGTTGGGATTGCCAACTTTAATTGAAACATTGCGCAGATTGCCAAATAAATTCATTGTTTTTGTTGATGATCTTTCATTTGAAGAAGATGACGAAAGCTATAAATCATTGAAAGTGGTATTGGAAGGAACCGTAACCGCAAGGGCGCAGAATGTTGTTGTGTATGCAACCTCCAACCGTCGTCATTTAGTCCGGGAGTTTTACGGCGATCGGCCCCGTCCGAAAGATGCAGACGAAATTCACAACTGGGATACGGTGCAAGAGAAACTCTCATTTAGCGATCGGTTTGGCATGACGTTGACCTTTGAACCCGCCAATCAAGAGACCTATTTAGAAATTGTGAGCCATTTGGTGAAGCGATCGAATTTGGTGATTTCAGGTGAAGATCTGGAATTTCGAGCATTGCAATGGGCACAGCGAAACAATGGACGATCGGGACGGACAGCACGGCAGTTTGTAGATTTTTTACTAGGAGAACGATCGGCTTAATGAATTTTGATCTTAACCTTACGATCGCCTAAAATTTGCAGTCCGTAAGAATTGAAATCCATAGAATCCAATCAATATCAGCAAACAAACTTGACCTAACCCCACATAAGTTTGAACAATGCGCATATCACTCCAGCCCAGATCACTGAGTTGATTCATATCGCCTCCCGCATCCCCTGATCCATTCAGCATCGTCCCCCACGGAATAGCTACAGTTCCGCGTTTGATTTGATTCCAGAAACTGACTGAATTAAAAAATGTACTTGCAGCAATCAACAAAATCGGATAACGCCAACAATCCCAGCGCCATTTTTCGGGCAGTGGAACATAAAATGCCAACATCAATACAGTACTTAAATAAAACTCACCGCCCACACCGCCAAAGGCCAAACGCAATTCAAACGTGTCTTGAGAGGTAAACCAAGTCATCCAAAACTGAACAATCGCTGCCACCACAGAACAGGCCATAATTCCGCGTTTCTTCTCATTCCACCCGGTATAGAACCCATTTGATATCTTTTCCCGTGATACTTGGCTTTGAAGGAAGCCGTTACTCTGCGATCAGTGGTAGAGCCTGCCTACCTAGCAAAACCGCTTTCTGCCAGAAAATGAAGAAAACCAGCTAGCTGCAAGGCTCAAGCTACAGTGGCATGGCCAAACTCATGGGTCCAAATTCGTAATCCCAAAAGAAAACTGTCTAAGCTAGTCCAATGGGCAATAGCACTGAATAAAAATGCCGCTGGAAATGCCGCCCGATTCATATGCTTATTATTAAATGAGAACAAATCACGATTGTTCCGAGTGGCGGTGTCATTGAGAACTTCTTCAAGGCTAAAGGATTTTTTCCATAGAATAGTCCGAGTGCCCTGCATTCCGTAAATCGCTATGGTCTTGATCGGCAATCTATGAAGCGCATCCCGACAATCTTGTAATGCTGTGAGGACCGATCGAATAATCTTCCTATCCGAGGTCGGGTGAGTGGTACGAATCTGAAGGGTCGGCGCAACAAATTTGACTATCATGCTTACAGTCGGTAATGCTTGCGTCATTTGATGCTGAACGATCGCTGCTGCGACCTCAAAATCTGAAGACATATAAAAATCTGGGTGAGAGTTTGGCTAGGATACCCATGAGCAGACTACATAATTTGCACTACTTAAAATACACAATATGGCAAGGTAGTAAATAACTACCAAATCTTGGCCATCTTTAACTTGAACCCGGACAACTCAGGCTCACAACTGACAAATTCAGGACTCATCAAAACTTGAGGTTCAAGATTGGGTCGGTAAATATGAACAGTGCAGTTCTTTCGATCGATCAACAATCCCAAACGCACACCCTGATTAATGTATTCCTGCATCTTGTCTTGCAAGTTTTTCAATGTGTCACTAGACGATCGTAATTCAATCACAAAATCAGGGACGATCGGGGCAAAGGATGCTTGTTCTTCTGGAGATAGGCCATTCCATCGATCGGACTGAATCCAGGAGGTATCGGGCGATCGCGTCGCACCATTCGGTAATGTGAATCCACTACTAGAATCAAATGTCTCCCCGTTATCATTCTCTTCAGCCCAATTGAAAACCTGAGCAAAAATTCTGCCATTTCGGTTTCCAGTATCAGCAAATGCAGGCGACATAACCGTTACTTCTCCATGGGCATTCCGCTCGATTCTT
Source organism: Cyanobacteriota bacterium (assembly GCA_026389365.1). Taxonomy (GTDB): domain Bacteria; phylum Cyanobacteriota; class Cyanobacteriia; order Leptolyngbyales; family Leptolyngbyaceae; genus JAAFJU01. The sequence continues at coordinate 8,894 of JAPLHZ010000369.1, forward strand.
AAATCAGGATTTGTGCGGCAAAATTCATAGAACTGAGGCTCGCTCATGATTGGCAAGGTGGTCAACGAAGACAAATCGATCGGAATTGACATCCGTTCAGAATTAACAAGTAGGCTAGCCATAAGACTTCTAGCTCCAAAGATCTTTGATCAAAATTGTACCGTTTACTAGTGGAAATCAGCTATCCACGGGTTTAGTCCAAGCAGAAAAATCTGTTGCAAATGGACCATTGAGGATCGATTGTAAGATTATCTAATTTAGAAAATCTGTTTGATGATCTGTTGTAGCCGATCGGCGGCGTCTTTAGAAAGACTTCCTTTGAAATTTACGATCCGATCGATATCTAGACTACGAAGTTGATCCATTAAGACAACAGATGCCGATCGTAATTCCCCACTTCCTGCGGGTAATCTCAAGTAGAGTTCTGGTGCGGCCCCAATACCCAAGGTTGGGCATGGTCGCTAGTCACAGGTACGATAAAAACTAACGGAAATCGTGGTTGAGTAAAATTTCCGGGTACTCCAACGACGATCGCAGGGCGAAATCCCTCTTGTTCATGTCCTCGTGGACTATTGGTGGGCAAACGAACGCTGACGACATCTCCAAATTTTAAAACTCTTTTCATGCCCCGATTACCAATCCTACGCCTGAAACGAACCGCACAGATTTGCCCTCTTCTAATTCACCTTCTTCCCACTCATAGACATCATCTCCAAAAGAAGGCCCAATATCTGATTCAAGCCAAGCAAAATCTTCTGCGGTCTTGGTTCCGGATAGAGGCGGACGATCGATCTGAATTGAGGTGAGATGGCCAGAAGATTTTAGAAGGGCTTCAATTTGTTTAAATTGATCGATCGAAATTTGAACTGCGATCGGTTGTCGCTGAGCATCTACGACATAAGTAGGATTAATTTCTAGCATTAAGTCCTCCATTCATTTTCATCAATTCTACTCCCCATTACCCCTCCACGGGTTTAATCCAAGCAGCAAAGTCTGTTGCAAATGTACCATTGAGGATCGATCGGCGGATCTCCTGAGTAAATCGCACCAGTGCTGTGATGTTGTGAATTGAAAGCAATGTATAGGCTAAAAGCTCTTGCGATCGTAACAAATGGCCAATGTAAGCACGACTAAAATTCTTGCAGGTATAACAATCACAAGTCTCATCGAGTGGCGTAAAATCTTCCCGAAATCGCGCATTCTTCAAATTCCAGCGTTCACCATTCACAATTGCATTTCCGTGCCGCGCCAAACGGGTCGGAATCACACAATCAAATACATCAATTCCCGCTGCTATTGCCCGTGCCATTTCTCGATGCGTCCCCACTCCCATCAAATAGCGAATCTTATCCGGCGGCAACAATGGAGCCGTATGTTGCACCACCTGATCAATTACTTCTGGCGCTTCCCCGACGCTCACCCCACCGATCGCATAACCAGGCAAATTCAACTCCACCAACTGCCGTGCAGACTCCGATCGTAAATCCAAAAACTCCCCGCCCTGCACAATGCCAAACAACGCCTGATCCTGCGGACGCCCATGGGCCGAAACACAGCGCTTCAACCATTCTGTTGTCCGAACTAATGCGTTCTCCACTACCTCGCGGCCCACTCCCGGCGGCGCACATTCATCAAAGGCCATGATCACATCCGCCCCGATCGCATTTTGAATCTGAATCGATCGTTCTGGCGTTAGATTAATCACACTGCCATCACGGGGCGATCGGAACGTCACACCCTCATCGGAAATTGATCGCATTTCACTCAAACTAAAAACCTGAAACCCACCCGAATCCGTCAACATCGGACCGGACCAACCCATAAATTTATGCAATCCGCCCGCTCTCTGCACCAAATCTTCGCCCGGTTGCAAATGCAAATGATAAGTATTTGACAGCACCATCTGCGCGCCCGTCGCCTGAAGCTGATCAGGGGTCACCGTCTTCACATTCGCCAACGTCCCCACAGGCATAAATCGCGGAGTCTCCACAATTCCGTGGGGCGTATGAAAAATTCCCGCCCTTGCCCCCGTCACCGGACAAGTCGCCTGAAGCTCAAATTTAAAATTCTCGGACTTCAACTCATCGCCCTTGAAATTCTCGCCCGTCAAATTATCATCAGCCACTGCAAAACCGCCAACAGACTAAAACCCATTGACAAGCCTACCATTCACCCTTTCTCAATGCTAAAAAATAAGGCTAAAAATCTTCATCCTCATCGCAGGAGGTATCCCAACCCGACGACAAAACATCGGCCACCACGGCATCCAAAGCGGCCCGATCGATCGCCCGATCCTCCACATCTCGCAACAAACTACCCAAGGGAACTAAACGGAGACAGCGATCGTCTTGCATCAAATCAAAGAAGGTTTGCTCCGGTTTTGGCCCTGAGGTGATAGATTTCCCAAGCTGCAAACAGTCGAAACTGCCCACATTGAGGTAGATAGACCCATTGGCAATCATGGTTGCACTGGTGCCCTCATGAAAAACCTCCACGACACAGCCCTCGCCATGACTTACCATTTCCCCACCTTGGAAGAATATATACTTCACTCGGCTTAGATCCCCGAGTAACCGTTGAATATCCCGCTTGTTGACCAATATTCCAGCATCAATAATGCATGGAGTTGGTCGTTTCATCCCACCCGAAATAAACTCGTGACTCATAGCCAAAAAACTGCAAAATCCTAGAGAATAAAACCAAACTTGCTCAAGCTGTTCGATCGCCCATCCCTAAATCCACCCTTAAACCAGGTTTTAGTAGCGAAGGTGATCGACTTTCTACTATTCTGACACAGCACTTAAGACGCGGCACTATTTTACGGATTCCCTCACATTTTCAAATCTCTCTTAATCACGTAAAGAAGACTTAACCTTATGGTTCGATATCTCCGGGCATTCATCCAAAAATTTTTAGGCGCACTCGTCTTCTACACTCAAATCCCGCTGCCCCATACCCTTCCGCTGGATTTCGACGGGATTGCTCGCTTTGCGCCGTTAATTGGGTTGGCGATCGGCGGGGTTTTGATGATGACGGGGATCATGCTTGTAACCTTCACTGTGATTACGCCGTGGCTCTTGGCGGCTGTTCTGGTGGCGCTGTGGGTGTGGATTACGGGGGCATTGCACTTGGATGGGGCGATGGATATGGCGGATGGGTGGGCTTGTCTGGACCGCGATCGGGGGTTGGGTGTGATGCGTGATCCCCACAGTGGGGCGTTTGGGATCATTACGGCGATCGTGATTTTGTTGCTTAAGATGGCGGCTTTGACTCAGGATGCGATCGTTCCTCAGGGGACGCAACTGTTGGGGCTGCCGTTAATTTGTGGCTGGGCGCGCTGGGGACAACTAATTGCGATCGTGCGGTTTCCCTATCTACGCGCTGAGGGCAAGGGAAAGCTACATAAAACTGCGATCAGAGGATTTGAAGATGCGCTGCCGAGTTTATTGATTTTGTTGGGATGTCAGGTGGCGGCTTATGAATTGGGCTTTTTTAGTCTGGGACAAACGGTGATGATGCCGATCGTGGCCTTATTTTTCAGTTGGGGCTTTGCGACTTGGATTAATGGAAAATTTGGCGGACATACGGGAGATACCTACGGGGCTATAGTTGAATGGACCGAGACTGTCCTACTCTGTTGTCTTGCGTTGAGTTAAAAGTGATGGGACTAGCCTTGGTTCGATCGGGTATTTGTAGATGATGACCTCTTGTCATAGCCAAAGAGTAACCCTCTTATTCAAGTAATTTGATGATTTCTTTAACTTTTATCATGGCAATGATCGATCGCCTGCCTGCTGACGAATTCGTTCTTTCAAATCGTCTGAAATGTAATCGCTCACGAATCCATCGGCTCCATCAATCCACGTTGTATGGCTTCGACCAGGGCTGTGGTTTTGCGGAGCCAGCCTTCTTGGTAGTTTTGCATGAGGGCTTGCAATTCTTGACGTTCATCTTCTAGAAGTTGGTTTTCTCGCTGTTTGCCTAGGAGAATGGACATACGGGTGTCATCGTCAGGGTCCATTTGGGAGTTGGCGAGGGTGAGGATTTCTGCGTCTAGGAGACTATCGATCGCGGGTAGATCATCAATATGTGTGCCGACTGGTGGGAGAGTCGATAGAAAAGTGTCAGCAATGATACTAGAAAGGTCTCGGTTGGCTAGTCGCGCAAAGCGTTGGGCCTGCTGATAAAGGTCGTCGGGAAGGTGGATGGTGACTGGGATAGTCATAGGGATAAGCTTGGGTTGCTTTGTTCTGATTTTAGTCGATCGGGCAGAGTTTTAGATATGGCAGATTTGAATGTTGACGATGACCTATGGTCGGTCGAAGACCATCGCACTTCTCGCCCAAACAACGATCGCAATTCTCCTCATTATAAACCGATCGCCTCGCCTACTGAATTTTGGTTAGATTAACTCGTCCTTTGATTGTGTTAGAGTGGCTAGCGACTCATAGCAGCCTATCGATGATTCACTACATTAGGACGTAAATAGCCATGTCATACAGTGAATTCAAGCTGGAAACGCTGGTTAAAGATTTTAAAATTACGCTGCGGGAAGTTTCCGACCTATTTACTGAATGTCCTGAAGTTCAGCCCAGCGACCACCTTCGCCTCACCCTCAGCCAAAACCTAAATCTCGCGGTCGCTATGAACACTGAGAAAGCTCGATCGGAGATGATTATTTCGCCGATTCTACTCGAAATTAAACGTCGAATGTATGACCGGATTAGTTTGTTTTCTGGTGTAGACTTCACGGTCGATTCTGAAAAAGGTTTGAATGGGATCTGTGATTTTTTGATCAGTCACTCCTCTGAACAACTTTTTGTGCGTGCGCCAGTGATTGCATTGGTTGAAGCTAAAAATGAGAATCTCAAATCAGGATTTGCCCAATGTATGGCTGAAATGTTAGCGGCACAACTCTTCAATCAGCGTGAAGGGAACGATATTCCGATCGTCTATGGTGTAGTTACGATCGGTACTCTCTGGCGTTTTTTACGCTTAACCGACCAAACGATCGAACTCGATCTCACTGAATATTTCATCAAAGACATTAGTAAAATTCTGGGCATCCTACTTCATACCATTGAGTCTCCATAGTTGATGAATTGATTCACGATCGTACGTTACTGTGTTGAGATATATGTCATGTCTACCCCCATGGCGATATAGGACGCACCCAAGTTGCTCTAATTCGCGAATTAGGTCTTTACGTTTCATACTTCAAGAATGAGTTCTTTTGTTTTGACTGCTGTTGGTACAGGTTCTGTATCCATGTTCATCATCTGATAAACATCGCGGATATTCTCTTCTAGCTCTTCGAGGGTTTCTCCCTGGCTAAATACTCCAGGAATACCTTTCAATCGACCCACAAACCAATCATCGTCATTCCAATACTCTAAGACAAAAGATTGTGACATAGAATTTTTCAGTAAAACAACATTTATATCTCACCTTTAAGATAGCAGGATTTAGACTGCCTAGATCTTGGTTCGATCGTTAGGACGATGTTGTTCATTAGCTTATACCTTGACATTCATTTAATTGTAGCGGAGACTATAATCCCTTCCACATTCCTAATTCAATATTCTAAATTCGATCGCCCTCTTCCCTTCAGCATTCCTACTTTTAAGACGTAACCCATGAATCGAAAGTCAAAAGATGGCTATTGGTTGACGATCGCCACCGGAACCACCCTCTACCTCGCCCACATCAGCATCGACGTATTCTACGATCGGTCCACTCCGAATATCGACGCGCCATAACGCTAAACTGTAACCAGTGAGTTATCTAACATCAATCGACCCAAACACTATGGTTCAAGCACTCAGCCCACCCGTCCCCAAAACATCCCTGACCTTAGAAGCGTTTCTGGCCATGCCAGAGACCGAACCCGCTAGTGAATTTATCGATGGAGACATTGTTCAAAAGCCGATACCCCAAGGAAAACATAGTGCGGTTCAAAGCGAATTTGTCCCCATCGTTAATCACAAACTAAAACCTGCGAAGATTGCCCGTGCCTTCACAGAGTTGCGCTGTACTTTTGGAGGACGATCGATCGTTCCGGATGTAAGTGTTTGGGTTTGGGACAGAATCGCCACCGATGAATCAGGCGATATTGCCAACGTCTTTTCCATCGCCCCCGACTGGACCATTGAAATCCTCTCGCCCGATCAACGCCACACTAAAGTTGTCAAAAACATAATGCATTGCCTTCACCATGGGGCGGCAATGGGCTGGCTGATTGACCCAGACGATCGCACCGTCTTCATTTACTATCCCGACGGCAAAATGGAACTCTTCGATGAACCCGAAGCGCGATTGCCTATGCCGGAGTTTGTCCAATCGATCGAGTTAACAGTGGGTGACGTGTTTGGCTGGTTGGCAAAATAGCCGATCGCTATGCGACTTGGAGTTCTCATGGTTGGGGAATGGGAAGGTGTTCGTCTTGACAGTAGGCGAGGTAACTTTCGATCGCTTCTTGGGCGTTGTCGATCGCTTCTTGGTAAGTCTTCCCGTGGGTACAAGGTTGCATCGCGATCGCCCTCTTCCCTTCAGCATTCCTACTTTTAAGACGTAAACAATGAATTGCAAGTCAAAAGATGGCTATTGATTTGAGATCGCCTGCTGAATTGCCTCTAGATTTGTCCGTACAGTAACTGTATTAGGATGATTGGGACCGAGAAGTTCTTCAAAGATAATGACTACATCGGACAGCATGGTTGCAGCTTCGGGGACGCGATCGGTTTCAAAGTACAAGAGTGCCAAGTTCTTCAGACTCATTGCAGTATCGGGATGACGATCGCATCATCGACGACAAATCCAAGGGAAAGGGTCAATGCCATTAACGATCGCTTCTACATATTTGCCCGTAGCTGATAGAGTTCCTGCCGTTTGGCTTGAGTAATCGGATGATTTACCCCGAGGGATTTTTCGAGTAGAGGAATGGCTTGTAGAATTGCACTTTCTTGGCTTGAATATGGAATACTCTCATAGACTTATTGGGTAATAAGCTCAAAAAGCCTCATACCCTAGTCTGGGGCAGGGGTTCAAGAATTTTTAATTAAAAGCCGTGAAACACTTTCCTTATGATGGTTCTAGCGGTTTTAGTTGCTATTTCCCAACAGGTCTCATCTTTCCCAAGTTGTTTTTGAATTTGTTTGAGCGAGCTTTTCGCACTTTGAGTGGTTGGATGATCTGACCCTAATGTTGAGATATAGATTTGGAGCGCTTGCTGAATGAATGATAGGGCTTGATGATATTGCTGTGTGTTGTAATAAAGAGCAGCAAGATTATTCAGACTACCTGCGGTAGAGGGATGCCGATCGCCTAACTCCGATCGATTGATTTCCAAGGCTGATTCAAATAATGGCAAGGCTCGTTCGTACTGACCTATCGTTCGATACAATTCTGCCAAATTATTCAGACTCGTTGCGGTATCGGGATGACGATCGCCTAACTCCGATCGCGTGATTTCCAAGGCTGATTCATACAATGGCAAGGCTCGTTCGTACTGACCCATTGATTTGTACAAGCCTGCCAAATTATTCAGACTCGTTGCGGTAGAGGGATGCCGATC
>JAPLHZ010000342.1 GCA_026389365.1 Cyanobacteriota bacterium
GACTTTTCTTCGTTTAAGTTAGCTATCTCTAATTGTCTTGAGATGTCTCATACTACTCACAAACGAGAATTAGATTCCTTATTAACTTTGCGCTTTCAGTCTTTTAAAAACATTAAGTCTATTCCCTGTTAAGGTATAGTTGAGAAAGGCAACCCTGAAAGACCTAAAACAACTGGCGAATGGAATGAACAGGCTGAGGAAACAAAAGATCGTCCTGGCGAAAAAATGAAAAGAATTGGTGAACAGTCGGCAGATGCATTTAAGGAATTCGGTTCAATGTATGGAGACGTAGCTGAAAGAAGTAGCGCTGAATTACGTAACAGTAGTAAAAACCATTAGGTCTCATAAGCCGACATTGGGTTACTGGATACTGTACGTTTAACACTCCAGTAACTCTAAATTCATTCTAAGGCTATGTGGCTGTAAATAAATTACTTCATATTTTCAGGGTAAACTAAAGCAGTTCTGATTATAGTGACTGTATGGATATGAGTAGTCGTTCAATTCATCAATGTCAATGTTCTGAGTGTAAAATCGGCAATGTTGCGATTCGTCAGCATCACGAACACCTGAATCTACTCATGAGTCGTTTAGATGAACAGCAGCGCCGTTGGATGGCGGCTATGGAAGCAGAGAAACTGGGCCATGGTGGAATTCGTCAGGTACAGAAGATCACAGGATTGGACATCAATACCATTCGTCGAGGGCAAAAAGAGCTGTCAGAGCAGTTAGTCTCTCGTCCCGTTGGTCGTATCCGTGCATCCGGTGGAGGCCGTAAACCCGCCCTTAAAAAATAGTCGGGATTCGTGAACCCATTGAATCAGAGGTGGAAGAGGTCACAGCGGGAGACCCTTGCGGAGGGCTTAAATGGCTTCGTCGCAATAGCCTTCGAGGATTAAAAGCAAAACTTGCGGCTCTGGGCATGTTATTGAGTCACGTTAATCCGACGAATTCTCAAAGAAGCGAACTATTCCCTCAAAGCGAATCAAAAATCAGTCTCACTGGCGCAGCACCCCCAACGGAATCAGCAATTTTGCTACATTCGCCGCGTCAAAAAACTATTTATTCAAGCAGGACATCCGGTCATCAGCGTCGATACGAAAAAGAAAGAGCTGATTGGCAACGACAAAAATGATGGCCAAAACTGGACGCAAGCGGCGGAAGCAGTGAAAGACCATGATTTTCCAGACAAGACCACGATTAAAGCCGTACCCTATGGGATTTACGATGTCGTTCATAATCAAGGCTTTGTCTATGTGGGAACGGGTGATACTGCCGAATTTGCTGTGGATGCCATTGTTCGCTGGTTTGAACGTAAAGACCGACCGACCTTTAAGAATGAACGTAAGCTGTTGATTCTCTGGGATAGCGGGGGCAGTAATGGGTCCCGTGTCCGGAATTGGAAACGCCAGTTACAGCAGCAATTGGCAGACCGCTTTGGGCTTGAGGTGATGGTCTGTCACGACCCACCCGGCACCTCTAAATGGAATCCCATTGAGCATCGTCTCTTTAGTTGCGTTTCCCTAAATTGGGCCGGACAACCGCTACGTTCCTTGAGCCGAATGACGGCTTTGATTCGAGGAACGGTAACTACAATGGGCTTGCAGGTCAAAGCCTCTGTCTTGAAGGGGAATTATCCCCTCAAAATTAAAGTATCCAATGCGGAGATGGCAGAGCTTGCTTTGACCCGACGAAAGATTTGTCCACAATGGAACTATGGGATTCATCCTCGTTCTTCAAACTCAAGTAAACAATGAGGTTATTGATTTACAGCGACTAGCTCAGACGATCGGCCCGCCCTTAGGATTTGGACGATCGACCCTCAGCGCATCACACATCTCCGCAAAAAACATCTGATAATTCGCCCGTTCCTTCCCGCCCGCCTTCTCCCACCGCAGCACAAATCTCCCAACCCGCGCAATATCCAAATCCGTCATCGTAGTCGTCAGGGCATTGATCATTGCATTACTCAGCAGTCAGAAAAAACTAAAAACCTTTCCCCTCATCATCTCCCCTTCTCACCGAAATCGCGCACAAAAAATAGTTCAAAAAAGGTCAAAAAAAGCGATCGCCTTGGAATTACCCAACCGATCGCCCTCATTAGCATCTAAATCCTTAACTAATCAATCTGAACCAGTCAGACCAATCAACTCTTATGTCCCAGAAGTCCAGGAGTTGATGTAAGTAGTCTGAACATCAGTCAACGAATCAATAGAGAAACCCATCGCTTGAAGCTTCAAACGAGCGATTTCCTTATCAAGATGGTCAGGCACAGAGTACACACGAGGCTCAAGTTGACCTTGGTTCTTGACCAAAAATTCAACAGAAAGCGCTTGGTTAGCAAAGCTCATGTCCATCACAGCACTGGGATGACCTTCGGCTGCTGCCAAGTTGACCAAACGACCTTCGCCGATCACGACAACGGATTTACCATTTTTCAGTTTGTACTCTTCAGTGAAGTTACGAACCGTATTGATGGAAACAGAGCGAGTCTTCAGCGCTTCAAGATCGATTTCGATGTCGAAGTGGCCAGAGTTACAAACCATAGCGCCATCTTTCATCACCTCAAAATGCTCGTCACGGATGACATGCTTATTCCCGGTGACCGTAATGAAAATGTCGCCAAACTTAGCAGCAGCATCCATGGGCATCACTTGGAAACCATCCATAACAGCTTCGATCGCCGCTACAGGATTGATTTCAGTGACAATCACATTAGCGCCAAGACCACGGGCACGGCTTGCACAACCCTTACCACACCAACCATACCCAGCAACCACAATAGTCTTACCCGCAAGCAAAACATTCGTCGCACGGATGATGCCGTCGAGAGTGGATTGGCCAGTACCGTAACGGTTATCAAAGAAATGCTTAGTTTCAGCATCGTTGACATTAACAGCCGGGAACGTCAATACGCCATCAGCAAACATCGCGTTCAAACGCACAACGCCTGTCGTAGTTTCTTCTGTAGTCCCAATCAGCTCCTTAACTTGCTCAGGACGCTCTTTAACCAAGCTTGCCACCACATCGCAACCGTCATCAACAATGATTTGAGGACGATGGTCGAGAGCAATTTGGACATGTTTGTGATACGTCGCTGCATCTTCGCCACGGAACGCATAAACGGGGATGCCGTAATCTGCGACAAGGCTAGCGGCCACGTCATCTTGAGTTGAAAGAGGATTACTTGCGATCAAAATTGCATCTGCGCCACCTGCTTTCAGGGCGATCGCCAGATGAGCCGTTTCAGTTGTAACGTGACAACAAGCCGAGATTTTGATGCCTGCGAAAGGCTTCTCGATCGCAAACCGTTCAGCGATCTGCTTAAGAACGGGCATTTCACGGCCAGCCCACTCGATCCGCTGTTTACCGGAAGCTGCAAGACCCAAGTCTTTAACGTCGTACTTCAATTGTGCTGGTGCTTCGATCATGTGATTAAAAACCCTTAGAGGTTGTTTCTGCCAAACATCCGGGTCATCGATCGTTTTCTCGAAGCACTTTTACACACCTCAACCAAAGGATACGAACCCTCGACACAATGTCAGCTTTAACATAGTCGCTGCTAAATTCCTAAAGGCTGCATCTCGCACAACAATTTTGCAAAGAGCGTGGCGAAAAGAACCGGGAATATCCCTAACAATGGGACACAAGACTGTTCATACTTTGTTATAAGAGTGACAGTTTCGTCAAGTGTTCAGTAGATATTCTCAGACGCCTTGCATTGAATTTCAGGAAATTTGCGGGCGATTGCGTTCATTTAAGACGGTTGCTAACTCAAAATGATGATTAGCCAAGAGACCTTAGCAAAGGATTAAGGACGTGAAATATTTTGGGTCAAAGCCAATCGAGTTTGCTGACTAGAGGCCTTTTGAGAACAGCTACTCGGGGCAGGTTTATCAATTTGGAGCGGTGGCAGGGTTGATTTTGGCGACCCTTGTTGAGTGATCCAATAGACTCCGCCTGCCATCAGCGCAGCATAAGCAATGTAGGCATATCTCGGAGACATGCTGGGAGGTGAACTGTCGATAGATGGGGCTTTGGAAACGATCGATCGTTGAACTTGATGTTCGACGGGATAGGTTAGTTGACCCTCTGTGAGGGCGAAACATTTTTCAAGACGACGCAAAAAACCGTACAAATAGACATCTTCAGGCAACCGATCGATTTTACTGTCTTCAAATGATTGCAAATGATGCAACGGAATCAAAGTGTTGGAATGGATTTGGTTGAGGCTAAGTCCCAAGGTCGATCGATGATGACGGATTTGATGGCATAGGTCTAATAATTTCGCATCTCGGGCCTCAACCTGGGCAAGGAGTAGGGCTTCCGGGCTAAGTTTCGGCGGCGCAGACTGGGGAAGAATCCGATGGAGCAAGGATTTCTCAAGCTTGACGGGCTTAAGAACATGAGCGATCGCTGTGAAAAGTGTGGCATCGTTCTGAGCTTCTTTTTGCGCCGGAGTAAGCGGTTCAGCGACTTTTTCAGCCACAGGATTCTCAGCTAGATCAGCAACAGGCGATAGTTCAATCCGCTTAAGCAAATCCGTCGTGTCACCAAAGCACTCCAGAGTGAAGCGAATGGTTTCCTGAATGACGGATTTCACTAAAAACTGGATGCTGGGTCCTTGTTCGGTGGCGAGCTGTTGAAGTTGGTCGAGGGCTTCACGCGATCGACCCTCACGACATAGTGCAGATTCAACTTGGGCGACAATCTTGCGCCAACCCTCCGATCGAAGAACATCTGAAAAAGTTGTTTCTCCCGTTTCAGACTTCGTAAGCGGGAAAACCATTTCTTGTAAAACCATAACGACTTGACCCCTAACCCGTGATGCTGATAGGTCAATCTTCGGAAGACTGACGGATTTTCCGGAGAATTCTAACCGAAGACGAATTTTTAGGTAGGATCACGGAATCAGAAGGATTAGACCAGAATATTTAGATTAGGGTCTCAGCTTTGGTCGCCCAATCCAAATCTTTTTGGGTGATGCCGCCTGCGTCGTGGGTCGTAAGCTCAACGGTGACGCGGTTGTAGGTGTTGGACCACTCAGGATGGTGACCACTTGCTTGGGAATAAAGGGCCATGCTGGTCATAAATCCAAAGGCTGTGATGAAGTCAGGAAACTTGTATTCGCGGTGGAGTTTGTCGCCACGGTGTTGCCAATGCGACAAGGGTTGAAGGCCAGTTGAAAGTTCAGGAAGAGAAAGTGGGGACATGGTGATTTGTAATAGTAAATTGTAATAAAAGGAGGGTTTAAACCTCCGGCTTCATTGTAACGTGGGCGATCGAAGTTTAGGATCTGCAAATTTGCAATCATCGTTCATAATGATCAAGAATCATAGGTAGAATTTTGGTATGGGACGCATTTTTCTGTCCGCAGCACATGGCGGCGTAGAGAACGGAATTATTGATCCGGGGGCCGTTATTACGGGTACCACTGAAGCTCGTGAGATGATCTTACTGAGAGATCTAGTACAGGCCCAACTCCGATCGCGAAGTCTCGAAGTACTTTCAGTCCCGGATGATCTGAGTTTCCAGCAAACCCTCGACTGGATCAATCAACGTGGACGCAGTGATGATGTGTCGCTTGAGTTGCATGGTGATGCTGCAAATAATCCGTTGGTGCGTGGATGTAGCGCATTTTATATCAATCAAAATGAGGTCCGAAAACGTCATGCAGATCTATTACTTTTGGGCATTGGTAAACGGTTGCCTGCATTGCCAAATCGAGGCGCAAAACCAGATACCACGATCGGGGTTGGGAACCTTGCATTTTGTCGTCAATTGATTACGCCGTCATTATATTTACAAGTTGGGTTCTTGACCAATCCTGACGATCGATATATTCTCCAAAATCAACGCCAGGATCTCGCGATCGGAATTGCCGATGGCTTGCAAAGTTGGATAAATGATTTGGGTAGTCCATCTCCCGATGAAGTTTACCCGACAATTAATATTAATTTGAATGGTCAAATCTATGGTGAGAAAGGAATTTTAGTTAATGGTAATGCCTATATTCCTATTGATTTGGTCGATCGTTTAGGGATTGATCTATCAGTATTACTTAGTGTTCGTCGGTTTGCTTATCGTAGTGTTGTATTCGTTAAAGCCATTGAACTGCGGGATTATAATATCTCCGTGAGTTGGGATACGACGACTCGGGCTGTTATTCTAAGGTCTATTTTAAAGATTTGCCCTGGTTCATTCGATCGGATTATGGATCATGGCAAAACGACAGAATTACAATTGATGATGTTTTTGAAGATCAACAATGAATTGGGCATTAAGGATTTTCCAGAAATTGGCAAATTATATCGAGAAGAAGGCGCAATAGAAGGTGTAGACTACGACATTGCCTTTGCTCAAATGTGTTTTGAAACTAATTTCCTACGCTTTGGTGGAATCACAAAAGCTAGTCAGAACAATTTTGCAGGACTGGGAACTCCTGGCGGTGGACCTGAAGGCGCGGCGTTTGGCAGTGCGCGACTGGGTGTTCGTGCCCACATTCAATTACTAAAGGCCTATGCTAGTACAGAACCATTAGTTCAAGAAAGTATTAATCCACGATTTAGATTCATTACACGGGGCATTGCGCCTTTGGTCGGGCAATTGAGCGGGCGGTGGCAGCCGGGGACGGACTATGGCGATAAGGTATTGGCGGCAGTGCGGCGGTTGTATGAATTGTCGTCATTATTATAAGTCTACTAGATTATTAAGTCTACTGGAATTTTAATCTGAGATGGGAGTAAGACGACGCTAAAGTTTACTAGGATACAACCGCCAGTGGTCTCCCTTCTGAATGGTTTGCCAGCGGTTTGACATTGAGGGCGCTAAAGGGAAGAACACGTTTGATTTCTTCTATAGAACCCATTTGATATCTTTCCCCGTGATACTTGGCTTTGAAGGAAGCCGTTACTCTGCGATCAGTGGTAGAGCCTGCCTACCTAGCAAAACCGCTTTCTGCCAGAAAATGAAGAAAACCAGCTAGCTGCAAGGCACCATGAGTGACTTTTTCGATCGCCGCCATTCGGAATGAATCATAGGCAATTTCATTTAAATAACGATTGAGTTGCGTCATTGATCCATCGTGAATAATTTGTCGAATCATATCATCTACATCTAACAATTCAATTAATGCCTCTCGCCCTAAATATCCTGAATGAAAGCATTGACTACAGCCCTTGCCTTTACTCCATTCCAAAGGATTTGCATTCTCCCGACGAAGACCCAATACTTTCAAATCAGCTTCCGTCGGCTTGTATGATTCAGTACAATGAGGACAGACTCGACGGACTAATCGCTGGGCCACAACCCCCAACAGTGCATCACTGATCAATCCTGGATCGGGACCAATATCCCGCAATCGAGGAATTGCACCTGCTGCATCATTCGTATGGAGCGTAGTTAAAACCAAATGCCCTGTTAAAGCCGCGCGGACGGCAGTTTCAGCGGTTTCATGATCCCGAATTTCACCCAGCATAATGATGTCGGGATCTTGGCGCAGAATGGCCCGCAAACCCGCTGCAAAGGTCATGCCTGCGGCCTCATTCACTTGGGTTTGGGTAATGCCAGGGAGGACGTATTCAACCGGATCTTCAACGGTGGTAATGTTTTTTGATTCTTGGGCGATCGCTTGCAAACTCGTATACAACGTACTTGGTCCGTGGACATATATATTTCGCCCATGCGTCCATCTTGGGGGCGGCGACTATCGGCAATATCCATTTCGCTCATCACCTTGATAGAGACAATGACTTTACGACTAATTTCAGGCGGAAAATTCATAATATTACGCAGAATACCGTCAATCCGATAGCGCACCCGTAAGCCATCACTACAGGGTTCGAGGTGAATATCACTGGCACGATACCGAACCGCCGAAGCAATCAGTGCTTTACTCGAACAGATGTTAGAAGCTAACCCTATGGCTCAACTGGCACGATACCGAACCGCCGAAGCAATCAGTGCTTTGACGCGCGCTATTTGGTTATCAGTTTGGTCAACGGTGATTTGAGTCAGTTCGGCAATATCTTCATTATCAATCTCACCGGTGAGCGGATTAATTAGTTTTGCTGTGGCGATCGTTTTATGATTAATATGCTGTTGGCGATACCATTTGCGATAGCTGATCTCGTCAATCTTAATCAAATTGATATCGGAATTTAATTTATGTTTAATAATCTGTAATTGTTCTGCATCGATCGATCGAGGCGAACCTAGATAATAACAATTTTGCCAATGAAGTAGAGGAACACATAAACTCGGCCCCCCCCGAAGTTGTTTCAGAAATCTGCTAGATAGTTCAGTATCAACAAGATCTAGATTGAGGATGCCTTCCTCATTGGTGATCGTCTGGAGAGCATCTTCAAGGGAGAGCGATCGGGTTTTGACTTGTTGCTGAAGAGATTGGATCATGACGTATTTACAAGGAGTTGGGTAACTTAGGATCTTCTAGTAAGCTATAATCTCATTAGATGAAGCTTATGCCATCTGAACCTGAAAATCAGGTATTGGTCAGTAGAGATTTTTGGTTCTCCCAGAATTCCCGTGGAGGACGCTAGATGTGGTTTGAAGGCAATTGACAATCCTAGGGAATTTAGGTTGCTGGAAATCGCGTATACCCATTAAGGTCGAGAGTGAGGCGTTGAAAGAGACGATTCACA
>JAPLHZ010000309.1 GCA_026389365.1 Cyanobacteriota bacterium
ATGAGCATTTATTAGACTTATTTATCGCAATGTTTGGTTTGGACCCGACTTTGGTTAAATTAAATCCAAACTACCAGAGACTACTGGAATACGGCTCTCTCAGGGCTTGACCGACTGAAAATCTGTCCGGAGTGTTGCTTATCAAACAGACCTAAATTATAGTTAATCGCTCCTAGTACAGCAGAAGAACATAATGTAACCTCTTGCTTCATCAACACTGGGCTAGATTTTATTCTGTCTAGTACTAGGACAAATTCCTGCTTAAAAGAAACCCATTCCGTTTGGGATCTCGAATACTGATTCAATTCATCTCTAAACCATTCTTGAGTTCTAGCTTCTAGCCATTCTGCCAATTCCTCGATCGAAATCTCCAAGTGCGTCGTCGTACCCCAACTTTCAAAATCAGGAGCCGATCGCATCAATCGTTTTAACCCCGCATCCGTCACCCACAGCACCACCGGAAACGGACAACCCAATCGAAACTCTTCCCGAATCCGATTGGTAGAACTCAGCAACTCATCTAACTCGCGCGCGCCCTCCAGCCCCGTCACCAGTACCGCCGCCGTCTCATCCGTCACACATTCCCGAATTCCCTCCAGCAACGCCGTAGTCTCCGAAGGCATCGCCCACACCACCACATTCTCAACCTGTTCACACAACGCCACGATCGCCCGATCGCGCAACTGAGCATAATTACACCGCACAATCACCAACGCAAACTCACCCCGCGATGCATTCAGGGTCCAAACCAATTCCTCGATCGCCTCCAGATTCTCCAAACTCAAACTCTCATCCATCGCCCCAACCTCGCAATCGCCTACCCCCATTGAAACCCGAAATCAAGACAATGAACCAACTCATTGCGATCTGCTAAACTACAATAGCGCCGACATATCCTAGAAGGCAATCAAATCATGACTCTAGCCACCGATCGACGAATGAGCTTAATGGAGTTTTTGACCCATGACGATGGCAGCGATCGGCGTTATGAACTTGTGGATGGAGTTTTAGTAGAAATGGGTGCCGAAAGTCGGATTAATACCAGAATTGCAGTGTTCTTAATTGGGGTTTTCTCACGGCTACTCGGAGATGATAATGTCGGTGTCCGGGAAAAAATTGAGGTCAGAAGCGCGTTCGTAACCGCCCGTGATGCCGATCTATTGATTCATTCGGATGCATCAGTACTTGCCCTTGATGGGCGAACTGAAGCTTGCCTAACTTTAAATGATCCGAACCCCGTCGCCGTAATTGAAATAGTTTCCCCTGGGACAGAAAGTACTGATAATTACAAGCGTGATTACATTCTCAAACCAAAAGAATATGCCGATCGCGGCATCATTGAGATGTGGCAAGTTGACCCATCAAGAGATTACGTGAGAATCGGAACTTTAATAGATGGGGTGTACCAGTTCCAGACATTTCGGGACAATGTGACACTTGTATCTCCCGCCTTCCCAGGTCTCAAGCTAACAGCATCTCAAGTCTTGAGAAAGGTTCAATGATCGACCTTCAAGGAGATCCTACGATCGATTGACACAACAGTTTCAACCCCTCCAATTCCCCTCAAAACTCCGGACCCCCTTGAAAAGGGGGGCTAGGGGGATCAAGCCTTCCCCTAGAACGAAAAGACCATTCAAACACCCTCTCACTTAGGAATCCAACATCTCCTCCGACTCCATCAAAATCGGATTCACCGCAAACCAAGACTCCCCATCCATCCGATATTCAAACACCCACCGACTACTAATCAGTGTTTGATATTCCACGTCCCCAGTCACTTTTTTCCGTTGCTGCACCTGTTTCAACAAATCCCACTCGTGGTTATCGATCGCCCGCACCATCTCATTACTCTCCTCCCGAATCACCCGCTCTAACGCCGCCGCCGCTAACGGAAACTTGCGCCCCTTTTGAATCCAACTATTCAACAACCGCAACAAATCTCGACTATGACCACCACTCGCATGACATAACCGATCGAGACTCTCCGCCGTTTCAAAAATCTCCATAATCCGTGCCAACCGTTCCTCATCTGTGACCTCAGGCAACGCCCGCCGCAACACCATTTGACGCAACAACACCATCCCTTCTTCATACACGTCCTGCCCATCCCGCCCGATCGTCGGCACCATCGGCAACACCAACGGAGTCTTATATCGCTGAGTCAAAGCCCCATATTCATTGCCAAACTTCATCGACAGCGGCATCGTATAAACCAAATGACACTTTAACCCGCGCAAACATTCATGTTGATCAATAAACAAATATTCCTGCTGTGGACGACCATCAGGACGAATCCGTTTATCAACCCGATCGAGATTATCCACAATCACCACCAGCCCATTCTTGCCTTGCTTCTTCAGAAGTCCGATCGCAGGTTCAATCAACTCTTCATTAATTGCCTCCAGCAACTTGTTCTTCTGTGGCACCAAAAACTGATTCATCTTTTCCCGCAACCCCGAATCATTCTTCGCCTTCACCGTCAACTCTCCAATCCCCGCCGACAATGAAAACTCCTTTTTCTCAGTATCAATTCCAGCCTCCCCCATCCCCGGCAATTTTGCCTTCACCTTCACCTCAATTTCCGTCAACAAAACCTCTTTAGTCTTTGCCAGCAATGCTTCCAGCTTCCCCGCAGGCGGCTTCACATTCGTCGCTTCAAGACTTTCACTGATCCGTTTCGCGATCGCCAACATCACATCCCCAATATCGACATCCGCCATTTCCAAGTCCGCACTCGACTCGAAATACACCACATGAAACCCATCTTTTTCCAGCAGCAACTTCAATTGCAACAGCTCCGTCGATTTCCCACAGCCAATATGCCCCGTAAACAAACTACAAGTCGGAATATCTGGCGACAAAAATGTGATCATATCCTTCAGTTCTTCGATCAACGTCCCACCCCGCACCGACGAAAAATCGATATAAAACCGATCGTCCTCTGGATTGCCCGCTCTCAGTGTCTTACTCGGATTCGTCGCCTGAAAAAATTGAGGAAGATTGATCGCCATAACTGCCCTAGACTCAACTATATTTCTTCCTACAGAATAACCTATCTGCTCAAAGTTGTAACCCGATCGCGTCTAAGGAGTTCATTAGGGTTCCATGAATAGACGAGTCTGCTTTTAGTACCATAATATTACCGTGTTTTATGATGTGATCGCCCTTCCAGAATCATAAATCAAACCACTCTTCTATTCTCAATTTTTAAACCCGCACATCTTTCGATCGCCCTTTAATTCTGGACTTTGCACGAAGTAGGACTTGAGCTTTTGTCAGGCGCGATGAACGATCGTCTCGGCCAATAGTTCAAACAATGGTGTCAGGGGTTGTTGAAATAATCGGAAGAAAATAGAATCTCGCTTCATGGCCTCAAAATTATAATTGAAGATTTTCTATAGATGGCCCAAATGCACGATCGATCGTACATTTGGGCCTGTGGTTAGGGGACTTGAGGGAGGGTGATGGGGCGAGATGCGACGCGGACAATGGAGCCTTCTCCACGTCTACGAATGGCTTGACTCCAGACTGAGCCGTTGATGAAGTTGAGGGCATGGAGGAGCGCGATCGTGGCATTCACGGCATCGGCATCACCTGTGATCTGAAGTTTGATGTGTTTTGTGATGGGTCTGATGATCTCGGTCATGG
>JAPLHZ010000394.1 GCA_026389365.1 Cyanobacteriota bacterium
ACGGCGATCGGATAATCCGCAGGCTTCACCCAAACCTGTTCTGCAATGACCTCTTGAATCAACGCCCTCGCCGCTTCGTATTGTTCGGCTTCAGGATGATTTGATAGCTTTTCTAATTGCGATCGTAAATAATCTGGTAATTTCGTTCCAATCCCAGTCGGGTCTTCCACATCTGCTGCTGTGAACCCAACAAAACAACCATTACGATCGCCATCAAAATCAGTAATGGCAATATTCTTCGCGGTCCAGGGGTTCAAAAAGATAACCCCTTGCTTGTCATAACTCTCTGGATCGTTCCATCGCAACGATCGGATATTGTTAATCGCTATCGCTGCTGCACCGACGTTTGGAAAGGGCGATCGGTAGTAAGCCACGATCGCCCCCTGGGGTAAATTTCGATTCGCAATCTCCCAAGGTTTGAGGGCTGAGTGATGTTGCGCTGTCGCACTGGGCACTTCAATTCCCCGCAATGCCAAATCCTTTCGCTCTCCCTTGAGAAACCGTTCTAATTCTGTATTGACACGTTTAAATCCGGCTAATTGTCCATGCTGGTCTGCGGCGGCTAATTCCTTAAGCCAATCAGTCTTTGGACGATCGGGATTCTCTTCTAAAGATTCCCCTTCAGGCGACACTTCATCTCGTTTCTTCTCGGCATAGTACTTCATTAAGGCAACGGGATCTGTTGCAATCGCTGCCAACTGTTCCGCCTTCGCCTTCATCATCGGATTGAATTCCTGCAACGTTGCTTCTGGAATACAGCCCTTCACCTGCGGTCCCACTGATTGAAATCCATACTCCGCATCAGCTTTGCGATTAATCCAAAAGGTTTCGACTTCATGAATGCCGATCGTTGAAAATCGACCATCATCGCCTTTGATATCACTACGAGAGACGATCGCATCCACACCTAAATAGTCACACCATTGACTATAAGTTAACGTCCCTTTCGCGATGCCTGGAAAGTCTAGTGATGCCGCTCTAAACTGCGTTACAAGATTGTCGGGGTCGAGATTGCTGTCTTCTTCTGTCAGGAGCGATCGGATGACGGCATCCGAGACTAGCATCGTCCCATCGCCCATCTTATTCAACAAATGGTCCAGGTCTTCAACCTCAATACCAGCCGATCGCCTCTCATCATCTACAACCAAGATTTTGCAATCCGATCGCACTGTGGAAGCAATCCCATCCGAAGCAATCAAACTCCCATAGGCAACCCCATAATGAGCAGAATTATCATTCGTGGCATAGATTGAGCGATCGCTTTCTGTCATCAATTTGGCAGTATCGCGATCGGTAAAATATCCCTTTTTCCCGTTGGTGAATACGAGAATCTTTCCATCTTCTTCCAATCGTTGACGGTCTTGGTCCACAATTCCATCATAAAAATCAGCAACGTAAAACTGGGCATCATTCAATCCATGATGATTCAACCAGGTTTCGAGATAGGAATTTTCTACTGATTTTAGTTTTGGTTCCAATAGCAACGTTTCCGGGTTGGTCTGTTGAAGGACCTTCCCGGTTTTGAGATCTATTTGAATGATGTTCATTACGATCGCCGTGAGGGGTACGGGTAAATGAGCCTTATTCGTCGAAATAACCCTGTTCAATCAGCAAATCAATATCCGTACCTTCAGCAAGACGATCGCTCACAGAGTCGTAACTCGCTCTTCGCGCTTTCCATTGCGGTTGAACGATGACTTCGGGGCGATCGTCCTCTACAGGTGGAATTGGCAAGCTGCGGGGCTTAGTCTTTTTCGGTGTTGGAATAGATTCTTCGGGGGACATGGAATTGTCCTTACGCTTGAAGTGGGCAGTGGGGACAGGATGGAATGACTTGATGCTCATTGTAGACATTATTTGCAATTGTTGCATTTCTCCCAATCTTGTCCTACGTAAATCCGTTTTGTAGGACAAGATTGGGAGTTTTAAATCAATGGGTAATCTCTTGGGAACTCCTAGTCATTAGGCGGATGCTCGCCCAATTTGCGCCAAAGTTTACGAAGGTGGACTAGCGGTGGACGATTGATTTCTAGTGCTTCTAAAGTTGCGCGACCGCTGGCTGTGAGTCCCAGCAAGACTGAGGTATTCTCATTCCAATCAAAGTGTTCTTGCCACCGTTGTTTCTGGGGATGGAAGAATGGAACAGTTTGATTGCTTTCTGGATCCCGAAATGATTCCCGATCGGATTTATGTCTATTGCAGTGCGGACAAGCCAGACAAAGGTTTTCAAAGCAGGTCTCACCCCCTCTCGATCGCGGTCGAATATGGTCTATTTCAAAGCGGGTGGCAATTAAAGCTTCTGAGGTTTGACAATAAGCACAACGGGTTTTGAAATGCTGACGAATATTTCTTTGCAGTTGGATGGGAATATAGGGACTCACGCAAGATTCGCTTTTCTAAAATGGTCAAGGGTATAGCGGGCACGGGCTTTGAGAAGATTCAGTTGGTCTACTTGTTCGAGAATTCGATCGAGGTGAGTGAGTTCTTCAGGGGAAAGTTGATTCTCTGAATTGCGATCCAGTAAATCACTCAATTGAGTTTGAAGGGGAGGTGAGAGGGCGATCGCGGAAAGGGCGTGCAGTTCTGCGGGGCTGATGTTGGACAGCAGGTCTTCATCTTCGAGGGTCGCAAGGACTTGCTGCTGCCTTTGTAGCGGAAGGGTTTGGAGTCTATCGATGATGGTTTGGGTCAGAGAGGTCATAGTGGATTCCAGATTAAGTTGCCAGTATTTACTTAGGCCGCAGGTAACAATGCTTTACCGATCGGGAGGGCACGAAGATTTAACGGTTGGGTGCGTTGAGTAAAGAATAGAATTTCTAAATTCTTGACGGTACCCGAGATGGGATTGAGACGAGCAGTAATTTCATCGCTTAACTCTTCGGATTCTTGTTCTGGATAGGGCTGACAGGTGTTGACATAGAGAATATCGCCAATTTTGTCGTAATGGATAGTTAGTTGTTTTTCCATTGTGTCTGCCCTCCGGTAATTTTGCGTGCGGTGTAGGTCGTAGTAATCCAGTAACGAGAGAGATCCATCTGACAAACAACTACCACTACAAGATAACGTCCAGTGCGGATAGTTTCAAACCATTTGGGAAAAAGTAATGCTTGCGGGTCACGATCGCTTCATTCATCAATTAGAAGCTGAATCGCCAATCGTCTAGCCATTCCTGAATCTGATAACGAAATTGACAATCTTTAAGGGGTGATCGTAATAGATAAGCGATCGCCCTTTCTACGTCATCCGTTTGAATGGGATTACCTTCACGATCGATGACCGCCCCAATTTCTTCCTGGACTTCCTGAAGTACCGATTCTAAGACTGATATGGAATAAATTCTGAATGGGATAAAGCGACGAGTAAATCTGCTTTCTTCATCCGACCTGCATTAGGAATACCTTTTGCCATTGCAGCTTTACGTAGGGAATGGACACGTAGGTCAGGGACGATCGATTCTGGCGTTAATAGCTCAGATTCTTGAACTGTCAAGATTTCTGTTTGTGTTTCTGGCGTTAATGGCTCAGATTCTTGAACTGTCAAAATTTCTGTGGAGGTTTCTGGCATTTCTAGAGCTTCGATAAAGGCTTCAGATGCACTGACAAAGGCAATCTGTATGGTCTTGGCAAAACCCAGAACGATCGCAATACAGAGAACTCCGATGAAAAGGGCGATCGCTTTATAGACCTGTTTCGCTTTGTCAGAACTGAGCACTTGGAATACTGTTTGGCTCAGGTCAATGAACCAGACGATCGGGATCATGAATGTATCAATCCAATTAATAATTTGCATTTGCATTCTCCTGGCCCACTTGAAAGGTTTGGGCATAATTTGGTGTGGCATCTGGGCGATCGCCCCTTCAGTCCCAAGATAAAGCGATCGATCGCGCATCTATTTGCCGTTGAACAGGCTGGACTTCTTCTCGTGTTGTCTGTTGTGGACTCTGGATTAGACGATAGCCCTTTGCTTGTTTTTGGCGGATTAATGAATCCATCTTCCGAAATGCAATCGTACCATTCCCAATTGAATGATGCTTGGATTGAGCCGCATTGCCAATTCGTCCATATTCCACATAGAGATCACCATTCTGGAGTAACCAAATCGACCAGAATTTGTTGTGATTGTTCGCTGGCTCGACACAAGTAAAATGCCACTGAACGATCGCTCTATCCAACTCAGAAGGTTCCATCTGGTTCTCCTATTTTTGACAGTTTAAAAAAGTAGGAGAGGTCTCCCC
>JAPLHZ010000340.1 GCA_026389365.1 Cyanobacteriota bacterium
CTGACTTTTCTTCGTTTAAGTTAGCTATCTCTAATTGTCTTGAGATGTCTCATACTACTCACAAACGAGAATTAGATTCCTTATTAACTTTACGCTTTCAGTCTTTTAAAAACATCAAGTCTATTCCCTGTTAAGGTATAGCTCAGCCCCTACACCGACAAATACTGTGGCATCTTCTAGGGTGTCAAATTCCCCAAGGGGTCTAGATTGATCAAAGTTACGATAAGTTCCGTCAGACCAAGGCTTCACTAAGGTATTAAAGGCGACATCGGGATTAGTCGATCGTGCTTTTTTGACCTCATCCATAATGATGGGTTTAAGATGAGCATGATTCTTTTGGGCGAGCTGAAAAATTTGACTTTCCCGTTTACTTCGTTCATTGACGTAGTTTTTAAGTTCGCCAGTGGCTTGGGTTTCTACAGTCGCAACGGCATGACGATAACCAATAGTAATTGCGAGTGCAGAAAGCCCTACGATGGGTAATCCTAGCCAAAACATAGACTTATGAAAAATCGATCGGCGGATCGCTAAGGGAATATGCTTTGTAATCTGGTACATCAGGACTAGGATTGGGTACGGAACAAGTAGACAAAAGTTAATTTAACCTAACATTGGACTTAGGGTTCCCTAAATCCTACACTGCATCATCAAATGGGTCAGTATCATCACCATAAAGATTGAGCTAAATCTACATTAACTTGCAGATCCTCAGATTATCCATGCTCTACAGCGATATGCTGAATAACCTAATCATAACGATCGGTAAAACTCCAGCAGATCTCTAGCAAGCGCTTTATTGGTATAGTGAGATATACAACGTTGGTAGCCCGATCGTCCTAAGTTTTCTGCAAAGCTCCGATCGTCAATTAATTGCGAAAGCCGATCGCACAATGCATCTGCATCCCCTTCTGGAAACACTAACCCCGCATCTGCAATTACATTGGGAATCTCTCCGGAATCGGACCCTATTACCGGAATTGCCGCAGCCATTGCTTCAATTAATACATGGCCAAACTGTTCTTTCCAACCCGTGGCGGTTAATGTTTTGAATTGATAGGTTGTTTCCGACGGCAAAACCAATGTATTCATAGCGCTAATATACTGTGCAACTTGGTCATGTTTGACACTATCAAGTTGAATTAATTGGCTATCCAAGCCTAATTCTTGTGCAGTCTTGAGTAATTCATTCTTAAGTTCACCCCGTCCGAGAAGCAGTAGTTTAAACGATCGGTCTCCCAATGCTGCCGTAGCTTTCAATAAGGTATGTAAGCCCTTTTCGGGGACAAATCGACCGACAAACCCAATCACAAATTCGTGATTTTGAATACCAAGACGCATTCTGATTTCTGTTGCATCTTGTGGTTTGAAAAGAGTTTCATCTACACCGAGTTGCGGCATAATTTCCATGGGTCGATCGTAGCCTTTTTCTCGCAAAATTTCATAGCCAGCACTATTTCCAACAACAATACCATTAGTATTATTTAGATTATATTGTTCTAACCAAGAGAATGGAAATTTCAAACTATAGGGCAAATTCCACCAAGTAAAGAAGAGCATTTTTGCTTTCAATCCCAGTAGTTTATTTAAGGTAATCAATTGAGCATAGGCCAAAGATTTTGAACCTTGTTCGACTTGTATGATGTCGGGCTTGAACGATCGCAGCAATTCAACTAACTCCCAACCAAAACATAATGCTCCTTGATTGTTTTCACTAAAGTTTGCGATCGGCACCACTCGAAAATTCCCATCCTGCCAACCTTTCGATTCAATGGTGTCGCGTATCACTCCGCCCGGTCTCCATCGCTTGGGGACGACGATCGTAACTTCTAAACTCGGATCAAGTTGGGCTAAAAGACGGAACTTCTCACAATTGAGTTTAATAATATAGGAATGACTGACAATGAGAATCTTCATGACTAGTTGTTATTTGTTATTTTCTATTATTTTCTATAAAGTGGATCGCGATCGCTGCACCATTGTCCGTTATCCCACAATCCCTTCACCTGCGACCATACCGCATCTCCAAAACCCAGCATATAAAAGACAAGTCGTGATACAACCTTTAATGGTGAACCCGACTTATGGCAGGGCGGACGACCTAAAACATGACAATCAAACAGTCGGCCATAAAAACGCAAACATTGCGCAAGGGTCAAATGCTTTAATCCCATAATGAAATGATTATGGTAGAAGGTCATTTGATAGCTTAAGGACTTTGTTGTAATATCATGACAACCGCCTGTTTCCTCGCCTAAATGAACCAAATGGGACAGTGGATCATACCAAATCAAATAGGGCGTTTTGCGAAATCCTAATCCAAAATCCGATTCCTCTCGTACCGCACTGCCACGATATCGCTCATCAAACCAAATGCCTTGTTCAAAGAAGATCTCGCGACGATAGGACATATTGCAACCCCTTGCACTCAAAACCTGTTGTGGTTTGACAGTATGAACTAGATTGATATGGTACCAAGCGATCGCCGGATCCATGGCTTCTGGGGGGAGATCTTGTATTTCTAAATCACTAGAATGGTCTGCCAACTTCATCCGATCGAATACCCGTCCAGCCACACCGCCCACCTCAGGCCGATCGTAATTCTTTTCATGAGCGGCCAAATATCCCGCAGGCAATTCAACATCATCATCAACAAAAACTAAAACCTCACCTTTGGCCCGTCGAACCCCATAATTTCGTGCTCCCGGTAAGCTGGCCCAATCTAATTTAAAAAGTTTGATTTTGCCATATTCAGCCATTTGATTCAGGAAACGATCGGTCTCTGGTTCATGGTGGGTGGTTTGGTCTACAACAATGACTTCAAATGCAGGATAATCTTGTTTCAAAACATCATTAATTGAATTAATTAATGCCTGTTCTCGACCATAGGTTGCGATGATAACTGAAATAAAATGTGTCATATCAATAAACCAGTTGATTTGTAGGTTGTCCTGTAGAGATCCCCCTAAATCCCCCTTGTTAAAGGAGGACTAAGAATTGTTCATGTTCTTCCTTATGACGGGAATACTAAAAACCATTCATGTTCCCCCTTTAGCAGGGAGGGCTAGAGGGGATCTACTTCTATCTCTTTATCTAATTCTGGTAGTTTTAAAATAACCCCCGCCATAAACCAGTAATATACCGCCACGGGATCGACATCCAATGGATAGTAATAGGTGTTGTAGCTAATAAACAAAACAAACACCCAAAGTGCCGCACCCGTTCCCCGAAGGTTTTTGTCTTTTACCTTGCGATATGCCTTAAAGGTCGCGATCGTTAGAGTGGTCACAACAGCCAACAAAAGCAACACCCCGATCGGACCTAATTCATAAAGTACTTTGGGATAGTACGTCTCTATTAGTTTTGTTTCCCCAAATGCCCGTGCTGAGTTGGTCGCCCGTCCCAGTCCCCGTCCCAAGATCCCTACAGCATCTCCCACAAATTCAAATTGACCTGCAATGAAATCCGTGGGAGGAGACGCTTCCCACCGGCTTGAAAAACTATCAATCCGCTCTTTTACAATATCTGGAAATGTAGCTATAGCGCCAACGATCGCAAATCCCAACACTATTGCAATAGGTAAAAAACGTTTTAAATTTGTGACTTGGCCCGTGATAGATAATAGCGTAATCGACGCGATCGGGACAATAATTAATGCAATTCGCTGACCTGATAGGACTGCCATTAAGAAGTTCAGTGCCATCGCCACCATACCAATGATTCGCCAAATCCATTTACGATCGCAGAATGCTGTGGCGAAACTTGTAAATGCACTCATAATCAAATACCAACCCCATTGCCAAGGTGCAACAAAGGTTCCCGGCAACCGAATTACGCCCTGTTCGGGACTATAAAGCAATGATCCACCCACCAGACATCGCGATTCAATGGAGGCTTTGAAGAGTTCTGAACCACTGCCAACCGTGCCTTCACAGCGGCCTGTTTTCAAAAACATATATTGCAAAAATCCGAGACTACAACAGATAACAACTAATGTGGTCATGACCCGTATTAGAAAATAGAAGTCACGTTTTGTTTTGAGTAAATAGTAGGCACAAGGAATCAGAGGTATATAGCCAAGAAAGACTTTTAGCCCTAAGATTCCCATCAGAAAAGGTTTTTCAGTTTTGGGACTAAACTGCTGTAATCCATTCACAAAGATCAAGACTAAAAGGCAATAGCCCAAAAGTAACATCAATGGTATTTTTAAATTAACTGGCATAATAAACGGCAAACTTTTAGCTTTACAAGTTTGATATAAAGCAATGACAGCGGGGATATAGAAGGCATCTTTAGCAAGTTGTAAAACAGGATTGTCTCCGCCCCCGATCGCATAGGTAATTGATCCGCCCAGGGGTAAATAAATCAAAAATGCATATAAGGCTTTTTCAGGATATTTAAATGAACTCAATATAATAAAAATTCCAGCAAAGCCCCCAATGCCTCCTTTAATCCCACCCAAAACGCTACCAATTCCCCCGATTACAACTGAGACCACCACGGCCATGGTCATGAATTGGCTTAGTTCCTGTTTTGCTTTGTTTACCTTGCGTTTTTCGAGTTGTTGTTCTTTTGGGGTCAGCGGCACAACTTCGATCGGCGCTTCGATCGGCTGATTCTTTTTAGACTTATTCAATTTGCCTTTTTTAGTATTTTTGTTAGGTGGTTTCTTTAGAATTTTTTTTGGCATAGGACTAGGGATGGGACTAAGGTTTGGGACTAGGGGGATCCAAACGTTCGCAGCAGTCTTACTTAGAATTCCCATTTCTATCCGAAATTCTCCGAAACGGTCTACTTAAGATTTTGCGATCGATTTCCTACAGCGAACCCCGCACTAAAATTACAGTCTGAGTCGATCGTCTGGCGATTTCCTCGGGAATATTTCCCTTCAATACCTGCTGCAAAAGTCCCCACTGAGTCGCTCCGAGCAAAATCACATCGCAGTCATTCTGTTGGGCCAAATTAAACACCGCATCCGAAATCGAGGTATTGCACACGGAGATCGAATGGGTGATACACCTTACTCGTAGTTGAACTTGATTACAAGCTTTATTCAGGGCGCTGATGCTGACTTCTGGCGGTATGTTTGGAGCGCTGACATGACACAGAAAAGCTTCAGGCGCTTGAGTGTTTTTCATCAGACCCGGAAGCCACTGAATCGCCCGGGAGGAATTTGGGCCGCCTGCAGTGGGAATTAGCCAGCGTTCTCGAAGCTTTGCGTTAATGCCCCATTTAATCAACATCACATCACATCTCACTTGTTGAATTAGAGCATCAACGACTTCTCCAAAAATCCGATCGGGGGTGTCTGTTCCTCCTTTCCAATTGCTAATCAATAGATCAATATGCCGATCGCGAACGACTTCTAAAATAGCACTGGCAATGTCATGAGACACCCGAATTTGGGTATGAATCGAAATACCATAGCGATCGCGCAATGGTTTGACTTTTCGCAAAAGACGGCGTTCCTCTACGGTTGAGACGGTGGTTTCGGCGGGCGATCGTAATCGCGATACTGGAATTACTATCAAACATTCCAATTCATAATGTCTTTGCTGGGCAATGGCGGCGGCAAGTTCTAAAAGCTGCAATGCGGTGTCGGGGTTGGAGAGTGGAACAAGAATGCGGCCTCGACCGATCGCAGGAGCGCGGGTTTGATAAACCAAATAAGAGGGTTCATTTTTTGCAAGGCGCGGATCATGGGTTTGGATATTACCGCTGAGTTGTTCAGACTCGACTCGAATAATGTCGGCGCGGGTAATGATGCCCACAAGCTGCGATCGATCCACCACGGGCAAATGACCAATATGATAGCGATTCATCCAATAAATCACCTGAGGTAATGGATCATGCGATCGTACACTGATGGGATTTCGGGTCATGATATCTGCAATGGTTTGAATGGCCGCTAATCCATTGATCGAATCATTGATATTAATGGCTGACAATTCATCCTTCGTCACAGGATTCATATCATGAATTGGAGTTGTCGCAATTTGAAGTTCACTGAATTTAGTAAAATCTGACGAAGTAACAATTCCTATGAATTTCCCATCATCTAGAACGGGTAATCCATGGTGCTGCGATCGGGTAAATAAAAGTTTTGCATCCACAATTGAAACAGTACTACTAATTGTCTCCAATTGACGCGTCATAATATCAGCAGCAGTGAGCTTACTAAGGCGATTTTCAAGCTGTTGGGATGGTTTTAAATGGATGCCATTCCAAGCCAAAATATGTTTGTAAACAGAACCCTTTGAAATCTCCTCAGCAACCAAATATGCCGTCACAGATGAAATCATTAAGGGTAATACAATTGAAAATTCTTGCGTCATCTCAAAAACAATGACGATCGCTGTCATTGGTCCCCGCGTCACCGCACTAAAAAAAGCACCCATTCCAGCCAACGCAAATGTCACGGCAAATCCTGCGCCAGCTTGAGTGCCTATTGGTAAATGGAGCCAATGGTTTAAAAACTGGGCCAAAAAACAAACTAAATATCCAAGCATTGATCCCAAAATCAATGACGGTGCAAACAATCCCCCCGGTGCGCCGGATCCCATGGCCACCAAGGTCAATCCAAATTTGACGGCAAAAATCAATAGAATTAAATGCCAGGAAAATTCACTAGTGCGCCATACTTCCTGCAAACTGGCATTATCTCTTAGTGTTGCGGGCAATAGGGCCACGAGTAGTCCAGAGACAAGACCCGCGATCGCAATCTTTCCCGGCAAACTCAAATGCAAACGCTTATAAATTTTCAGGCTTTGCAAAATTCCGCGAATAAAAACAACGCCCAATAGCCCCGCTAACACTCCAAGCAACACAAAAAATGGAATTTCGATAGCATTAAAATAGGGTTCGATACTCATCCAACTGGGGCTAAAGGTGAACTCCTGCCCACCCAATTGTCGAGACACAACAGCGCCCACAAATGACGCAACGATAGCCGTCCCCAGCGTCAATCCCGACACATCCTGCAATAATTCTTCAATGACAAAAAGTACGCCTGCGATCGGGGCATTAAAACCCGCCGCCAGTCCCGCTGCTGCGCCCGCCGCCAACAATTGCCGCCGATGGTCGGGTGACGTGGGAAACCAATTGCTAACCTGGGACGCGATCGCCGCCCCAAGCTGTACCGTCGGTCCTTGCCGTCCCAGCGTCAACCCAGCCCCCAGGGTCAAAATCGTACTGGTTAGTTTTACAAAAGCAATTCGCCCCGTTAAGGGCATGGGCAAATACGCCAGTGCCGCCTTAACTTGGGGAATGCCACTGCCTGAAGCTTCAGGAGCCAGCCGTTGAATCAAGATTCCCGCTAAGCCACCGCCGATTGCGCCAAAAAGAGGGAGAGCCAGTATCGGTGGCAACAGGTCGGCCCCAGCCAACCGCCAGCCGCCCAGCCAGCCAACCCCCATCTTCAACATCACCGCCGCCAGTCCCGATAGTAATCCAATTAAAGACGCTTCAAGAATGGCGATTTGTTTGGGGCGGAGGGAGACGAGGTGGGGCATCGCGAATTTCCATAAAGGCTATAGCGGTACGGTGAAAACCCAATCTTTGTATTTGGGATCGCGGTTTTCCGTAATGGCCGTCACTTGGGCGCGCAATCTGTCCGTAATTGGACGATCGGGTTTCAAATCGTACATCTCAATGCGCTTCACGGGCGTAATTTTGGCAGCAGTTCCGCTCAAAAACACCTCATCAGCAATAAAGAGTTCTGATTTATCCACCGGACGCTCTATGACTGGAATACCCATATCACGGGCGATCGTCAAAATACTGTCTCGGGTAATCCCTTCCAAAATATCTTGCTCAAAACCGGGAGTAATAATCGTTCCATTACGAACAATGAAAATGTTCATGCCCGAGGCTTCACTCACTTTCCCATTAGAATTCAGCAAAATCGCCTCATCAAAGCCCGACTCTACCGCTTCAGTCTTCGCCAAGGACGAGGTGATGTATGCGCCACTGATTTTCCCACGCAATGGCAAACTACGGTCTTCCTGACGACACCAAGAGCTAATGCGGCAGCTCACGCCATCGGGGGAAAGATAGTCGCCCAGCTCAATGCCATAGACGAAGAATTCTTTCTCGATATTGTGGAGGCGTGGGGCGATGCCGAGACCTGAAGTGTAGACAAAGGGGCGAATGTAGAAAGACGTTTTCGGCTGATTCTTCTTCACAAACTCTGTAATGGTTGCAAAAATCTTCTCAGCAGGCAGGTCGAAATTCAATAACCGGGCGCTCTTGCTTAAACGATCGGCATGACGATCGAGGCGAAATAGCAAAATCTGGTTCGGATTCGCAGGATCCGGAATGCCACGTAATCCACCAAATGCTCCGGTTCCATAGTGCAATGCATGGGTCGCGATCGAAATGGTTGCATCTTTGAAGGGTACAAAGTTTTTCTCGAAATAGGCAATCGGCAGAAAATTATCCATAGGTCTCAGGCAAAAATTATAGAGATATAGCGGTGGACAAGCGTTAGCAGGCGGATCTCAAAAATTAATTTGACACAAGATCCACTTGCTGACGATAATTGTAGGCTGTTGAAAACTTTATCATTGTTTTTGAAGAAGTCCCTTGGCTAACGTAGTAGTGATTGGTGCCCAGTGGGGCGATGAAGGAAAAGGTAAGATTACCGATTTGCTGAGTAATTCAGCCGATATGGTAGTCCGGTATCAAGGTGGAGTGAACGCTGGGCACACCGTCGTGGTCAAGGATCAGACCTTCAAATTGCATCTTATTCCATCGGGTATCCTATACCCGGAGACAGAATGTATTATCGGCAGCGGAACAGTTATCGATCCAAAGGTTTTGATTCAGGAGCTAGATCAACTCGATCGGCTTGGAGTCAGTTCAAAAAACCTAATGATTTCGGAAACAGCGCATGTAACAATGCCCTACCACCGAATCTTGGACGTTGCTTCTGAAGTGAGTCGCGGCGATCTAAAAATTGGGACCACGGGGCGCGGCATTGGCCCGACCTATGCGGATAAGTCTGAGCGATCGGGCATTCGTATTGTGGACCTAATGGATACAGAGTCCTTTAAGGTGCAAGTTCGCTATTGTGTAGCGAACAAAAACGTCATCTTGGAGAAACTATACAACCTTCCTCCTCTTGATCCAGAGGAAGTAATTGTGGAGTATCTGGCTTATGCCGATCGTCTGCGGCCCCATGTAATTGACAGTTCCCTGAAGATTGCGCAAGCCGTACAGAAAAAGCGCAACATCTTATTTGAAGGTGCGCAAGGTACGTTGCTTGATCTCGACCATGGTACGTATCCCTACGTCACATCTTCCAATCCCGTATCGGGCGGAGCATGTGTCGGGGCGGGCGTGGGGCCAACCATTATCGATCGGGTTATTGGTGTGGCGAAAGCTTACACAACCCGTGTTGGTGAAGGTCCGTTCCCGACCGAACTCGATGGAGACATTGGGGCGTTATTATGCGATCGGGGTGCCGAATTCGGAACGACAACCGGGCGTCAGCGTCGCTGTGGTTGGTTCGATGCCGTTATCGGTCGATATGCTGTGCGGATTAATGGTCTAGATTGTTTAGCCATCACTAAGATGGATGTCCTAGATACTCTAGACGAAATTAAGGTGTGCATAGCCTACGAAATCGATGGTCAGCGGTGCAACGATTTTCCGACCAATGCGAAAGCCTTTGCTCGGTGCGTTCCGATTTATCAGACGGTTCCCGGTTGGAATACTTCAACCGAAGACTGTCGAGCGCTTACAGATTTACCGAAGCAAGCTTTGGATTATCTTAAGTTCTTGGCCGAACTGATGGCGGTTCCGATCGCAATCGTGTCCCTCGGGGCCAGTCGCGACCAGACAATCATCGTAGAGGATCCAATTCATGGACCGAAACGGGCGTTGCTGTACGAAAACGGTGGACTCTAACAATAGGTTGAAGAATATAAATTCTTATGGTCTAGGTTGGGTTTGACGGCGGTTTAAAATTTAGTGAAGACATCGAAGGTAGAGTTTCATCATGGCAAAGTTTTCAATCGAAGCGACCAAGCGTCCTGAAGGTAGCAAACCCAACGCACTCCGACGCGCGAACCTTGTACCTGCGACGATGTATGGTCACAATGGAACAGAATCCGTTCAATTGACCGTTGATGCAAAGACTATTGAATTGCTGATCCGTGATGCGGGCCGAGGCGGCATGGTGGAATTGAATGTTCCTGAGTTGAACTACACCACAGGCGCACGAATTCAAGAAGTTCAGTCCCATCCTTGGAGGGGCTATTTGTATCACGTTAGCTTCAAAGCGAACAAAGGCTAAGCTATCTTTTTAGATTTGTTTTAATAAAAACCGTACTTTTCTTGAATGCAAAGGTACGGTTTTTGTTTTAAAGGGGCGGACCAGGGGAATGGAGAGAGTCCTAGGGAAAGTAGCGATAGATTTCACGCCTGTGTAATATACGGGAGAATTGAATTTTTTCATTGGTAATGAAGATGCCGATGCGATAGTTTCCGACTCGGATACGATAGGCAGTACTCGACCCTTTCAACTTTTTTAGGTTTGACAGCTCACTCAAACTGTCGGCGTTAGGAATATCTTCAAAGGCAAGTTGATAGATTGTTTTGTAGATTGGGCTACCGCGTAATGCTTTGAAATCTTTGATGAAGGTGGGGAGATATTCGATATTCATGGACATTCATGGCCGATCGAGTTCTGCGATCGCAGCTTCACGAGTGAGGGGGATTTCGTTTTGGGTGGCCAGCATGGCTTGATAAAGTCCCAGGTCTTCGAGGTCGTCGGTTCGATTGGTGAGAGATTCGGAGAGGTTGGGCAGTTGGTCCAAGAGGAGATTGAGGAGCCAGAGTTTGTCAGAGTCTGGGAGTTGAACTATTGTTTGTTCGAGTGCCTGAAGCTGGATTGATGTGGCAGACATAGCTTCGCTGGGGTGATTGTTCGCTTATTTTAGCAAATTAATAAAATTAGGGTGGGAGTTCGATCGCTTAATTCAGCTAGGTTGAATAATAGTTGCATTTTTATGTGTAAAAGCTATAATGATAAATAGTTTTGATAGATTGAGTATCAAGTTTCATCCAATTCACCATTAGAGGCAAATGAGATATGGCAATCTTTGACCAACGTGGGCAGCAAGTAAATTATCAGTACAATGCTGCTGGCGATATTAACTTAGGTTCCGTCCAAAATCAGGCGCAGCTCATTGAGGAGCTTGGGAAGCTCAAATCTGAACTTTCAAAAGCTGCTGAGGCTCAAGTGATAGATGCCGAAATCTTCACAGATGCTGATTATCAAATGACTAAGGCGATTCAACAAGCTAAAAAGCCAGAGCCGGATAAAAAAGGCATTATGGATCACTTAAATAACACGAAGTCTCTTCTAGAAGGTGTGAGTGCTGCAAGTGGAATTGTAACAGTCCTGAACGAAGTAGTTCAGATAGTTGTCAGTCTTTTTTAAGATGATTAAATTTTACGGGGCATACAGTGAGTAACTTTAATCAATCGAATCAAAAAGTAGACCGTCAGTTCAACGCAGCAGGACATATTATTGACAATAGAGTCAGAGTGGCAAATCATAAAATTGTCCATAATCATATTCCCGCGCCTCTTGAAACTATTAAGGAAGCATGGTCAATCACCTCAAATTGGTTTCGGAATTTGCTTCCTGAAAGGCGCGATCATTCTAGCATTGTGCAGTTTGATACCAATCATCATAGAGAAATAGAGAGAATTGCAAGTGAGAGATTAGAATTAGCAAAAATAGATTCAAGTCGTCGAGCCGATGCTCAAAATAGATTGATTCAACTTAAAGAGGAAGAGAGGACGCTTCAGGAAGCAAAGTTTGAATGGGAAAAATCAGTTGTTCAAGAAAATTTGAGACTGATACGGAATTCTCATGATCTTGCTATTGAGGCTAGTCGAAGAAATCATCAGAGCATAACAGATATGCATTACTTGCCCCTCCAAGGCAGTCGAGATGACATTATTGAATCTTTGTCTCAGGATGCTGGGAAATTCTTTATTATTTCATCGCCTCCGAAAGTTTTCCGCGACGATGTGCAAGCATTTAAATCATTGGAGGCTGAAATCCCACATGAATTATGCGATGCTATTAAGAAATATTATGGTGATGAAATAACAGAATCGGTCATTGGTTATAGAAATATATTTAATGGCCCAATTGATGAAATTAATGCATCGACTGTTGGAAAGTTTATAGCGCCAATCCCAACATTAATTTTTCACAGCCAAGTGACTTATCAGAAAGTCATTATATGGATAACTCTAACTCTTCCGGTAGTTGAATTAGTCGCTTCACAAACACAATCTTCCGAACAACAATTCGATATAAAGATTCTTCAGGATAAATTTTCCCTACCAGCATGGAATTGGATGAATCTCAAGAAAGAACTTGAGGCAGAAGGTCAAGACTCTGATGCAACTATATTAGAAATAGTCTCAACTATTCACTTGATAGTAGCGCTATATTTTTGTGATTTGTATTGCTTAAAATTGAATCCTAACCATATCCCTAAATTATTTGAATTTTTAGCAGAACCTAGCTTTCCAGATCATTTACAGGCATGGTCTGAACCTCTAAAAAGTTCCTTAATAGAAGCACAGAAGAAAATTAAGGAAGAATTAGATAGGATAGTTGCTTTGGAAGTAAACTTAAGGCAAAGTCGCAGCGAAAGTTACAGTGATTCCAGTGATTTTTTTAATTTTCCAGTTATCGGTTCTGTAATTGGAATAATATTTTTGTTTACAATGTGTAGTCATCAATCTCCCAATATGACCGGAGGTAATGTTGGCACACAAAGCATCATAGCGCAACAGCAAGTTAGAACTGGAATAATTCGAGCAGATCGCGATGGTAAGGGTTCAGCTAGACTGCGTGTTGTTCCAGACGGTAAAGTAATTAGCGAATTACTTAATGGTACTTCTGTAGTTATAGGAGAAGTGAGCAGTAATGGTAAATGGCAACGGGTCACTACTGAAGATGGAAAGTCTGGCTGGGTTTGGGCTGACTATATTCAACAGTAAGAGTTTTTTAGAGTATACTGTCTGACCTCTATCATTAAAGAGTAAAGATCTTGGACCTTAATAGAGAAGTGCCGAGAAAATTCAAAAATCTCAGAGCTTGAAACCCTGGTTTCTCATTTCGTTCAAATTCTACACAGAGACAACGATCGGCTGGAGCCTGTTTAGGTTATTCTAAATTTGGAATTGCTGTAGAAATGCAAGTGTATACTCAACTTACTGTGCGAACCTCAAACGCAGATGCACTATCTCTGATTCGCCAAGCCCATGATGAAAGCTGGGAAGAACTCCACCTCTCCGGCATGGATCCAACGGATTTGTCACAGGACATCTGTTGCTAATCTAATCGTAGATTAGCAAATCGGGTAGAATTGGCCTTATAAACTGATAGGTCAATAAATTATGGCTCAGTTAACGATCGAAATTCCCGATGCATTATTACCGGAGTTAGAGCAGGTTCGATCGAAATTACCGATGCTGTTGACTCAATGGATTACTGCATCGCGATCGGTTCAACAAAACATCGATCAAACGACTTCTCAGGAAGTGTTGAGCTTTTTAATGACACAGCCGACTCCACAAGATATTTTGAATTTTAAAGTTTCGGAAAAAGCGCAGACCAGGTTAAAGATATTACTCGATCGTAATTGTGAGGGTGGATTGAGTGAAGATGAGTCTTTTGAATTGGATGGTTATGAGCAATTGGATCAATTGATGCAAATGTTGAAAATTCAGGCTTATTCGGTTGTGCATCAGGACGTAATAGGCTAGATTTTATGCCATCAGAAGTTAGTGCATCGTTGCGGCGATCGGTGATTGAACGATCCCAGGCAAAATGTGAATATTGCAAGCTTCACCAAGATTTTTCAATCTATACCCACGAGATCGATCATGTGATTGCAATGAAGCATGGTGGGAGAGCAGTGCTTGAGAATTTAGCCTTATCCTGTTTGTCTTGTAATCGTCATAAGGGTTCCGATTTAACGAGTTTTGATCCACTGACGGGGGATCTGACCCGGTTATTTGATCCCCGATCGCAGGTCTGGGCAGAACATTTTGAACTCGATCGTGGACGCATTCAAGGTTTGAGTGCGATCGGTCGAACAACAGTGATGTTATTAAAATTCAATACCCCGACGGCAGTTCTGAATCGTCAACTTTGGCAGCAGGTCCAATCTGATTTGGACTAGATTTTCAATTTAACAATCTCAAAAATTCGATCGCTAACCCATCGGGATCAGCCAAAAACGCTACCTCATACCACCGATCGCCAATCTGCTGTTTTTGCGGATCCAGTAGCACCGTCGCCCGCTGACCGATCGCGCTCAACCGTTCCTGAAACATCGTTACCCAATCTAGCAAACTCTCAGCAATGCCCATCCGGGCCACATCAAACGACAAATGATAGTAGCCCACATAATGTTCATCAAAAAAAGCATCGACCGCAGGCTTCGGCTCAGGAATTTGGATTAATTCTAGTCGCCCACCTAATCCTTCCATCCAACAGGCCAACGTCGTACCCGCCGTAAACCGATCGTTCACCTGAAATCCAAGTTGTTCATAGAACGCGATCGACTTAAAAATATCCGCCGTCCGAATCGACACATGATGCAGCATCAATCCCTACTCCAAAAGTCGAAAATAAGGATACCGCACCGGAGCACCCGGCTCCTTTTCTAGATCAAAATTAATAACATCCCACCGAGGCTCAAGTGAGGCTTCCACACTAAACTCCACTGGAAGTCCATAGAGCTTTGGTATTTGAGTATCCAAAGACTCACGCCAAGGGGTACTTCGTTCTAAATAGGTACTCACCAAATCCTGATAACGCGCTGCAATAATGACCTTTGTAGCCCGATAGCCCTGGGTATATAGCCGATCGAGTGCCTCGTGAATTTCAAATCGAATGCCATCAGGATGGTTATGTTGGCGATACCATTCATCCTTCCACAATCGCCAATGTCGCCCCGACTGGAGATGGACTAGCTCCTTCGCTTTGGGATCCGCCTCAAATGCACCATGACGTGGACACAGATAGGTATCTGTCAGAGTCAGAGCTGGAATGACCTGTCGGCAATGCGGACAAGAAATCTCAGCGCCATAGATGGGATATTGCAAGAGCAAACTATTCATATCATCTGAAACTTATAGGGAGGATATTAAGCAGGTTCCAGGAGGAGGTCAAACTCGTAGAATATCTAAGAATATCTGAGTTGCTCCATTATTATAGCGATGGATATTTGTTGCGGTATTCCTCCTCCATCAATTTGTCACAAACTCCCCGAATCACTATGCCTTCTGCAAACTCCGGTCCTTCTACTCATTTCGGTCCAACCTATTGGCAACCCCCTGATTTATCTAATGCCACATTCATCGCCCCCAATGCGACAATCATTGGCCACATTACGCTGGGTGTTGGCGTAAGTGTTTGGTATGGTGCGGTTCTACGGGGGGATCTGGAATCTATTATTGTTGGCGATCGGAGCAATATCCAAGATGGGGCAATTCTCCACGGTGATCCCGGCCAGCCTACCATTCTAGAATCTGACGTGACCATCGGCCATCGCGCCATTATCCACAGTGCCCATATCGAATCCGGGTGCTTAATTGGTATGGGCGCTATAGTGCTTGATGGCGTTCGAGTTGGATCGGGCAGTATTATCGGTGCGGGCGCTGTTGTAACTAAAAATGTGCCCCCCCGATCGCGCGTTGTGGGTGTCCCTGGAAAAGTCATTAGCGAAGTCAGCGATACTGAGGCCGAAGAACTGATTGCCCACGCCCATCACTATGAAAGACTTGCGCAAGTTCATAATGGCACTGGAGTAGATTTAGGATTTCACTGAGCCTCAAGTTTTATTAGTCTTAAGGTTATTGCTTAAACCGAATATTTAGTCAGATTTTACTGGTGCTTTGGTGGGCAGGGGTTGAGGGCAAAAATGCACAAGTTCGTAAAATTTTCTGGAGATCAATCGATCGTTCCAGTAGCACCGCATGTCCGCCCTCTGGAATTAAATGAAGCTGTGATCCCGGAATGTGTTGAGTTAGTAGTTCTCCTTCGGCTTTAGAGGGTAATAACCGATCGCTGCCACTACTAATGACTAGGGTCGGTTGAGTGATTTTCTGGAGTTGTTGAATTTGGACATCAAAGCGATCGAGTAATGAAACTCGCCACATTGCACTTTTGAATTTGACGGATTGCATGACATTAAGCAAGGCATTACTGTCGCTGATGGCTATTCTCTCTAGAGTCGCAAGTAGAGGCAGTAAGGCCATACAAGACAATGGATACAGTCTGGCAGGTAATAGGGGAGTAAAGTACAATCCCCAACGCATCCAAGCTTGTTGTTTAAAGGATGATGCAGGATTGATCAGAATTAATCGATCGCACAGTTCGGGAAATTGTATTGTAAGTTTTAATGCAAGGCATCCGCCAAATGATTCTCCACAGAGATATAGGTTGCGTTTTGGATATTCAGTGCCTAATTCATCCTTGATCAATTCAGCAATTTTCGCTACCATTTCCTCCCAATTACTCAAGTCATCTACAGGAATTGACAATCGTCGAATATCAAACGATCGTTCTAAATTAGGGATTTGAGATTTGAGTAGTTTCCCGGTGCCATCCATTCCGGGTAGATAGATAAATAAAGGTAACTTGGGTTGGGGATTTTGGGCTGGTAGGAAGTGAATGAAGTGATTGGCTGACATGAGTTGATTGAGTGGGATAAGCTAGTTTAGACGAGCGCTCTAGAATGATTGTTGCAGTAGTTGTTGAATGTCTTGATGACATTGTTCTGTTAGATCCCTAATCCAGTGCAATGCTTTGCGCCCATGATAATCGGGTTTCTGGGCCAAGCTCACGGGAATCGGCGTTCCAATGTTCACTTTGACTTGACCATATAGTACCAAGGGATGCCAATCTGGTCGATCGAATAGTGGTTCTGATGGGTCAAATAATTGTAGCCAACGCACAGGAAATAAACTAGTATTCAGTTCATTACGGGCGGCGATTGCAACGGGTAAAATGACTAGATTTTCCACGGGAGTGCGCAGTGCTAAATGGGCAAATCCCCGCTGAAATTTATTAATGGAATTAGGAGTTGTGGGCTTCACCATGGGCTGAGCACCTTCGGGGAAAATCCCAATCGTTTTGTGATTGAGCAGCAGACGACTGGCGCGACCGAAGAAATTATGATGGGGCTGGTTGGGTTTGTCTAAGGGCAAAAAGCCGAGTTGATTGATCAGTTCGTTCATCAGTGGAACTTGTCCCATGTAGTGATGGCAAGCGAAATGAATGGGAGTATTAAGGGCCGACATCAGAATTGCTGCATCCATCATACTGCGATGATTGCTAACGACTAGCGTGGCACAATTATTCGGAATCCGATCCCGGCCCACAATAGAAAGTTCAGTTCCCAGTGTCCATAGAAACTGTTGTGAGACTAATAATGGATGCGGGGGAAATTTAAAAAAATCAACAAACAAATCAATAACTCTAAGATTTTAAATAAATTCTACCCTTATTATTATAGTTGTTTAGAGACCGTCATTCAGAGCTGATTTATGTTGCTACAGCCGTTTTGCCCCTGTGGAAGCCAAATTCGTTATCCAGATTGCTGTGACGTATACTTGCGCGGGAAAGCCCTTGCCCCCACGGCTGAAGCCTTAATGCGATCGAGATATAGTGCTTATAGTAAGGGGGATGTTGAGTATTTGATTCAAACGCAATATCCAAAAAAACGTAAAAACACCGATCGGCCAATGTTGTTGAAAACCATCACAAACACAAATTGGATGGGTCTTACGGTATTAAAAACTCAGAAAGGTGGAGTGAACGATCGGCGCGGCATCGTTGAATTTGTAGCACTCTATAGAGGCTTGGAATTAACCGATCCGATCTATCAATTGCATGAACGATCGCGATTTCTAAAAGAAGATGGTGTTTGGTTTTATCAAGATGGAGATAGTTTACCGCCCATACCACTCAAATGAAAAATGTAGCAGCAATTTATGGAGTTAGATTATTCGGCACAATGTCGATGATGACGCGATCGTCAGATTCATTACCCCCGCTAACGGTTATATCTTGACTATTTAGATTCCCCTTAGCTGTTTTACCCACTAATTTTGCCGCAGGGCTAGCCTGACGATAAACAACATTACCTTCGGCTTCAAAGG
The DNA here is from genome assembly GCA_026389365.1 of Cyanobacteriota bacterium. Classification (GTDB taxonomy): domain Bacteria; phylum Cyanobacteriota; class Cyanobacteriia; order Leptolyngbyales; family Leptolyngbyaceae; genus JAAFJU01. The sequence goes on from JAPLHZ010000340.1 coordinate 18,205, forward strand.
TTTGACTATCTAGAAACCAAGTGAGCCGATCGGTGGCAATAGTGGATTGATTTTTTTGACTTGAGCCTTTGACATTTTGATTCAAATAAGCAATGCGTTCTTTAAGCTTTACTTCCCCCCGATCGCCGCTGATGGTCACTTGGTCTACAGGACTAAAGGCAGTCATGGGTTTTGCGGCCATAACAATTTCCTTTTTGGTATCCCAAGTGAGTTCTTGACCTGTAATTTTCAGATCGGGTTTGGCGACTGCAATATCGACATTATTTTCCAGTTTCGCCACATTTGTTTTGAGATTGTAAGAGCCTTTTTCAGCCTTCGCTCGATCGACAATCCCTTTCTCGGGTGTTCGTTCAATCGCGATCGGTGAATTACTTTCAATTGTTTCGGGTTCAAGAAGCCAAGTTAGTTTTTCGGTTTGAAGGTTAAGTTTTTCTTCCTTGACATTTGCAACTATTTTCCCCGAGAGATTCGCTTGACGTTTACGACTAAAATACTGACCTTCTTTGGCTTCTAAGTTAATTCTCTTATGGGTTGCGGTGAACTGATTCTTGATGGACATTAAGTCTTGTTTGGGCTTCCATTCCATTTCGTTCCCCTTCAGCTCCACGCCATCTTTTAGCGCTAGGGCTACAATATTTTCTTTGAGCATCAAAATCTTTCCGTCGCCCAAAATCGATCCTTTTTTAGCCGAAATTTTAAAGGCGGGTTTTCCATCTTGATACAGTTCTCCGCTTAGATCTAGAATCTCACCTTCTTTTTTATCACGGTTATAGGTCGCTTTTTTGGCTTTAAGTTTCCACAGTAACTGTCCATCATCTCCAGCTTGTTCTAGCACTAAATCATCCAGTTTCAGACTTGGATCAATTAATCCCGCATCGCCGCCTGAACTGGATTTCAATCCATTTTGTTTGGGCTGAAAGATCCAATAAATGCCACCCGCGATCGCACCTACTAGCACCATCCCTGCCATGATTCGTCCCGATCGGCCCAAAGATTTCAACTGAATTCGACTCCACATATGATTAGATGAATGAAAAATTAGTCAAATGAAAAAACAGACCCTAGAACTAGGAGATTCTATCTACGCAATTTGCGTACTTCCTAATCTTACAGTCTGTCTCTAGTTAATCCCTCTCTAGTTAATCCCTCTGGAGGCTAGTTTTCTTGTTCTACGGCAACGCCTGCTGTGGATAGAGGACGGTAGGTGTAGGGACGCTGGGTCTTCTGAATGTCTTCTTTAACCGTGTCCAGATCAACATATCGATCGGCCACATTTATTAAACTATCACTCGTCATCGATCGTAGGCTGACCACTTCAACCCGAACCCCGCGATAACTCACGGCATTGACGGCATACGCTAAATCGCCATCGCCGCTAACCAACACCGCTGTGTCATAAGAACCCACAAGCGACATCATATCGACAGCAATCTCAACATCCAAATTAGCTTTCTTTGAGCCATCGGGAAGCTGAACGAGATCTTTTGAAATGACACGATAGCCGTTGCGTCGCATCCACAATAAGAACCCCTGCTGCTTTTCATTGGTGCGATCGACACCTGTGTAGAAAAATGCTCTCAACAAACGAGATCCTCCCGTTAAACGGCAGAGAAGTTTGGTGTAGTCGATTTCAATTCCCAGCTGCAAGGCAGCGTAGAAAAGATTTGAACCATCAATGAAAATAGCGACTCGGCCACGATTTTCAAGGATATGTTCGGGTGAGAACATGGACTCATGCTCAGTTGAAAGATTCTGATTATTCAACACTTAATTATGCCTCTGTTATTATGCAGATATTATGCAGACGTTTTAATGAGTCGGACAGTTGAGAACAATTCGGTTCCCTATATCTTATTCATCATAGGCCTGTTACAAATGTTCATTCATTATGAATGCCGAATCTACAGATTTAGTACAGATTCAACAACGATGGGAAGTTCAAGTTTCTGAAAAATGGGTTGAGGGTTTCCTAAGATTTGCATTGATTTGAGTATTCCCCATGTCGAATGGGTGATGAATACATTCGATACATCTATTAAAGGAGCGTCATTGAAGTTAACACTGTATCCCAATTGTTCATAAATACGAGTGCTGATATTTGGCACGATCGGCGCGAGTAAATAAGCAGCTAATCGAACAGATTCTAGAATTGTGTAGGTGACCTGTTCAGCTTCTTTATGTTTCTGCGCCTCGGTCTTACCGAGTTTGTAAAGTGTCCAAGGTGCTTGCTCATCAATGTAGCGATTCCCCAGCCGAACTAACTCTAGCACTGCTTCACAGACATCATGGAAGGCGAGGGCTTCGTAGGATGCTGTCACCCGATCCCCTAAATCTGATCCCATGATTTTCAGTGGATTCGTCTCCGGAATATCTGCACCGCTGAGATTTGGGACGGCCCCAGCACCATTTTTAATTGCAGGCTTTAAGGTCCGGTTTAGTAAATTGCCTAAATCATTAGCCAAATCAGCATTAAGAATATTTACAAATCGTGTTTCTTCAAATGATCCATCTTGACCAAACTTAATTTCTTTTAAGAAGTAGTACCGCATTGCGTCACTGCCGTAACGATCGAGCAACAAATCCGGATTGATTGCATTCCCGCTACTTTTCCCCATTTTCACGCCATTATCTAAGAAAAATCCATGACCAAAGACCCGTCCCGGTAAGGCTAATCCGGCAGACATTAACATCGCGGGCCAATACACAGCATGAAAGCGCAAAATGTCCTTTCCAATGATGTGGGTGTGGTGGGGATACCAGTGTTTGGTGGCATTGGCTAAGGTTGGTGCATCGTCTTTGTCTAGGAGTGCGGTCAAGTAGCCTAGCAGCGCATCAAACCAGACATAAATTACATGATTGGGATCTTCTGGAACTGGGAATCCCCAATCAAAATTAACCCGAGAAATCGAGAAATCGCGTAACCCTTGTTTAACGAAATTGATGACTTCCTTGCGGCGAGTGTCGGGCTGGATAAACTCTGGCCGATCGGTATAGAGTGTTTCGAGATCGGTTTGATAATTTGACAACCGAAAGAAATAGTTTTCCTCATCCCGCCATTCAACTTCTTTGGTGACGTGAATGTTGCAGCGCTTGCCGTCTAGTAGGTCTTTTTCGTCCTTGAATTCTTCACAAGATACACAGTAGTAGCCTTTTTGTTGGCTGAGATAAATATCACCTTTTTCCCAGACCCGCTGAAAAAATTCGCGGACGATGGCGGCATGGCGTTCGTCGGTGGTGCGGATGAACCGATCGTACTTAATATCTAGGCGTTCCCACAGCGCTTTAAAGCTCCCAACAATCTCATCACAGTGGGCTTGAGGCGTGCGGTTATTGGCCTCTGCTGTCCGCTGAATCTTCTGGCCATGTTCATCACTGCCCGTAATAAACCGAACCTCAACCCCGCGCATTCGCTGAAACCGGGCGATCGCATCGGTGGCGATCGTGGGGTAAGCGCTGCCAATGTGGGGCACGTCGTTGACGTAAAACAGCGGCGTTGTGATGGCGAAGGGTGCGGGGCTTGGAAGGGCGGAAGATGAGGGAGGCATAGTGACGATCAAACAAGCTCATTGTTGAGCAGAGATTAACCGCCACATTTTAACGCGGCTTGCGTTGACTTCGTGCCTGATTGTGGTCTGAAGCTAAATTTAACTTTGAATTTAGGGGACGGTTGAAAAGTCTTTTCGGGGGGATTGGGTCTCAATCCTCCCAACTCGTGACTTTTAAAACACGGTCTTGCCTAAAATATCGTCTTACAGATGATGTTCTAATTCAGGGTCTGCTCGTAGGGTTTTTAAGATTTGTTTGATGTCCTGGGTTCGGTCTTTTTTGACAACCAACGTGACCTTGCCATCTCGCACAATCACCACATCTTCTAGCCCGATCGTGACAATCAACTCGTCCTCTTGGGTGGAATAAAGGAGTGCCCCTTGGGTGTCGAGACCTACGTGTGTGGCGACTTCGACGTTGGGTTTGTCGGTTTTGAGCAGGCGTTCGATCGCACCCCAATCTCCCAAATCGTCCCAGGCAAAGGTGACGGGCAAGACGGTGGCTTTTTGGGTTGGTTCCATCAGGGCATAGTCAATACTCTTTTTGGGAAGCTCACTGTAGGCTGCAATTCCTTTTGATTCTAAGGGTTCCAAAATCTCTGGGGCATAGCGCCGAATTTCCTCTAGAGCTACTTTGCCTTGGAACACAAACATCCCGGCATTCCAGCTATATAACCCAGTTTTGATAAAGGCTTCAGCGGTTTCCCGATCGGGCTTTTCTGTAAATCGATCGACCTTGTAGGCTGGGATTCCCTCGGGCGATTGAACTTCGCTGGGTAATAATTCTCCTTGGGCGATGTAGCCGTAGCCTGTGGATGCAAAGGTGGGAGTAATTCCTAGGGTGACGATCGTTTCGGACTTTAGGGCAACGTGCTGAGCTGCTTCTAGAGTCTGCACAAATTTTTCGGGTTCCGTAATCCAATGGTCTGCTGGAAAAAATGCCATCACCACATCTTCTCCATAGCGCTTAACGACTTCCAAGATGCTCCATGTCACTGCCGGGGCGGTGTCTCGTCCTTCAGGCTCCACTAGGAGATTGACTTCGGGTAAGTCCGGTAACTGCTTGCGTACGCCATCGGCTAATTGCGCGGATGTAATAACCCAGAGGTTTTCCCAGCCTTGGGCCGGAATCAGCAACCGATCGGCGGTAGTTTGGAGCAAGCTCAGGCCGCTACCATCCAGGCTGAGAAACTGTTTCGGATGATCGAGACGGCTTAGGGGCCAGAAGCGTTCACCTTTTCCGCCAGCTAAAATAATAGAAACTAGGGGCTGTGAAGAATAGGATGATGTCATAAGAAAGGGTTGAGAAGTTTCGGGGTGAGGTACTTTGAGTTGACGATGACGACAGCATAATTGTCGGAGATTAAGCTCGGAGATTAAGCATTGTCGGAGATTAAGCAATTATGAACAGCGCAGGTCTGATACTATCTGTACGATCGCATAGAGTATTCTGTTCTTGGATTATTTTGCACCACAATTTGTGACAAATTTGCTAGTTTGTAAAGAGATTTAGAAGAAGCCCCATCCTTTCCTGAACCATAATCTATGACTTCGATCGCTCAAAAAATGTCTAAACAGATAGTTAAAATTCGATCGGGTCTCGGTCCTTTCTTAACGAAGAGTACAGTTTTGCTGCTGAGTGGTGGTCTGGCGGCGACGATTGGATCTTTTATTGCGGTGACGATGCCCATGCCGGGTGGGATTGGGGCTCGTGAAGGTCAGCAGTTGTTAGGTGATTTATTTAAAAATGGCTTCCGCTATCAGCTCAAGCGTCCGGTGAATGTGTTGGTGATGGGCATCGATCGGGTGGTGGGTGCGAAGCTAGGCAGCGAGGAAATATTCAGTGGCAATAGTGATTCGATGTTGTTGCTACATATTGATCCCAAACAGTCTGGCGTGAGTCTCCTGTCGATTCCCCGTGATACTCAAGTTGAGATTCCAAATCTTGGTTTAACTAAAATAAATCAAGCTAATCCAGCAGGCGGGCCAGCGCTGGTGAATCAAGTTATTTCTGATAATTTTGCTGGAGTGCCCATTGACCGTTATGTCCGGTTTAGCACGGATGCTTTTCGTGAATTGATCAATCAAGTGGGCGGCGTTGAGGTGACTGTGCCCATAGATATGGTTTATGAAGACAATACTCAAAAACTTTCGATCAATCTCAAGCAAGGGCGGCAGACCCTGGATGGGGATAAGGCGGAACAATTTGCTCGGTTTAGAAATGATGCTCTTGGAGATATTGGCCGAGTTCAACGTCAACAGGTACTACTAAAAGCGCTGCGCGAGAAATTTACTAGTCCGTTAGTAATTGTCCGGATTCCAGGAATTCTTCGAGCACTACAGCCTTATATTGATACGAATATGACCTTGGAGGAAATTTCGGCATTATTGAATTATGTTGCGGGCATTGATCAAAAAGCAATTAAAATGGTGTTGCTTCCTGGTCGTTTTAGTGGGGATAAGGAGTTTCAGTCGAGCTACTGGATTATGGAGCCGGATGCGCGCGATCGTATTATGAAAGAGTATTTTAATGTGGGTCTGGGTCAGGCAGATGGAACGACTGCTCCACTGCGAATTATTATTCAAAATGCTTCAAATAATCCCGATGCGGCCCAAACTATTGCCATGAAACTTAGTAAGGCGGGGTATGAAAATGTATCTGTGAGTGATGACCGATCGGAACAACAAACCCAAACTCAAATCATTGTTCAAGGTGGCCAAAATCAAGCTGCGGAATCTATTCAACACATTATAGGAATTGGTATTGTAGAATCGAGTTCTATTGGAGAATTAGAGTCTGATATTACGCTCCGAATTGGTAATGATATGGGGCGGCAAAAGCTCTAAAATTTGGCGTTGTTGAAAAAAGTATGAAACCTAAAAAAGCCGTCGCAAAACCTATGGCAGCTATTCCACAATTAATTGGATTAACAACCGAACAAATTGCGAGTTCTTGGGGATTGACGATCGCTGAGGTTGAGCAGGAAATGGAACGTTGAAAAAGTGATTGAGCCTGTGAATTAGTTTAATTGATATAGTCTAATTCCACAGGCTTATTGATTGTATTTAAATCACTTGTATTTAAATCACTCTTTTTCGATGAATCAAATCGTCTCTAAGCCCCTGCTAGAACTTGTTTCAATGCATCTGAAATAAATGAATAGGTGAACTGAAATCCGGTCGATAACGATCGCGTTGGCAATACTTTTTGACCTTCTAGAACTAACTTTGCACCTTCCCCGAGCAATGCTTCAAGGGCGATCGCCGGGACCGGAAGCCAAGACGGACGACCGAGAGATTTTCCCATTTCGCTGCAAAGCTCGCCCATGGTGACTGGGTTTGGGGCTGTGCCATTGTAAACGCCTTGCATGGTGGGTTCTGTAAGCGCTTGCATGAATAGATTCACCGCATCATCCCGATGAATCCAAGAGAATCCCTGTTTCCCCGTGCCGATCGGTCCTCCCGCAAACAATTTGAATGGCGGCAACATTTTTCCAATTACGCCGCCCATGCCCAACACAATGCCAAGACGGATTATTACGACTCGGGTGCCGGATGCTTGGGCGACATTGGCAGCGGCTTCCCAATTTTTACAAATCTCCGCTAGGAAATCTTCACCTGCTGGACTGCTTTCGTCAAAGGTCGCTGTTTCGCTGGTGCCGTAGAATCCAATGGCTGATGCGCTGACCAATACTTTGGGTTTGACTTCCGCTGCGGCGATCGCGTCCACTAATTTTTCGGTAGTGACAACGCGGCTGTCCATCAGGAGTTTTTTCCGATCGGCGCTCCAGCGTGCATCAGAAATCGGTTCTCCCGCAAGATTGACAACGCTATCACAGCCACTCAGAGACGATTGCCAAGGGGTGGATGTCAGGGAGACAATGGTGACGTTTTTATAGACATCGGCGGGAAATTGTTGACGCGCACGATCGGAATTGCGGGTCAACAACAGGGTCTGATGTCCACCTGCTTCAAGTTTTTCCACCAACCGACTTCCCACAAATCCGGTTCCACCCGTGACTGCAACTTTCATAGTTTTTTCTTAACATCGCGTCATAATTTCCATCTTTTATTCTAGGGTAAGAGAAGAGCCGGGAATTTTAGATTTTGGAGCAAGGGCTGTGATTGAGTGGCTGGGCGCAGTGGAGGCAGTGGAAATAAAAGTTGCAATAGCGGCATTGTGGTTGGCACTGGTGGGGCTAACCGCGATCGGGGTCGATCGGGTCGTGCCAGAGGGTTCGGAACTGGTGCGGAAGGTGGTTCACATTGGTACGGGAAATATTGTGTTATTGGCTTGGTGGATGAATATTCCGGGATGGATTGGGGTGAGTGCGGGCGTTTTTTTTGCGATCGTCACCCTGGCTTCCTATCGGTTTCAACTTTTGCCGCGTATTGATAATGTGGGCCGGAAAAGTTTTGGGACATTTTTTTATGCCGTCAGCATCGCCGTCTTAGTGGGATGGTTTTGGGGCGTGAATCGACCAGAATTTGGGGTGTTGGGAATTTTGGTGATGACTTGGGGCGATGGGCTGGCGGGCTTGGTGGGTAAACGGTTTGGCCGACATCGCTATCAGCTTTGGGGAATGGAGAAAAGTTGGGAAGGCTCACTCACCATGGCGATCGTGGCGACTCTGGTTTCGGGGATCATTTTGAGCAATGTTGCGGTTTCAACAGCGCAGTTGATTACAATTGCATTCACTATTGGCATCTTATCTGCCGTATTAGAAGCGTTCTCTAATTTGGGTATTGATAATTTAACGGTGCCTATTCTTTCAGCGGCGATCGCATATAGTTTGGTTAGTATTCTTTAATATAAGTATTTGGAGCGATCTGAACTATGACTCGGCAACGGGAAAAGAATTGCGATCGGTGTCAGGCGATCTTTTCATGTTTATTCCGAGTGCAGCATGATGCATCAAAACAATGGATCTTTGTGTGTCAAAAATGTGGCAATCGGCTTTCAGAAAATAATACTCACTATTGTTATGGCGGAACCTGGAAATCAAAAAAACGTAGTTAGCCAGATTAAGCCGATCGATGTCAAAATTTAGACTAAAGATGAAAATAGGGCGCTAAATCCTATATTTCCTATGTTATCCTCTTATTTACTTAAGAATCCGTACGTTAACAAATTTTATACCTTTCAAGTAAATTATTTCTTCTCCTGAAATAGGGGGTCTCACCCTCTAATCATGATATGATCGATTAATAATAAATCAATCCCATAAGTTTTCAGTAAATCGAGAGCAATGTTGCTGTCAATATTGATAATGTCCCAATTAATGTCCCAGAAAACTCAAGTAGCGAAACGTAAGCGCGGCATTCTTCTAAGTAAAAAGGGTTGGCAACGGCTCCAGTCGGCTGAAATGCGTTATGTAAATCAACATAATGATAGTAAGTTGTTGACGCTTCAGGACTTGAGCGATCGGACTGGTTTGAGTGCGAATACGTTGGCGCGGGTGCGTGGACGAAAGATATCGGTAGATCAGCAGACTTTAGAATGTTATTTCCGAGCCTTTGAATTGGTTCTGAATCCAGAAGACTATACCGATTCAGAAGGTGCCGTGGGCGGTCGTTTGGTATTGCCTCCCAGTGGTCAGTTGTCGTTAGATTCACCATTTTATGTATCTAGGTCTCCGGTTGAGTCGGTTTTTCAGGATGCCATTTTGCATGAGTGCGGCGGTTTGGTGCGGCTTAAGGCTCCTCGGCAATCAGGCAAGAGTTCGCTAGTGGCAAAGGTGTTGTTGGAGGTGCGATCGCAGCCTGTGACAACGGTGATGATTAATCTGCGTCTTGTGGATGCAGAGGTGAGGCAGGATTTAGGTCGCTTTTTGAAATGGTTCTGTGCGGTTGTAGCCCGAAGTTTGGGTCTTGAAAACAAGCTCAATGAGCAGTGGGATAGTTTATTTGGGGTGAGCTACAATTGCACCCACTATTTTGAGAATCACATTTTACCCCAAATGGGAATGCCCTTAGTTGTGGTGTTAGATGATGTGGATGTGGTCTTTGGCCATGATCATATTGCAGCGGACTTTTTTGGAATGCTGCGGACCTGGCATGAAAAAGGACGGTATGGCGATCGGCATAGTGAACTGTGGCAGCAGCTTCGGTTGGCGTTGGTGTATGCCACGGATGTGTATATCCCGATGAACTTAATGCAGTCACCGTTTAATGCAGGTGTGTTGATTGATTTGCCCGGTTTTGGATTGTCGCAGGTCCAAGAATTAGCTAAGCGCTACACCCTTCCTAACCCTGACCAAATTGCGGAAGAAATGTCGAAACTCGTGGGCGGGAATCCACTGCTGATTCATTGGGGATTATATCAATTGAGTTTACCGGAAGTGACTATTGATCAATTGTTTGAAAGCGCAATTGACCCAAATGGTATTTACACCAGTCACCTGCGCCAAAAGCTTTCAGACTTGCGTCAATCTCCTGAATCTATTCCCATCATGCAGGCGATCGTTAAGGGCGAAGTCATCAAGTATGTGGAGCCGTTGATCGCCTTTAATCTTCAGAGTCAAGGATTGGTGTCGGTAGAAAATCAGCAATTGATTCCCAGTTGTGATTTATATCGTAAGTTCTTTCTTCAAGCGTTGGCGGCCTAGTCCCGAGGGGTGGAGTCAGAATACTGGGATGATGTAGAGGTCGGATTGTCCCTCGCGTGACGGAAGGAAATCGCCAAAAAAGCCCCCCATTTCTGAGGAGCTTTTCATTTAACGGTTAGTCATCAATTCCTAACCATTCAAATTTGAAGGTCTAGCCCAACAATGCTTTTGCACGGTTATAGACATTCTCGACCGTGAAGCCGAATTCCTTCATCAACACGCCGCCCGGAGCCGATGCGCCGAAGGTATCAATTCCCACGACATCGCCTTCAGTTCCAGCGTATTTGTGCCAGCCAAACGTTGTTCCAGCTTCCACAACGAGGCGCTTGGTGACTGCTTTTGGCAATACTGCATTTTTGTAAGCTGCATCTTGCTCTTCAAACAGTTCCACACAAGGCATGGAGACAACACAAACTTTGTGACCATCTGCGCGGAGTTTAGCAGCGGTATCAACACAAAGGCTGACTTCGCTACCCGTACCAATCAGGATGATGTCAGACAGGTCGCCGTCGTTGGACAGAATGTATCCACCGCGTGCAACAGCTTCGATGCTGGAACCCGCCAACTGAGGCAAGGCTTGACGAGTCATAGCCATGATGGAAGAAGTTGTACGACGTTCCATAGCCACTTTGTAGGATCCAGAAGTCTCATTACCATCCGCAGGACGGAATACCAAGAGGTTCGGGATGACGCGGAGAGATGCGATCGTTTCGACGGGCTGGTGGGTCGGGCCATCTTCACCGAGGGCGATCGAATCGTGGGTCAAGACATAGATGACTTGAGTTTCAGCCAAAGCCGACAACCGGACAGCGCCGCGCATGTAGTCAACGAAGACTAGGAACGTTGCACCGAAGGGAACCAAACCTGTTTTGTGGAGATAGATTCCGTTACAGATGGCCGCCATCCCGTGTTCACGAACGCCAAAGCGAAGGTTACGTCCGGCGTAGCTTCCTTTTTGGAAATCAGCGAACCCCTTGAGTTGGGTCAAGTTGGAGTGGGTCAAGTCAGCAGAACCGCCGATCAGTTCGGGGACTGCGTTTGCAATAGCGTTCAGGGTCTTCTCAGAAGTCTGACGGGTTGCAAGCGCTTTGTCTTCAGGGGTGTAAGTCGGCAGGCAATTTTCCCAACCCGAAGGCAATTGGTAGCTAGTTTGACGCTCGATGCGGGCGGTCTCTTCAGGATACTTAGTCTTGTAAGTTTCCCAAGTCTTGTTCCACTCAGCTTCATCCTCAGCACCGCGTTCTACGGCTTTTGCATAGTAAGCTTTTGCTTCTTCAGGAACGACAAATGGCTCGTAGTTCCAGTTCAATGCTTCACGGGTGAGCTTGATTTCGTCGCCGCCCAATGCTGCGCCGTGAATGCCTGCGGTGCCGCCTTTATTTGGGGAACCAAAGCCGATCGTTGTGCGGACTTTGATCATGGTTGGCTTGGTGGTTTCAGCCTTAGCTTCTTCGATGGCCTTTGCAATGGCTTCCGTATTGGTATCGCCATCGGGGACAACCAGCACTTGCCAGCCATAGGCTTCAAAGCGCTTGCCTACGTCTTCGGTGAAGGAAACTTCGGTGTCGCCATCGATCGAGATGTGGTTGTCATCGTAAAGCGCGATCAATTTGCCTAGGCCCAAGTGACCTGCCAAGGAACAGGCTTCACCGGATACGCCTTCCATGTTGCATCCGTCGCCCAGGATAACGTAGGTGTATTGGTCGAAGATGGTGCAGTCGGGTTTGTTGAAGGTGGCTGCCATGTGTGCTTCAGCCATGGCCAAACCCACACCGTTACAAATCCCTTGACCTAATGGACCTGTGGTGACTTCGATGCCAGCGGTCATGAAGTTTTCAGGATGTCCAGGAGTTTTAGATCCCCATTGACGGAATTGCTTGATGTCGTCGATACTCACGCTGTCGTAGCCGAACAGGTGCATCAATGAATATTGCAGCATGGAGCCATGTCCAGCCGAGAGTACGAAACGATCGCGGTTCAGCCAAGTGGGGTTCTTGGGGTTGAATTTGAGGAATTTGTCCCATAGGGTAAACGCCATGGGCGCTGCCCCCATCGGTAGGCCGGGGTGCCCGGATTTTGCCTTTTCGACGGCATCGATCGCTAAGAAACGAATCGAGTTAATACAAAGCTGTTCTACGGACTGGGTTGCAACGACCATGATGGATATTGTGTTTTGGGTTGGCTAACGGGGATTCTTAAAGCTGAAGGTAAGCAGGCGATGAGCGTCTAGGTGAGTAGAAATACTCATGCTGATTTGTCCAACCAGTATGTCAGATCATAAACAAGATTGCCTATAATCTAATCAAACATTTCCTATTATTCAGGAAAATGGTATCGATGGAGACGACGATCGGAAAGTTTTTCTGATGCGGTGGAAGAACGGTGGGGCGATCGTCAGGAAATGCTGCGGGTTGAGATGGCAGATGTGAGGGAGTTCGATCGATGGGATCAATAGAAATTATGTTTATCGACTTCTTGGGACGGACGCACCAGTATGAAAGCTTAGGCGTTGCATAATTAAGGTATGAAAACGAGGATAATTACTATGAAATACCCTAAGTACAAAAGTACTAATATCCGTAAAAATGGCATCAAACGAGGTAAGCAAAATCACATCTGCTACGGGGATCTTCGACGAACGGACGACCACAATCCCGGCATTTATGATTTTGTTTTCCTCGGCGAGTCATGCCATTCTTCATGACATCATCAGAACCGCAGCTTGGACAGATTAGGTAGGGGTTCATTTATTGTTCGTTGACGACAAGGTCCCGCAACACAGCCTATTATCCCTCACCCTTTCCCTAATGGCACTACCTCCTCCTAAATTAGTCATTACTCAGAATTGAATCCTGAATTTCTAGATCTTGAAAGTGTCGTGAAACGTCAATATTCTGGATCATCTTGTTGTGATTAGTTGGAATCCCTGTCTTCCAGATGTGAGACTATTGGAAAGCCTTATCTTTTATTTTGGATGCGTGGCTGATGGTTGCTATTTTTGACGCTCTTCCTACGATCGATCTCCTGATTTACTTTGCAGCATCGGGAGGGCTGGCTCAGCCAGAAAATTTGGCAAAGACTATTCGAGTTTGGTCGATCGCGAAGACACTTTATAACGAAAATGGCACTCTTGATTTAGGGGAATGTTTTAATCCTGCTCAATGGCGTAGTTCCTACTTTCCCAACGGCATCCCAAAGCAATCGATCGTCCAGGTGCTCAAAGAATCGGGAATCGATCTGGATGAGTGGATAAGAGATTATCGTCAGCGGTATCCTCAAGCGGCAGAGTGTGTGCTGAATATTATGGAGACGGATGCTTTTGCAGTGAGCGATCGGACGTTACGCAATGATTTTGCAACGCTATCTAAGTTAGGCTGGCTGGGGGTTGTGGGTGAAGGGAAACAACGTAAATATCAACTGATGTCTGTTTTACCACGATCGATTGCTCTTCAAGTTCATCGGGAAGAGGTGAGTACACAACAATTGATTCCGAATGAATTAACGTTGATTGCTGATCCCTTTTTGAGTCCGATTTTGGGAGAACAGCGGTTCATTTTGGATGTTGAAAATGTGATGTCGAGTGATTTATCTCGTAGGCTTAGTACGATCGTTGACCAGCTCAAAGTCCTCTGGCAGTGCGATCCAGTGCAACCCGTTCGTTTGATTTATAAGAGTGCAAGGCTCTTCCAAGAAGAATGTGCGGTGATTATTTATCCGGTTTGTATTTATTATTGTCAACGTGCGCCCTATTTATTTGGGTTTGGCCAGACTCCGGGAACAATTAGTAGTGAGCAACCCAATCTAACCGAATGGTATGACTATCGATTGGATCATATTTTGAGCCTTGAGCCGATCGGGTGGACAGAGGTGCCGAGCAGTTGGCGACCGAAAGCTTGGTCAGGAAACGGGGTGCCGCCGAGATTTGTAGATAAGACACCGCAACGGGTTTTGAATGAGGTGGGGGCGGGTTTGGGATTTGAGATTTATCGGCCTTTGAAAACGTTGCTATTGCGGTTTGATCAATATTTCTATGGTAATTATATTGAGGGGACAGAGCGAGAAAAGCTATTTACGGTGATTACTTGGGAACAGGCAGCACGGGCCTGGAAGAACGATCGGGATGTGCCTGGGGGGATATCTCTAGACCAGTTGTTTGAGGGACGATCGAAGCAGCAAACAGATGTATTTTGTGTGATTGATCATCGGGTGGGAGATAACAATGTGGTGATGCGGATGCGGGCTTGGGGAGATAATGTTGAGGTGTTGTTGCCTTGGAGTTTTCGGGAACGGATGCGGAATGATTTAACAAAGAGTCGATCGTTCTATGGGGAGTTGAAATAGGACGATCGATAACATCGTTTTTATTTGAATTCATTGAGCCATTGCGTCATTCTATTTCCAAGTTGATGGAGATCTTTGCGACCAAAGACTTTGATTTTTGGATCTTTGCGTTGATGGATTTTGCTAGAGGCGATATCTAATTCATCTCGTAGACGATCGGGATAGTCTGAACAGCACACTAAGGCGATTCTTGCTTCTGTGCCCCCGAGTTGCTGAGCACGGGTCTTTGCTTCCATGAGCTTTTGTTTACAGAGTGGGTGGCTGGCGCTGGTGGTGCAGGAAAAGTAAAATAGGTGGTAAGACTGCATGAATGCAACATCAGATTCAAATTTGTCGGCGGCGTCTTTTCGGTTTGGATCTTGGATATGAAATGACATGCCTCGATCGTGAATTTTATTTGTATCTGCGATGCGTTCAATTTCTGCGAGGACATGGTTCTCCATCCAAATGCCGTTGAGCCATTCACAAAGCTGGGTGATACTTTGGAAGCCTTTGGTTTTGGCAACTTGTAGGGAGAGTTGGGTGGCGTTTGCATCTAGATAGGTTTGACACCATTGTTTTAGATCTCTGGGCAAAGATTGAATACTGAGGGGCGCGATCTTTTCTAGTTCTAATTCACTTAGCCAAATATTCTTTCTGTATTGTATTTTTTCTTGTAGGGTGTTGTCGCACCACTTTCTCCAAGCTCTTTGGAGTATGTCGTTTTGGTGGTGATGGGCGAGTTGGGTGGCGGCGATCGGTAGGGTTGCAGTTTCGACGGGGGTGAGGTCTTTACGCCATTGGAGTCCATGGAGGGCGAAGAGGGCATCGAAGGAAAGGGGGATGGTGCATTTGAGTCGATCGCTTTTTCGATCGTTGTTGTCGATGATAATCTCTTGGGTTTGGGAGTCGAGGTAGCTGAAGACTGCGTTGGGGTGAAGTTGACTAATGGCACGATAGGCATGGACGGACATGGCTTTATTGCCGCCTGTATAGTTCAAGCCGATGCTGCCTTGGAGGGATTGGGCGCTGGTGCTAATTCGGCTGGCAATGATGGAGGCTTCGGCTTGGTTGTCTTCGAGGTTGATGAGTTGAGCGGGTTTTAGGCTAGGTTTGGCGACGGCTAATGCGGTGGCGAGACGTTGGGCTTGGAGTTGGGTTTGTTTGGTATGGATGAGGTAGGGGGTGCCGATCGGGGATAGGAGGGCGATCGCGGCGTTGCTATTGATGGGATATTACCAGTTCTAGCCCCAACCTCTGAGCGATCGCGCCAAAGTCTGTGGTAAGTGACCGATTTCATACAACAAATCTCGAGGACTAATCTCAAATCCGTATTGCAGCACTAAAAAGATTGCCCCGATCGTCAATAACATTCCTAGACCGGATTTTAATGCTCCAGATAATAATCTGATTGCCAAAACTACCACAGCGATCGCAGCAACTAGAACCACAGTGCGAGAATCGATCGAGTCTAAAATTGGGTAGTGCCCTTACTTAAAGGATAGAGAAAAATAGCCTTTAATCGTCAAATGCTTACCGCACCGCTTCTGAGAATATCCGATTATTCTTTACCCTTTACATAATGGCACTACCCAGGTTTTTATGAAAACCCCGATTGTTCTTGGTCTCTAACCTGAGTAGTTACAACTCAAGCTAAAGTGAAATACTGATTACCTCAAGAAATAACCTAAGGGTTTCCCAAACAATAGTATGAGTTCAGCCAGCTTCCAGTCACTATCAAACTTTATCTGGTCTGTTGCTGACCTGTTGCGTGGTCCTTATCGTCCACCACAGTATGAACGGGTAATGCTGCCGATGACGGTGTTGCGGCGCTTTGATTGTGTTTTAGAGGCAAGCAAGCCGCAGGTATTGAAGAAATATGCTCAGCTTCAGGCAAGTGGCAAGATTACCAATGTGGATGCGACACTGAATGCTTTTGCTAAGGATAAAAATGGCGAATCATTAGGTTTTCATAACCATAGTCCCCTTGATTTTCAGATTTTGAAGGGCGATCCTGATAATGTGGGGCGGCATTTGCAGGATTATAAAAATGGCTTCTCGGAGAATATTCGCAAGATTTTCGATCGCTTTGAGTTTGATATAGAGATCGAGAAAATGGAGGAGTCCAATCGCCTCTATTTAGTAGTTGCTAAGTTTGCGGAGATGGATTTGCATCCCGATCGCGTGGACAATATCACGATGGGGCTGGTGTTTGAGGATTTGATTCGGCGGTTTAATGAGGCGGCGAATGAGACGGCGGGGGATCACTTTACGCCGCGTGAGGTGATTCAGCTTATGGTGAATTTGTTGATGGAGCCTGATGGCGATATTCTGACGGGTGGTAGTCCGATTGTGACGGTGTGCGATCCAGCTTGTGGCACGGGTGGGATGTTGGCGGAGGCGCAAAACTGGATTTTGGCGCATAACCAAAAGGCGATCTTGAAGGTATTCGGGCAGGATTACAATCCGCGATCGTTTGCGGTGGCGGCTTCGGATTTGTTGATTAAGGGGCATAAGGATAGTCGGATTGAGTTTGGCAATACGCTGACTGCACCTCCTTTTACGGAAATTGAGGGTTTTGATTATTTGCTGGCTAATCCGCCGTTTGGGGTGGACTGGAAGGCGGAGCAGA
>JAPLHZ010000047.1 GCA_026389365.1 Cyanobacteriota bacterium
AATGCCTAAAATCAGCCTAATCTAGAGAAGAAGTTGAATAGAGATGGATAAGAAAGAGAATAAATGAGAGAAATGTAGTTTGCACATCAATCATTTATTCAACATAATTAGTACTCACTATTTCCTTTAATGTCTAATATACAGAGCGATATGCTATGAAACTATTACTGATTCAAGTCTCGTAACCAAACTTATTTGGGTCCGCTACTGTTAAATCAATATCATCCAAGCCATACTCTGCCCAACGCTGACTCACCTGCGCAGCCGTCTCTGGATCGCTGATCAACGCATCCCCCCAAACCCGATCGGTCTCTGGATACATCTTTGTTGTCGCATCAATCCCCATTTTGCTCCCCAGGCCCGATCGTTCCGTTGCAAAG
The DNA here is from genome assembly GCA_026389365.1 of Cyanobacteriota bacterium. Taxonomy (GTDB): domain Bacteria; phylum Cyanobacteriota; class Cyanobacteriia; order Leptolyngbyales; family Leptolyngbyaceae; genus JAAFJU01. Next base: position 381 of record JAPLHZ010000047.1, read on the forward strand.
TCCAATGAATCAAATGGATTGTCGGGCAAAATGAATACATCTCTGGCCGGATCAACCTTTGAAGTCATCGCCCACACTACCGCACGCGGATCTCGGATATTAATATCCTTATCTACAACGATGACAAATTTAGTATAAGTAAACTGGGGCAATGCACTCCAGAAGGCCAGTGCCGCTCGACGTGCTTGTCCTGGATAAGACTTATCAATTGATAAAATCGCAGCCTTATAAGATAGGGATTCCATGGGCAAAAAGAAATCTTGAATCTCTGGCACTTGTTGCCGCAGAATCGGGGTATAAATGCGGTTGAGAGCGATCGCCATCATCGCATCTTCCTTGGGGGGACGACCGCTGAAACTGGTCATATAAATCGGGTTTTTGCGGTGCGTCATACAATGGAATCGCACCAATGGCGCATTCTCACGCACCGGACCGTAATACCCCATATGGTCGCCCGCCGGACCATCGATCGCCGTCTCACCGGGGGTAATCGTCCCTTCTAATACAAATTCAGAATTCGCTGGAACTTCTAAATCTACCGTTTTGCATTTAGCCAGATGAATGCCCGAACCACTATACAATCCAGCAAATAACCATTCAGACATATCCAATGGCAAGGGAGTGGCCGCTGCCATAATCACGATCGGATCAACTCCGATCGCCACTGCCACTTCCAAAGATTTCCCCATTTCTGCCGCTTTCCGCAAATGTCGTGTTGCTCCTCGCACGGACAACCATTGCACCGTCATGGTGTTCTTGTCTTGAAGCTGTAGCCGATAAACGCCAATATTTGGAATTTTGGTTTCTGGATCTTTCGTAATCATTAACCCCAGTGTGACTACTTTTCCCGCATCACCGGGATAAACTTTCAGCATTGGAATTTGATGCAGATCAACCTCATCATCTTTGAGAACAATCTGTTGACAAACTGGAAACAAATCTAAATCAGGTTTCGCTTTTAATACATCAAACAAAACCTTTCCAAGATCAAATGCTTGTTTAATCTTTTTAGGTGGACGAGGTTGATACAATAGGGCGAGTTTCTTACCCATGGCTTCGAGATCGTCCACTGATTCCATATTCATGGCCCAAGTGATTCGATCGACCGTGCCCATTAAGTTTACGGCGACAGGATAAGGAGAACCTTTGACATTCTCAAACAATAATCCCGGCCCACCGCATTGCAGCATTCGTTGGGCAATCTCAGCAATTTCTAAATCCGTATCCACAGGCGCTGTAATTCGCCGCAATTGCCCTTTGGCTTCGAGTTGTTCAATGAAACCCCGGAGATCTCTCGGCATATACTTATCCTAGATTCTGGCCCTAAATTCTGGCGCTCGATTTGAATAGATGATTGAATCTCTAGAACGTCATTGTGACCGACTGTAATACCGCACTTCTATCGTACTGTGCGTAGACGATGGGTTGCGATCGTAATTCCGCCCTCATGACGGGCTAGCACTGCCGAGATCCACCGAGTTTCAGGCACTTTGGATGCAGTACCAATTTTGAAAAACCCACCCGATGCTAGACGACTTAGTCTTACAGTCTGGTTGCTGTTGGTTACGGCTGGTGTTCTGCGGGTGCGACCGCTAAGTAATTCAGCAATGGAGGGAAGTTGAAGCTGTAATTGCTTTTGGTTCAATAGCGTGGGCGACACGGGATTGTCGAACACTGTCCCCATAAATAAATCATCATTAATCGGTTCTTGAATCACCGCTTCGTACTTGTACGCTTTCCCCACCGTAACCGTGTCTGGCAAATTCACCATGACGGTTGGCGGCTTTTCTCCTATGGTGATTCGCGTTTGTTCTGACAAAATAGATTGCGATCGGATGCGATTGGCTTGGACAACCTGTTGCGATCGGATGGTGCCCGTTATTTTCCAAAGTTGGCCTGAGGGATTACTGCGGCGACCGTTAATGGTGGTTAGGGTTTCGATCGTTTCGGTCTCCCCATTCATATCACTGCTAATAATCTCGGTTTTGTAGGTTAGGTTGGGATATTGCTTCCAAAGGCGCTGTAGAGCTTGGGGCAAAGTCTCACGCGTGTAACCATCGTCATGGGTATAGTCGGGAGTTAATAGCTCAGAGATGGCCCCAAGGTTTTTCGCATTGAGAGCAGAGTCTAGGGCAATCACTAGGCTCTGGCTGGGGGATGTAACGGCTGCATTCACGCTCAGGGGAATGAATGCGAGAAAAGCAGCGGTGGAAAGAGTCCAGAGTCGAGCGATAATCACAACGTCATCCTGTCTGATGGTGGGCCTGCCAAAAGGCATTCTATTTCAGTATAGGGGAGCTAGGGGCAAAGCAGACAGCGATCGAGCTACTAATGACTAAGCGGTCTACTATCGATAGTAGAATGCCTATTGTCAGCAAAAAAATTCGGTCTGATTTGTGTCTAATTCGCCTCAAACCCGTCTTTTGATCGCGGCCAGTGGAACGGGTGGCCATGTTTTCCCGGCTGTTGCGATCGCCGAACAACTTACCGACTACCATATCGAATGGCTTGGGGTGCCCGATCGTATGGAGGTGAAGCTGATTGGTGGCAAGTATCCGCTTCATACTGTTAAGGTTGCTGGATTTCAGGGTAAGCCGGGGCTAAGTACGATAAAAACAATTTGGCGATTGCTAATCTCGATTCAAACGGTGCGTAAACTCCTTAAACGCGGGAAATTCCAAGGTGTTTTTACTACAGGTGGATATATTTCTGCCCCGGCAATCATTGCGGCCAGGTCTCTCGGAATTCCCGTTGTGCTACACGAATCGAATGCGCTGCCTGGAAAAGTGACTCGTTTTTTTGCGCCCTGGTGTACGGTGGTGGCCTTAGGGTTTGCGGTTGCCGCTCAGTCACTTAACGCGAAGACTATTGTCACAGGGACTCCGGTGCGATCGCAGTTCCTCACTAATCCTGGTCCACTTGAAGGCTTAGACATTCCTGATGGCGTGCCCTTGGTGGTGATGGTGGGGGGCAGTCAAGGAGCGGTGGCATTGAGCCAGATTGTGCGTCAAGCGGCCCCAAAATGGTTTGAACAGGGGATTTGGCTGGTCCATCAAACTGGAGAATCGGACCCAAATTCTAATAGTTTAAGCCATCCGCAATACCGATCGGTGCCCTTCTATTCCCATATGGCGGCATTATTTTCTCGTGCTGATTTGGTAATTAGCAGGTCTGGCGCGGGGACGTTGACTGAATTGGCTATGACTCATACGCCATCAATTTTGGTGCCCTATCCCTATGCAGCAGAAGATCATCAAGCGCACAATGCAAAAGAGTTTGTCAAAGTAGGTGCCGCCGAAATGTTCCGACAAGCGGAATTGCTTCCCGAAACATTAGAGACAACCGTTTTAGACTTACTTGGAACTGAGCCAGATTCGATCGCCCGCAAAGATGCAATGCGATCGGCAGCCAAATCTTTAGCAGTTCCCGATAGCGCCCAACAAGTTGCAAATCTATTGCGTGATTTAATTAACTAGTGCTTTAGTTAAATAGATTGCTTTAGTTAAATAGATATTTGTGTCCCGTCTGGAGATTTTATTTTCAGACGGGATACAGAGAAATCTACACATCCATAGAGACTACAGATCCATCGCACCAAGAGCGTGAGTCATTTCCTCTGCGGGATCAGCATTATTTGATTTACCATTTTTACGCGGTTGAATCACACCATAACCATTGTGATTACGTTCATAAATCACATTAATTTCACTGGTTTCTATATTGCGGAACATATAAAAATCATGATCAATGACTTGAAGATGGCCGAGAGCTTCTTCTATAGTCATCTCGGGCATTGAAAAATACTTCATCCTCACCACTTCGGCTGGTAACTGAGGCTCGCGGTGTTGCAGATCCGTTAAATTCATTAAGGGCTGGTCTGATTCCATCGCCAATATTTCTTTTACAGGCTCTTGATGGGAATTACGACGGCGTTCTTTGTACTTTTTCAATTGCCGTGCAATCTTATCGGCGACCAAATCAATACTCGTGTAGAGATTTTCATTGCTTTCTTGGGCGCGGACGACGGAACCATTTACAAAAATTGTCACCTCTGCGGTCTGCTTACTGGGAAACACCTTTGGATTTTTCTCGACTGAGAGATCGACATTAATCTCAGATAATAATGAATTGGTGTGAAGCGTTGCCTTTTCTATTTTCTGATTGGCATACTCACGAATCGCATTCGTGATTTCGATGTTTTTACCCTGGATCACAAGCTTCATAAGCCTTAACTCCGCTAAAAAAATGAAATTCGAGCAATCAAATCCGCTTCATACATTCCTAAATCGCTATAACGGCAAGGCGAGGATATATCACTCAAACCCTGAAACAGAAGCCGTCTCACTATTTAGACTGATGAAGCACCTCTCAATGTTCTTGAATGCGTTACCTATAGAACTCAAAAACCAATTCTGAAATCAACTCTTCCTGACAAGTATGGAAAAAATCAACGTTAGAATCGAATGTGCTGCGTTACGTAAAAGTTCTGTCTGCTGCGTTCAATTTATTGAGGTGATGTAAACAACATAGCATTTTAGCTAGCGGTATAGTGCCCAATTCAAAATCTTTTAGATTCGCGTGATATTTCTTGATATTTGATTGAATCCTGATATGGGCATGAAGTACTTTTTAGGTGTTCAAAAAATGGTATTTTTAAAATAGTGCCCTAAACATTCAGTCAAATTAAGCAGAGAAATTATGGCCGTCATTGCAGTTATTGATTACGATGCTGGGAATTTGCATTCTGCTTGTAAAGGGGTAGAAGCCGCAGGTGGAGAGGCGATCGTCACTGATTCAGCGTCAGTGTTGGTTCAGGCGGATGGCATTTTATTACCGGGTGTGGGCGCTTGGGATCCGACATTACAAAGTATTCGATCGCACCAGTTAGAGCAGCCGATTAAAGATGCGATCGCGTCGGGTAAACCGTTTCTCGGCATATGTATGGGATTGCAAGTGCTGTTTGAATCGAGTGATGAGGGGAATGATCCGGGATTGGGCATTGTGCCGGGACGGGTGCGTAAATTCGAGCCAGAACCGGGCATTCGTATTCCCCACATGGGCTGGAACCAGCTTCATCTCACTCAGCCCCAAGCGCCGCTTTGGAAGGCCACACCTGAAGAAAGTTGGATGTATTTTGTCCATTCTTATTATGTGGATCCAACTGAATCATCCATGATTGCCGCTACCATCACCCATGGAACCCAGACGATCGCTGCCGCTATTGCTCACAAAAATCTGATGGCCGTCCAGTTCCATCCTGAAAAATCATCGGACAGCGGAATGGCGTTGTTAGCGAATTTTGTTCGCCTCGCCGATCGGGTATTAGCCTAAGACCATTTCTGAAAATCAATTCCCAATGAACCTTCAAGTATTGAAGATAAAGAACTTAAGGAATTGCATGTAGGTTTGACGCATCGCCCGAAGGTGAGGGAGGACTAACGGAGATCCAATCGATCGCCCAATAAACCCGGCTTACTCTCATTGTTGTTTGCGTGATAGTAATCTGTGGGCCTTGGTATATCTTAGCGGTTGAAATTAACAGAGGCTAACAATAAAAATCACTCCGATCTAACGTCACTTCACCGTGATCCGGAACCCAGACGATCCAAGTGGTGGATGAATCCTGACAGATTAACTTAGCTTCATCAAAGGCATAGGCACTCGGAGGCTGGACCAACTTAACCCAAGTATCTCTATCGTAAGTGATGTGACAAACCGGGTTCCAATCGATCGCGCTCGTCTTTTCTAGGGACGATACGGGGACATAATCTAAAACTGCTTGAAGAGACATCAGCTTTCTCCATTTCAAAATCATCAAACTCGTCAAAATAATCTTCCTCAGTTAAGTTGAGGAAATCCTAAAAACTAATTTCTGTATTCATTTTTACAAAATGATGTGACGATCGGTTGTTATCTCAAGATAAGTTAACAAAGTCTGACATCTTAAATTCTAATTCTCATATTGTTGGCGGTGATCCCTCTAGCTGTCTCCTTTGTGGGGACGCATGTAAAGATTTGTCTAGAATTCCTAATATCCCCCCAACCGTCCTCGTCGTTTGGTTTCTCGTTCTGCAATATAAAACGTCGTCCAACCGATCGCAAAATAGCCTAACCCATTTAACAATGCAATGGAAAACTGCCCCCAATCCCAAGGCAAATTCTTGGCCATCAACGACCGTAACAACCCCGCCCCCGGACTCATGGGCAACAACCAGCCAACAATCTTCCCCGTTCCCGTCCATTCTTCGGTGGGTGCTGTGAGTAAAAATAAATAGCCAAACTGAAGAATCCCTAAAAACTGTTGAACGCGCTTAAATAACAATGCGATCGAACCCATAAAAAACGCTAATCCATAGGCCGGAAGTAACACGACTGCCAACGCTGGAAGTACCGCTGGCGTAAAGGTTAAATAGCGTCCCGTCAACACCATAATGATCGTCAAAATGATCGTAATTAGAATTAATTGAATACATAGACTTGCGATCGCCCGCAACAGAAAAACTCGACGCGCCCCCATAGACGACAAAAACAACTGCTCCAGCGTCCCCGTCTGCGCCTCATCCTGCAACGTCCCGACAATACTCGCCCCCACAAACAACACAAGCGACCACAACACATAACCCACAATCACTGAATCTAACCGATCGCCAAACTGGAGCGTCGGACCCGCAATATACTTCGCACTCAAAAACAACCCATAAAAAATGCTCGTCGTAATAAAAATGCCACCAATGGATTCTGCTGGATAGCGTTTGAATTGAATCCAGGCGCGTCCGAGTTCAGCTTGAAATTGTTGCAGAATTGCCATGTGGTTTTAAAACTCGATACTCAGATTCGGTAGACAATAAGTATAGGTCCATTGCAAAGGCTTAAGGTACCATAAACCTAGTCTTGCGCCATGTCATCCCATGAATACCGTCCCCTCTAAATCCAGCTTCGACCAATCAGCAGCAGACCTAGATGAGAACGCGCCCAGTCTCAAAACGATGTTGATTGTATTGTTACTGTCGATCCCAATCTTGCTCCTCGGAGTATTCCTGGAAAATCGCATGGTCACGATCGTCGGCTCTCTCATTGCCATCATCATGTCAGGCCGTATCTTTTATCCCTCGGTCAAATCGAGTCTAACCGAACTCATTTCCCCGAAAGATGGCGGTGTCTTGTTGGCCTCGCTCGGGTTAGGGTTTGGGCTGGTGGGATTATTGCAATCCTTTGGGGCAAGTCGATGGATTTCGTTTCAGTTAGCAGATGCAAATTGGGATGCGATCGGGGCATTGGGCGAAGTATTTGGCGCATTGGGACAAATTTTAATTGCCGTATTAGCCGTATATGTGGCATGGCGACAATACGTTATTTCAAAAGATTTAACCATTCAACAAAATACAATTACTCAACAGCAAACCATTGATACTTATTTCCAAGGTATTTCTGATTTAGTATTGGATGACGAAGGACTACTCGAAGACTGGCCCCAAGAAAGAGCGATCGCAGAAGGCCGTACCGCCGCAATTTTTAGTAGTGTAGATGCGATCGGGAAAGCCAAGATTCTGCGGTTTCTCTCACGGGCAAAACTACTGTCACCCCTCAAACGCGATCAACGATTGGGTCGCCCGATTTTAGATGGAATGGGCGGGTATGCGGAAGATCGCAACAATGGCACTCGGGTCGTTGATTTGGGCGTAATGCTGGCGGGTTCGAGTTTAGAAGATAGTGATCTGCGTTGGGTAGATTTCAGCGAGGCCAATCTAATTCGGGTAAATCTAAGCAATTGTGAACTGGTCAAATCTAATCTGTCGCGATCGATCTTAGTCGGTGCAAACCTCAGCAACTCCGATTTAAACGGCGCACGTCTCTACTACGGCAACCCGGAGACTGCTTCGCCTCGCAGCCGCACCGAAGCACCCAATTACCGGACCGGGGAACATACTGGAGCCGTGGTGGAAAATGCTGATTTCACCAATGCCGAAGACATTTCCGAAGACCAACGCTGCTACATTTGCCGATGGGGCGGAGAGAAAACCCGATCGACCGTTCCCGGTGGCTGCATGGGTATTCCGAATCAATTGGGGCGATAGCTTAGCAATATATAGTTTAGAAATATCAAGATATAAAACAATTAATTGATATTTCCCATTGAGAATTGTGGTCGTGCACGGTTTAAACCGATCGAAATCTAAAGATTCTCACCGAATCTTGCAAAAGTGGTCCTCGCCTCCCAGACAATACATAGGTTATCAAGCGCAGCATCGAACTTCCACTACAGCCGTCCGATCGCGCCCGTTAAACTTATCCGTTCTTCTTGGAGACTGCGCTTTATGAAACTCGCTTATTGGATGTATGCAGGCCCAGCCCACATTGGAACCTTGCGTGTGGCCAGCTCCTTTAAAAATGTTCATGCCATCATGCACGCCCCCATTGGCGATGACTACTTCAACGTCATGCGATCGATGCTAGAACGCGATCGTAACTTCACGCCCGTCACCACCAGCGTCGTCGATCGAAATGTCCTCGCACGGGGATCACAGGAAAAAGTCGTCGATAACATCACCCGCAAAGACGCTGAAGAACATCCTGATCTAATTGTTCTCACCCCCACTTGCACCTCCAGCATTCTCCAAGAAGACCTAGCAAACTTCGTCGAACGTGCTGAACTCGATGCCAAATGTGATGTCTTACTGGCCGATGTCAATCATTATCGGGTCAATGAACTGCAAGCCGCCGATCGGACCTTACATCAAATTGTTCAGTATTATATTGAAAAAGCAAGGCGCAAAGGTGACTTAATAACAGAACGAAGCGCCAAACCATCAGTCAATATTATTGGTATTTCAACCCTAGCCTTTCATAACAACCATGATTGCACGGAACTGAAAAAACTCATGGGCGAATTGGGCATTGAAGTCAATATGGTCTTTCCAGAAGGCGCATCGGTCCTAGACTTAAAAACCTTGCCCCGCGCCTGGTTCAATGTCACCCCCTACCGAGAACTCGGGCCACTGACCGCAACCTATCTCAAAACTGAATTCGATCAACCTTGCATCGACATTACGCCCATGGGCATTGTTGAAACGGCACGATTTATTCGAGCAATCCAGCAAATTTTAAATACTAAAAATCCTGATAATCCAGTCGATTTTGAACCATTTATTGATGAGAAAACTCGATTTGTTTCACAAGCTGCTTGGTTCTCCCGATCGATCGATTGCCAAAATCTCACAGGTAAACAAGCCGTCGTCTACGGCGATGCCACCCACGCCGCCGCAATTACTAAGATTCTTTCCCGAGAAATGGGGATTCATGTTCTCTGGGCTGGCACCTTTTGTAAATACGAAGAAGAATGGTTCCGTAATGAAGTCGGACCCTATTGTGATGAAGTATTAATCACGGATGAACATGCTGTTGTGGGGGATGCGATCGCAAAAAGTGAACCTGCTGCAATTTTCGGCACCCAAATGGAACGCCATGTGGGCAAGCGGCTTGACATTCCCTGCGGTGTCATTTCGGCCCCCATTCACGTCCAAAATTTCCCGGTTGGCTACAAACCAATGTTGGGCTACGAAGGGACAAATCAATTGGTGGACTTGATTTACAATTCATTCACCTTGGGTATGGAAGACCACCTCTTAGAAATATTCGGCGGACACGATACTAAAGAGGCAACAACCAAGGAAATGACTAGTAATTCGGATATGACCTGGACCCGTGATGGCATGGCCGAATTAAACAAAATTCCGGGCTTTGTCCGTGGGAAAGTGAAGCGGAATACCGAAAAATTTGCCCGCGATCGTGGCTTCCTGGAAATTACTACCGAAGTTCTCTATGCCGCTAAAGAGTCGGTCGGGGCATAGTCTCGAATAACTTATCAAACTCAAAGTCCCCGATCGTTCCCAGAATATTGGAACGATCGGGGATTTAGTTGTGTGGTGTTCCCACGTTCAATCCAGAAAAAATAATCCAGAAAAAGAGCTTGACAGGTTTGTATTTAAACTGATGCTGACTCTACCTCAGACGTGCTTTATAGACGAGGGAGATTTGTCTCTAGCTTTAAGCAATTACTACCATCCACATGCAATCGATACTCCACACGATCCATTAAACGATTCAAAATTAGCCACCCATAACCATGTTCTTGCTTATCTTGGGGAGACGGCACTTCATAACCCGAGGGATTATACCCCTGTCCTTGATCCCAAATTTCCAGCGATAACTCACGATCGCGCAGTTCTAACTTCAAAATAATTGGAATATTCGGCTGTTCACGGTGAGCATGACGAACCACATTGGAATACGCTTCCACGAGAGCAAGACGTAATCGTCCCGTTTGACGAGTCCAATCGACTTCATCACCCAAAGAGACTTTCAGAGTGCTGAATAACCATTCCTCCGCGACGCTTAGAAAGCGTAAGTCACTGGGCAAGTGCAATTCGGTTTTCATGGTTAGAGCACCTCCAGAGAGAGGATGGTTTGATCGTCTTCTTGGGTGATAGTTTTGTTGCGGATTTCCTGGAGAAGATGCTTCAGGTCAATGGTCGCCCCTTCTTTTCTCAGGAGTTTCCACAGTCCAGATTGCTGCAACATCATCGTCGGAATATCAGTACCAGGAAGGATTTCCAAGTCTTGGCCGTCCCGCATTGTTGCTTCAGTAATGCCATCACTCATCAACAGAAATACATCGCCAGAGGCAAGAGTAAGGTCTCCCGTTGGCGCAACCCAATTCGATCGGATGCCGAGGGGAATGCCTCGCGTAGTGGGATATTCCGGCTCCACTAGATCAGAGCAATTTGAGGAATATTTCATAGGATATAAATGCCCTGCATTTGCATACATCATCTGTCCGGTTCCATGACGGTAACGAGCCAGAATCATCGTAATGAAACGGTTGGTACTGACTAAATCGTCAAACAGAATATGGTTAAGATTCGCCATGACCTCTGATGGATTAGGGGAAACTTCTTGGCCTAGTTCACGACGCAAGACAGAAATGGCGCTGGCCATGAATAGCGCTGCCGGAACCCCTTTGCCCGAAACATCACCTACCGCTAACCAGAGATCCCCTTGGGGATGTTGGTACACCTCAAAAAAGTCACCCCCCACTTCCCGTGCTGGATGACAGCAAGCTTGGACCCGAAGTCTATCATTAGTGGGGAGGGTTTGGCGGAGGAGGTTGTTTTGGACTTGGCGGGCTACTGAGAGGTCGGCCCGCATTTGTTCGGCTTGCTCTTGAGTTTGCTGGTAGAGTTTGGCTTGTGAAATTGCGATCGCCGCCTGCTCCACCACCATTTCCAACAATTTTACATCTTCCCCAGACCAATCGGTTTCAGCACGGCTCAGGGTGAGAATGCCTAATAAGCAGCCTTTATAGATACAGGGGAGGACGATACGATCGATCGAATTGACAGAAGCCGATCGATCGAGGGTCGCCTCATCAGCATAAGACGACTTCAGGTGAAAAGACTTGACATCCGTATTGATGGATACAGGTTGACAGAAAATATTTTGGAGTAAATCTTGCAGATCTGAATCTAGTCTGTAGGCATCTGAACGGGTTGGCACCGCTGTTTCTTGAGCCGAAATGGGCTGGGTAATCTGAATCCCACTTTCGACCGGATACAGAATACAAGTGTCAGCATTAAACGCTTTCTGCACAGCTTGCACAAACGTTTGGAGCATACTGCGGTAGTCCAAAGACTCGCGAATGGCGGTGATGACGACGTTAAATAATGATTCACGACGCAACGATCGGCGCAGTTCATCGGTCCGCTGTTTCAAAACTTGATAAGTCTCGGCGGCTTGTTCGATCACGGCCTGAAGCTGCTGTGGGTTCCAGGGTTTAGTGATGTATTTAAATACCTTGCCGGAGTTGATGGCATCAACTAAATCTTTCACATCGGTGTAGGCCGTCAACACAATCCGAATCGTGTCGGGAAAGCGATCGGCGACGAGACCCAGAAACTCGGTACCCAACATTTCAGGCATTCGTTGGTCAGAAATAATAATCGCAACTTCACCATGTTTCTCTAGCAGTGCTAAGGCTGAGATGGCACTTTCCGATCGTAAGACCTGGAAGTCGAGCCGAAACCTTCGATAGAGCAGGTCTAAGTTATCTCGCTCATCGTCCACAATCAACATTTTCAGTTTTTCCGGCGGGCGGGTATCCATAGGCTACTTCATAAAGCCTTCGTATTTACAGTACCCAGAAATGCGGAGGTTAACACTCAATCAATACCGCATTTCGGGGAATACCAGTAAATCTCTGGCCAGATCATTAGCTAGATGATTAAATGTGGAATCCTAAATATGGAATCCTAAGCGTCCTGCAAGACTCGGGGTCAGTGGCAGCAGAACGGTGATCATTAGAAACAAGCTCAGTAAGGCAAATGCGGCGCGAGTATCGTCGGGTTCGGTGAGTTCATTTAGACTGGGGCGTTCTAGATTCCGTTGGAGGAATAAGATGACGATCGCCCAGTACAGCGCCAATGGATTCACCAACGAAACTAGGGTCAAGATAATCAGCGTCGCGGTTGTCGCCCTGTTTGCAATTTTACGTCCGTAGATGGCTTGGATAATCCGGCCTCCATCGAGACGACCCGCCGGCATTAGGTTAATGGCGTTAATTACCAAGCCCAGCCAACCTAGAATAACCATGGGATTGACGTTGACTGTTTCATTCTGGACGGCGTTGCCCAAGATAACCCGTGCCATTGTTCCCACCAATACCGATCCCTCAAAAAATTCGGTTGGTACTTTGAATTGACTGGTTTCGGTAGACAATATTAGTCCGGTGAGTAATAGGCCAAAGGATAATAATCCACCTGCTGCTGGACCTGCGATCGCAATATCAAACAACACATTGCGGGTTTTGAGAATGGATTGAAAATTGGTTAGTGCACCAAAAGCTCCGATTTCCCAAGTGGGCAGAAAAAATGGCAGGCTGAGTTTGACATCATACCGACGAGCCATGAACCAATGGCCAAGTTCATGGGCGACTAATATCGAAGTTATGCCTAACCCAATGGGCAAGACTTCCCGGTATCTGTTGAGGGAGACATAAAAATCAAAGCCTTGCAAGATTCCGGCGGTTTCACAGCAAGTGGCGATCGTGACAAAAAACAAAACGACGGCAAGAAGTTGTTGCGGCGGCGTTAATGGTTTCGGATCATTGCTGCTGGGGAGAACGACGATCGTGGGCCGAAGCTCATTGTTTTCGATCAAGAATAGGCGATAACGATCGTTCACTTGTTCGGCGAGTTTGATGGTGAGTTTATCGAAGGTCGAATTCAGTTCACCGCGCAGATTGCCATTGAATACCACCCCATCTTGGAAGGGTAAGGTTTCGGTGGCAAAGAAGGTATCTAGGCCAAAAATCCCACGAATCAACTGTAAATCCTCATTGGGAATCGGGACAATACTGTTGGGTTCGATCTGCGGCGATGGACTCGGTGAAGTACCTGTATCTGTCGATTTTGTGTCTATCGATTCTTTTGGAGCATCAACCTCAGTGCGGGCTTTGATCAGGGCTTCGGCACGTCTTGCGAGTTCTTCTGGAGCGATCGTCCGAATTTTGTTCCCGACAACAACATAGCCAGCAGTTGACGCAACAAATAGAACGAGCATTCCGGCTAAATCTAGATACATTCCCGCTGAAAAAAGTCCAAAAAAGACGACCCATGGCAGCAGAAGCATGACCGATTGGAGCCAGGTATAGAGTCCTAGTTCGCCATTAGATCTGGATTTCCAATATCCCCAACCCACAATTCCAATCCCAATTAGCACAATCAAAGCAGTAATCATGAAACCTTTCCCAGTCCAATTGGCGCGTACTGCCGCACTATACGACAGTACTTTTATTTTAAATCTCTATACTGAAACATGGCCTAAATGTTACTTAAGCATTATCACTTAAGTAACATCAGTTAAGCGATCGGCTCAATTGTCATGATAAACCGGAGCGATCGGGTTTCGCCCGGAGCCAAGGACAGCAGATGATTACCTGTATTCATGGCATTACGGGGCGCACTCCACGGCTCTAAGCAATAGAATTCCTTGTCTTTAAGAGTCCAGAAGACGAGGGTAGAATATTCTTTGTCATATTGCAATGTGAGTTTCGTCTGGGCCGCTTGGTCGGTGACAATGGCAGTGGTGCCTGTGAGTTCGTCGAAGCACCAGTCAATTTCGGCAACCGCGAAGTCGAAACTGTTGTTGAATGGTTTTTTAGTTTGAGTTTTTTGATCAACGATCGCAGTTTGGGCCGGAATCTCAAATTGTAATTTGGATTTGTCAGCAGCCGGAAAATAAGGATGAAATCCTGCACTAAAGGGCATGGGCCGATCGCTCAAATTTGTAAATGCGGTGTCGATTACTAGTACATTGCCTTTGATTTTGTAGGTATATCTCAAATCAAATTCAAAGGGATACACCACCAAGGTTTCAGGCGTGTGACCCAGACTTAAGGTAATGCTTGCACCATCTTCGGTCTCCGTGTCGGTGACGGTCCAGACCATGTTGCGAGCAAACCCATGTTGCCCAAGATTGTAGGAAATACCGTTTTCGGTGTAGTGGTTGTCGGGAAGATTGCCACAAATCGGGAAGAGAATAGGATTACCGCCCCGAATCGACATTTTGGGGTCTTGATAGCGTTCCCAATCGAGATAAAAAATATTTTTCCCTTGATGGATCCATTCAGTCAGAATCCCGCCCCGATCGGGCAACACCGCGATCGAGCTATCCGCCTCACTATCCTTAAGCCAATAGACAGGCGTTTGATAGGCAGAATTTGCATCTGGAAGTTGGGATTTGACCGTGTACATGCAAAAAACCTTTAACGAGACTTGTTGCATTTTACAGGAGAGTAACCGACTCATTTTGCTGATGATGGAGTCTTTTAGGGATTGACCGCAACTTGAATGCTATTCGGGTGAGTGACGGATTCAGCGTAATGCTTTCTCATGGGTTCCAGGCTAGTGCGGGAGACCTCAGGAGCAACCACAGCTACAGGTTCAGGAACACCCACTATCCGATCCTCAGCTTTATCTGCGTCAGAAGCATCAATCGTCACGTCCTTTAAAGCAGCGGTCTTGATAATGGATTTGCCATCCGTGTCGAATTCCTGAGGCAAGGCACTGTGGGGTTTCAAGAGTTTCTCACCTTTATTAGGGCCGCTAATGAATGAATCTTGACTCCAAGGATTTTCAGGATCAGGTGTTTTTTCAACCTCAGGTTTAGCATCCGTCTTGGCCTCAGGCTTGGCCTCAGAATTAGGGCCAGACTTTGACTCCGAACTGGGGGGGTTCGCTGGAACCATCGGCTCAGTCGGAGCGATCGTCGGAGTTCCATCGGCAGCAGTCGGTTTGGCAGCTTCGATCGGGACCACTTGATTGGTCGTGGTATTCAGCGTCATGGTCCCTGTCATAGGCTGTTGGAAAATATCTGAAACCCCGGTAATTTGGCCTAAGATTTGCTGCCCAGCTTGACCATTTACAACACGAGGCTGATAACCACGAACCTGAATCGGAAGAAATTCCACCCGCATTTGCTGATCTTTCAGCGAAACCTTAAGCGCTGCCGTGTCATAGTCGCTGGTCGAATTTCCGCCAAAAATAAAGTTGCCCAACGAATAGACAATTGGACGACCTTTGTAAACTTCCGCGCCCTGAAGCACATGGGGATGATGGCCAACCACTAGATCCGCACCTTGATCAACGGTAAACCGAGCCAGATCAATTTGCCAATCGCCGGGATATTTTACCAGTTCTTCGCCCCAATGGTAATTAACGACAATCCAGTCCACTTCCGGGCGAAGGGCTTTAATGTCGGCTGCCACCCGATCGTTATGGCGAGGATTTGTCCCAGCACCTTGGGCCGTTGCAGCATGAAGATCTGCATCGTAATAACCCAGATACGCAACTTTTTTGCCTTTCACATCCATAATCACCGGACGACGAGCGGCTTTGATATTTTCCCCAGCTCCGATCGATTGAATGCCAGCTTTTTGTAAGGTTTGAGTCGTTTCAAGTAGACCTGCGCTTTGGTAATCCATCGCGTGATTGTTGGCCAAATTAACAATATCTATGCCACCACTTTGCAAAACTTGAACATTCTCAATTGGCGCTTTGAAATTGAATGTTTTACCTGGAAGTGGCTGGGCGGCAGTGGTGAATGGGGCTTCCAGATTGACCATGCTGACATCGGCTTGGCGAAATTCTTCAAGTTGGGAAAACGCCCATTTATGATTTTTGCCCACCTTATCCGTGTAGGCATCAGTCAATGTCACGTCTCCACCAAATATAAGATTGACCGCTGGGCCTGCGCTTTGGGTCTTATGCGGGACAACGGCGATCGTTTCAAGGGCAGTCTTAACCGTTCCATTCCCCTGCTTGGATACTTGAACCATGCCGTTGGACGCAGAGGCTGATGTTTGTTCTGCGGGTGCATCAGCATATCCGAGCCAACAGCCCATCATAAATGCAGCGGCGGATGATCCACTAATCATCATCGATCGTAGCAGTTGGAATTGCTTACGTTTCTGAGTCGCCTGACGTAATGCCCGATTGAGATGCTGGGGCGATCGGGTCACGTTCGATTGATCTGGATTAGCCTGGGTATTGGCTTGGGCCGCAGCAATCACGGCTTTGCGGGCAGGAGACGTAATGCGAACAGATTGTTTCCACAAAATACTAGGCTTGCCAACATAGGACACAACAATATAAGCCCCATCTAGCACGTCAGAATTGAGGATCCAAAGTTGATGACAGATCAGTCGAGTTAGGCGTTTTTGGAAGGACGGATTTTTTGCGGAAACTTTGGCTGAGGGGCGCAGGGCGATTGAAATACGAACATAACCGGGACGAACATAGCTCAGTTTGGTCCGCAATCGGTGAGTGGCTAAACGCTGATTAAGCCAAGCATTTAGCGATGGCAAATGACCGCCCTGCGCTAACTCCACCATTGTTGCTTCTGATGATAGTTCTGACCGATCGTCCGCTTGATAAACCATGACTCACACTTACTCTTGAACCGAAAAACTAATTACCCAAGTCTTTATAAACTTGCTGAGGTGAGAGAATGGTACTCCACTTATCCGGATTTGCACGAAAAGATCGTAAACCAGTCCACACCCCGGTTTTACTAGACTTTAGCCCGGTCATTATGGGGTCAGAATTCCGGCCAATTTGAGCACAAAACCCGCCATAATTTCATCGGCTGAGATTTCTTCGGGATTGCTTAATAACTCCATCGATCGATCGGCTTGATACACCTCGACAAGTTGCCGATCGGGATCGATTAACCAACCCAATTTCAGCCCATTTTCCTGATATTCCAGCATTTTGGTTTGTAAGTCTGCGATATCGTCCGACGGAGACTTGAGTTCCACCACGAAATCAGGACAGAGCGGCACCCATTTTTTACGTTGCTCTGGGGTTAATGCGTCCCACCTGGATTGGGAAACCCAAGCTGCATCGGGCGATTGGATGGCACCATTGGGCAACCGAAATCCTGTAGACGAGTCATAAATATGGCCCAATTTTGCTTGACGATTCCACAACCAAAGCTGTCCATTCAATTCTGCATTTCGTTCGCCTGTGCTTCCCCCGGTTAGCGACATGATCACCAATTCTCCTTGTGCGGTGCGTTCAAATTTACGATCGCGATTTTCACGACAAATTTTCTCGAATTCTTCATCGGTGATGGCGGTGCGATCGGCTTGAATTTTAAAGGTGGAAACCATGGCGGAAATTCTCCTGATTAGGCATGAGCCGCTAAATCTGGTTCTCCCAGAATTCCCGTGGAGGACGCTAGATGTGGTTTGAAGGCAATTGACAATCCTAGGGAATTTAGGTTGCTGGAAATCGCGTATACCCATTAAGGTCGAGAGTGAGGCGTTGAAAGAGACGATTCACA
>JAPLHZ010000172.1 GCA_026389365.1 Cyanobacteriota bacterium
CATTTATAATTTTGTTTCCCATGCCTTGTTCTACCGTTTTTAACCACTGATACCGACTGGCAGGATGGGCAGGATGGGCTTGACTCTGACATTGATTTACTTTCTAACAACCATCTAGATATTTTCCTTTTTAGGACTACCGATTTATCAACGCCAAATTGCTGAACAGGATTTTTACCAAACCTTTTTCGACAATGTGAAATATTGGGCAAATAACATTGTTGCAATTGTCTCTCAAGCTCAGACGATCGCCGGAAAGTATGGTATCGCGGGAATGGATGCTCTTCATATCGCAGCGGCATTATCGATCGGCGCAGAAGCATTTATCACAACAGAGAAGAAGACAAAACCAATGTTTCGAGTCACAGAACTCCAGATGATATCGATCGGAATATCTTGATCATTGAATCGATCGTCCCTCACAACAGAAATACGATCGATCGTGCGATCAGTATAGTTGAGGAAGTGCGATCGTTTTTATATTGTTGGGACGATCGATCGGCCATGGCTATCTTCACCAACATTCACGGGATGATGATCCACGATCGTGGCCACATCGCCCTGTCGCAACTGTCCTAGAGCAACTGTCCTAGATAAAATATAAATTTGGACTCATCGCATTACTTGCCGCATATAATCGCCCCACAGTTGAGCCGCTTCCGCACTACTGTTACCCGTCGTACCGCTACGCACGACATTTTGCAACATCGTCGTCATTTGATTCGCGATTTCAGGTTTTAAAACTTCAGTCGCTTCTTCAGGACGTTGA
The DNA here is from genome assembly GCA_026389365.1 of Cyanobacteriota bacterium. Classification (GTDB taxonomy): domain Bacteria; phylum Cyanobacteriota; class Cyanobacteriia; order Leptolyngbyales; family Leptolyngbyaceae; genus JAAFJU01. Next base: position 770 of record JAPLHZ010000172.1, read on the forward strand.
CTCGGATAAATTACACGACACGTTTCGATTAATTTCGGTTGTTTACAATCGCCACTATCAATAATTTTTCGGATGGTGCGCGATCGGGTTTGAACCCCAGAATTTGCCAAAACACCAAACGCCGAAGTCATCTCTAAAACCGTCGTTTCACTTTGCCCCAAAACAAGTCCCGGCACCGCATTCAATTTTGATTTAACTCCCAGGCGTTTAGCCATATCCACCACCCGATCGAGTCCCACGTCCTGCGCCACCCGCAACGCAACCGGATTATAAGAATTCGTTACGGCAGTTTGCATATCCACCGTCCCGCCACCACAACTGCCAAAGTCCTGACCATCCCAACTAAACGGGGCGCAGGAATAACTAGAAAACGGCGACGCACCTTGTTCAAGCGCTGCGGCGTAGGTGAAAATCTTAAATGTAGAACCCGGTTGGCGGGCCGCTTGAGTTGCCCGGTTATATTGACTTTCTTTGTAATCATAGCCACCGACCAGCGCCAAGATTTCACCCGTCTGGGCATTCAACGTCACGATCGCACCTTGACTATAGCCGCCCGCACCACCCCGAGATGCAATAGCATTCTCCAGAGATTTTTCAGCTTGGCGCTGCATTTTGGGATCCATGGCCGTCGTGACAATAAAATTGCCCTCCTCGGCCACATTCTTTCCCAAGCGTTCACTAATTTCGTCCAGAACTCGACTGTAATAATAAGGTGCGATCGTACTGGAAATCGCTTTTTGGGCAGCCGGACTGATATCAATCCGAGATCTACGGGCACGGCTTGCTTCTTCCGGGGTAACCATGCCATGCTCGGCCATCCGTTCCAACACTCGGTTCCGGTATTCAACGGCAGTATCGTAGTCTTTAACCGGATTGAATGCATTGGGTGCGGGAAGAATTCCGGCTAAGGTGGCGGATTCATTAAGATCCAAATCCTTCGCAGACTTGCCAAAATAAAACTGCGCTGCATCTTCAAACCCAAAATTACCAAAGCCCAAATACACTCGACTCAAATAAAGCCGCATCAACTCATCTTTGCTATAGGTCGCCTCAAGTTTCAGCGCCACCATGGCTTCTTTAAATTTGCGTCCAGCAGAATCCTCACTCCCCACATACTCACGCATGATGTTCCGAGCGAGCTGTTGGGTAATGGTGCTGGCTCCTTCCTTAATGCCGCCACTGCGAAGATTCGTCACGATTGCCCGTGTTGTACCCAATGGATCCACACCCACATGCCAATTAAACCGAATATCCTCCGAAGCCATCACCGCTTTCGGGAGAAATTTCGACACATTAGCCAACGACTTGACATCCACATGACTGCGATTAACCGGGACTGGCGCGAGGGGCGTTTGTCCATCGTTCGCATAGACAATTGTTGGGCCTTGGACGGTGTTAGGAATGGGGTAAACCGAAAATTGGGTCCAAGCAAGGGCCATACTTCCTGCCACTAAGGTCGAAATTCCAGCCAATCCATACACGCCCATTCTGAGGACACGCATGTACCAAATCGGCGGATCATAATACTCAACTTGTACCGAGCCTTCCAGATCAGTCGGCGCGAGATTGAGAATATCGCCATGGTAGAGAATGGTCGATCGGAGCCGTTTTTTGCCTTTGTAAATGCCATTCGTCGAATTTTCATCCCGGATTGCAAAGCGTTGACGACCGGGAATAACGCCCAGAATTTTGCGAGGTTTCCGATCGCGGCTAACCACGGCATGAGTTGTGCTGACGACCGGATTAGGAATGACAATATCAGAGGTTTTGGAGCTGCGGCCTAGCGTAAATTTTTCCCCCAACAGCGGGTAAACCTTAGGCTCTGCATCATCCGGTCCCTGAATTCGGAGTTCAGGAACGCGGGCATTTTCTTTGAGCTTAATTTTGGCGAACTGAATCCGATCGGCCCCATTCTGCATCAACCGAGTGAGGATAGTTTTGGGTCGTTGGGGAGGTTGGTTCATGGAGGTGGGATTGATCGGGTTACGTTCTATTTTAATTTAATATTTTAGGCTAGGAACCGATCGAATCAATGGGAATCCCATAAACCTTAAATAATTATGAAAAAATCTGTCACCGATGTAACGAAATAATGAGAGGATGAGAGTAAGTAGAAAGACTCATTCTTTTACTCTTTACTTTAATCAGGAGAATAAATCTGTGGCTAAGAAGACGATCGCAACCCTAACGGAAGCCGACTTAACTGGTAAGCGCGTATTTGTTCGTTGTGACTTCAATGTTCCTGTCGATTCCGATCGCAACATCACCGACGACACCCGCATCCGCGCCGCCTTACCCACCATCCAAGCCCTCACTTCCAAGGGTGCAAAAGTCATCTTAGCCAGTCACTTCGGTCGTCCAAAGGATGTAGACGAAGCTCTTCGGCTCACTCCTGTTGCCAAGCGTCTTTCTGAATTATTGGGCCAGACCGTTGTTAAGACCGACGATTGCATCGGCGACGAAGCAGAAACCAAGGTCGCGGCGATGAACAATGGCGATGTTGTGCTGTTGGAAAATGTTCGCTTCTATCCTGAAGAAGAAAAGAACGATCCCGAATTTGCTAAAAAACTAGCCTCCGTCGCGGATCTCTACGTCAACGACGCATTTGGAACCGCCCACCGCGCCCATGCCTCTACCGAAGGCGTAACAAAATATCTGTCGCCTAGTGTTGCAGGGCTTTTGGTTGAAAAAGAATTGAAGTTCTTGCAGGACGCAATCGAAAATCCCAAACGTCCTTTGGCGGCGATCGTTGGCGGCTCCAAAGTTTCCAGCAAAATCGGCGTGATTGAAACCTTGATCGACAAAGTTGACAAGATTTTCTTGGGCGGCGGCATGATTTTCACCTTCTACAAAGCACGCGGCATGTCCGTCGGCAGCTCGTTAGTAGAAGACGACAAACTGGAACTCGCCCGCACCTTAGAAGCAAAAGCAAAAGCAAAGGGCGTACAGTTCTTGTTGCCAACGGATGTCTTAGTCGCTGATAAGTTCTCTGCTGAAGCCAATACCCAAATTGTTTCTGTTGACGCAATTCCTGACGGTTGGATGGGTCTAGACATTGGTCCTGACTCTATTAAGACCTTCCAAGCGGCCTTGGCTGATGTTAAGTCTGTTATCTGGAATGGACCAATGGGTGTGTTTGAAATCGATAAGTTTGCCAAAGGCACCGAAGCGATTGCCCACACGCTTGCTCAACTCACTCCAACGGGCACTACCACGATTATCGGCGGCGGTGACTCGGTGGCGGCAGTTGAAAAAGTGGGACTAGCTGACCAAATGAGCCATATTTCGACAGGCGGCGGCGCAAGTCTTGAATTATTGGAAGGTAAGGTACTTCCTGGAATTGCCGCATTAGACGAAGCGTAAATTCTCCGGGCCTGATTCTGTAATCTAGTTCAAATTAAAAAACGATCGTGCATCCGAATGATGTGCGATCGTTTTTTAGTAGTTAACCTTGAATTAAAAGTGACTTAAGTTAAAAGTCTTCAAGCTGATCAACCCGCAGCCAAATGTTCGGGGTTGCCACTTTACCAAATTTCACAAACGCATAATCCCCCTTAATATCCATCACCTCACCCGCACTCTCAAATAAATAAGACGGGAATCGTGCATCACTCGCTTGGGCTTCTAAGCTGCCTTCAAGCTTCTCACGAATGGCTTTCACCATTGCACCCTTTTTAATTGCCATATAATTTCCCCTCAGTAAATAATTTATTACAATTCAGTCAATAACTACAGACGATCGCGCCCTCAAACCCAACTAAAAACGGATGGAAGATAACCTCCACCCGTCATATTGTCCCACCAAATCCGATCATCGTGAGACTTATCCAATTCATTCCACACTACGATCGGTTAAGCCTTATTCAACAGCTTGAGCACTCAACTGCTCTTTGAGTTGCTCAAGTACCGACGCCCAACGAGGATCGGGCTGGAATGCACCATTGTCAGTGCTAGCACCGCCGCCGCCGCTACGATTTCCACCACCACCATCTTTGTTTCCGCCACCTTTGTTTCCACCGCCTTTGTTTCCACCGCCACGATTTCCACCACCCCCTTTGTTTCCACTGCCGCCACTGCTTTGAGTACGGTTTGCAGCGGAAATTGGGGCCGGGATATTGTTAGAAACAGGTGCAGCCGGAGCATCTCCCTCACCTTCTTTAGCACGGGGAAGCGCCTTCTCAATTTTCAAGACCGTTTCTTTGACGGTAACGCCATTGAACTTTTCAATGAATTGATCCGCTTCTTCATCGGTCTTCACCGTGACGAATCCAAACCCACGACATTTTCCAGTTTTACGATCGGTAATCAACTTAGCGGAAGCAGACTCATCACCGCCTTCAGAGAACACAGTCTCCAAATCTTGACGAGTGATATCTTCGGGCAAATTGCCAATATATAAACGGACGGACATAATCAACTCTCCAGACTTTGATGGTGGGAACCTGATATCAACGAAACCTTGATCTATACTTTGCGCTTCTCCCATGCCCTAAGCCGTCATATGCCGTCCAAGGTTAGAAATTTAAGGTTAGAAATTTCATGGTCCTAACGCTACAGAATAAAGTACCACGCTCTTTGTCCTAGTAATAGATTCCGAGTCGAACAGATTTCTAAATTCTGTTCAATTTCTAAATTTTCTTTAGATTCAGCCAGAAAATAAACCCAATCAACACAATTCACCATAGTCCACAAAAAACCAGCCCACATAACTGTGACTGGTCGAACTTGCTGTGTTGGGAGGAGAATGATTCGATCAAGCTCCTTGTAAAGAAACGTAACATATTGATTCACAATAATACAATCGTGCAGGGCCAAGTCTTGGTAACACCGTCTCGGTAACACCATTGTGGTGTGTCCATCTCAGGAAGCCGCTAGAGTCGGGTCAAGGGGGGAAATCACTAGAAGCCCACGACGTCGAGTAAAACTTAAGTTATGGTGAGATTCTTGAGATCTCTTTTCCTTGGGGTAAAAACTGATTACACTAAATCAACTACACTAAGAAGTAGAAAACCCTCCCATAATTTACGTTTAGACTTAACTCTATGGCACTTATCACAACGGGCGGCAAGATCTCACGAGATCTCGAAACTCATGGCGCATTGGGCGTGTACGTCCCCTTGGAGGGCGGATTCGAGGGGCGCTATCGACGGCGACTACGATCGCGTGGGTACGTGTCGCTGATGATGAGTGCGCGCGGCATGGGGGATGTCAGTATGTACTTGACGGGGGTCCATGGGGTTCGGCCACCACACTTGGGCAAAAAGAGCGCTACCGCTGATCCGGCTGTAGGCGATCGGGTGTTTGTGCCGCCGATTATTGATACCCAGTTGACCAACTTGCCACCAAAGTCTAAAGGGCTGCTGCTTTGGATCGTGGAAGGTTATATTTTGGCGAACACCGAATTGGAATATTTAGTCAGTCTGCCGAAAGTGAATCCAATGGTGAAAATCGTGGTGGAAATGGGCGGCGATCGGGTATTCCGTTGGCAACCCTTACAAAGCTCCTTAGCGTGAAGAAATATCTAAGTTGAAAATTGCTTAAATGTAAGGCGTCACGTCTTCTTTACAGACATCCGCTAAGTACGAGAGCGATCGGAAGCGTAGGCCCACGAGTTGATCGTACAGCGGATTTATTTTGCACATGGGCGGGATGTGGACGAGTTTTTTTCCAAAAACAACGACATCCCGTTCAAAAGGACATTGGGATGGAATCAATTTGCAGAGAAATCGGGCTACTTTGGGATCGCGAATCTCTATCCGATCCAGCCAAACACGCACTGATTTGAGGGGATCAGATTTGGAAACACTAGGTTTTTGAAGTCCGACGGGTTCTGAGTTTTCGCTGACCAATGGGCTAGCCGTTTTAGTCTCAAGATCGCACAAGGTAAGACGTAACGTTTCCAAAATCTCGTGACTGGTTCCCAACGCATCACAGAATCCATTTAGGATGTCATCTTCAGCGCTGCTATACACACCATCTGCCAACGCAACCATTACAGCGCTCCGCAAGAAATTTTCCCCGATCGCCGGATCACTCGCAAAGGCCAACTGTAATTCATCCGCCGTGACCGGAACAAGCGGGGTTTCTGGATTTTGGTCCATAAACGTGTGGATGATTTCTTTTTCACGATCGTCAAAGTTTCCATCAGACCAAGCGATCGTGAGTAACCCACGTAGCCAGAGTTCGCTTTGAAGTTCAGTAATGGATGGATTCATGAGGTGACCTAATTTCTGTACAGAGTGAAAGGATGTGGAGGAAAATTGTAAGCAGTGAAGTCAATTAAATCTAAGTTTAGCCCACTCACCCAATAATATAGCTACGGCCAGCCATGTTAGGACGTCGCTTGTTTAAGGACGGTCTCCATGGCGTGACGCAAATCATCCGAGTTTCGTAACTGTTTACGGATGCGGTTCTTTAACCAAGCCCAGCATTTTTCAATCCGATTTAAGTCGGGCGAATAGGGCGGTAGGTAGATGACTTTGCAACCAGCCGCTTCAATGAGTTCAGCAATCCGACCCCCATGATGAAAGGTGGCATTGTCGATTACCACCCAGTCC
>JAPLHZ010000388.1 GCA_026389365.1 Cyanobacteriota bacterium
TATCCCAAGGGCGTCAAGGTCTCGACCGAGGACTTGGAACCCTTATTATATTTCTGGAAACCTTCGGTAGAACTGGCTAAATGGGATATTACAATTATCCCAGCGTGACTGGGGTGATATTTTTTGGCTCGTCCCTAAGGTGTGCCTCTGGATGAAATTCCACCATAATATCAATGTCACTAGACTTTATCGGAAATAGTACAAAATAAGAACACGTAAAGATCTTTTTGTCATGTTTTTTCCCTTCATAGGGATCCTCAGGAACACCACTTTCCCGCCCCGTTCTGTGATGACGTTATTTTTCAGAGTATGAGTCTTTTTCTTGCCACTGTAATACGTCGTTCGGGCTGCGTTCGTTCGCTTGTACTTGGCCGATCCCAAATCAATAGCCTTGGACCGCTTGAGTCGGGTACAGCCGGAAATAAACCAGAATGAACAGCAGCTTATCGTCCAGAGACTCCAGCTCTGCTTTCCGACCTGCCCCGTATGCCCGTTGACTCAATTTCCGATAATGTCTATTAAACAGGTTGAGTACTGGCTCAGGACAACCTTTACTGAATCAAGCAATACTATCTTCTGTTGAATTAGTATTAGCAAAGCAAGAAATAATACAAAGATTTGAAATAACAGTTAAGCCAATATTTGAAAAGATGTTGTCAAACAATCAACAAATTCAAACTCTAACTAAAACCCGTGATTCTCTATTACCAAAACTAATGAGCGGTCAACTCCGCGTTAAGGAATAGCTGTAAATAATGGCACATCATAAAGTTTAAACTTTTCATCTACCGAAATCAGCACAAAATCTTCAACTAAAGCTTGAGAAATTAATAGGCGATCAAACGGATCTTTATGATGCCAAGGCAAACCACCCACTCTCAAACAATGTACTGCCGAAATATCCAAAATCTGAAAACGGTTATCTTGCAGCACTGCCAATAGATCATCAGGCTGTCGTAACTTGCCTATCGAATTTTTGATCGCTATTTCCCAGATGGTTACTGCGCTAACAAAACAAATATTGCTTGAGTTGCCAATAACATCTCGTATATCTGCTGATAAATCTGGGTCATTTGCTAACCACCACAGCAAAACATGGGTATCCAACAAAAATCTCATAATTCTTGTCCATAGAACATAGCGTTAATCTCCTCTGACTCATCATCAAAATCATCAGCAATCCAAACGCGCCCTTCCCAAGCCCCCGCAACCCTTGGCGGTAGAACCTCTAGCTGCTTTTCTAGATTAGCCACAGGTAAAACCTTAGCCCAAGGTACACCCTGTCTAGTTAGCGTAATTTCAACATGATTTTGAATATCTGATAACAAATCGGCTAAATTATCAGATAGGTAAGCAATATCGAAAGTTTTTGGTGACATTTGCTGCTTATGCCTCACTCAATTACAAGCATTATAAGCCAATGAAATCAATCCTCACCGAAGACGAGATCGAACAATATCAAATCCAACTCTTGCAAAACCTCGGTTATGCCTACCATCACAGCTACGACCTCCAACCCGAAGGCAAAGCCCAAGAGCGCGAAAACTTCGGTGATGTCGTTTTAAAAACACGCTTACAACAAGCGATCGATCGCCTTAACCCCACCATTCCCGCCGATGCCCTCAACCAAGCCCAACGGGAAATCTTTAATATTGCCAGTTCCGACCTACTCAACAACAACGAAAAATTCCATAAATACCTCACCGAAGGCATCACCGTTGAATATCAGAAAAACGGCGAAACCAGAGGCGAACCCGTCAACCTGATCGACTGGCACAACATCGACAACAACGAATTCTTGGTAGTTAATCAATTTACCGTTATCGAAGACAACCAGAACCGCCGCCCCGATCTCGTCATCTTTATAAACGGCTTACCCCTCGTCGTCATCGAGCTAAAAAATGCCGTCGATGAAAAAGCCAACCTTCGCGCCGCCTATAGAACCCATTTGATATCTTTTCCCGTGATACTTGGCTTTGAAGGAAGCCGTTACTCTGCGATCAGTGGTAGAGCCTGCCTACCTAGCAAAACCGCTTTCTGCCAGAAAATGAAGAAAACCAGCTAGCTGCAAGGCACAAACGCGAAATCCCTAGCCTATTTACCTACAACGCCCTGCTAGTCATTTCCGATGGACTCTCCGCCCGTGCAGGTTCCCTCACCGCCGACTTTAACCGCTTTTCAGCATGGAAAATACCCACAGTTGAAAACAGCACGGTTGCTGAGCGAAATGAAAACAGCACGGTTGCTGAGCGAAGCCGAAGTAACGAATTAGAAATCTTGACCACAGGACTACTCAACAAACAAACCCTCCTAGACCTGATCCGCCACTTCACCGTATTTGAAAAAACTCGTAGCGAAGACCTCAACACTGGCATCGTCAGCATTACCACGATTAAAAAAATCGCCGCCTATCACCAATACTACGCAGTCAATAAAGCTGTTGAATCGATCGTTAAAGCATCATTTCAAACAGGCGATCGCAAGGGCGGCGTAATTTGGCATACCCAAGGAAGCGGCAAATCCCTATCAATGGTATTTCTCGCAGGGAAACTGGTCTTAAACCAAAGCCTGAATAATCCCACAGTGGTGATGTTGACCGATCGCAACGACCTAGACGATCAACTATTCGACACTTTCGCAGGTTGTCAGCAACTCCTCAGACAAGACCCACAACAAGCAGATAATCGCGATCGAGTGCGTCAACTGCTCAACACCAACTCAGGCGGAATTATCTTTACCACCGTTCAGAAATTCTCCCCCGCCGATGGTGAAAGCATCTATCCACAAATTAGCGATCGCGCCAATATCATCGTCCTTGCTGATGAGGCGCACCGTAGCCAATATGGATTCACCGCCAAACAAGTCGATATCAAAGATGAAAACGGCAACATCATAGGCAAAGCTACCCGCTACGGATTTGCTAAATATATTCGTGATGCCCTACCCAATGCTTGCTTTGTCGGATTCACAGGCACACCGATCGAACAAACCGATAAAAATACCCCCGCCATTTTTGGCGACTACATCGACATTTACGACATTTCCCAAGCCGTCGCCGATGGTGCAACCGTCCCCATTTATTACGAAAGCCGCCTCGTCAAAGTTGACCTTGACGAAACAGGTCGTCAACTCCTCAATGAACTAGACGAAGACCTCAGCTTTGAAGACCTCAGCACCACCCAACAAGCCAAAGCTAACCAAACTAGGATTGAATCGATCGTCGGCTCAACCCAACGCCTCCAGCAAATCGCCCAAGATATCGTGACCCACTTTGAAGCAAGGCAACAGGTCAACAAAGGTAAAGCGATGATCGTCGCCATGACCCGCAAAATAGCTGTAAATGTCTACGATGAGATCGTCAAACTCCGTCCCGATTGGCACAGCGACGACCTGACCACAGGCAAAATTAAAGTCGTCTTTACCGCCAGTGCATCCGATGAAGGAAACCTCATCAAACACCACACCAGCAAAGCCAACCGTCAAACCCTAGCCCAACGCATCAAAGACCCCGAAAACTCCCTCGAACTGGTCATAGTCTGCAATATGTGGCTGACTGGCTTTGATGCTCCATGCCTTCACACCATGTATATCGACAAACCGCTTAAAAGTCATAACCTAATGCAAGCGATCGCCCGCATTAACCGAGTCTTTCACGAGAAAACAGGCGGCTTAATTGTGGACTATCTCGGACTCGCCGCCGAACTCAAAAAAGCTCTCGCCTTCTATTCCCAGAGTGGCGGTAAAGGCGCACTAGCCCTCGATCAAGATGTAGCAGTGGGGCTAATGCTTGCCAAACTAGAAATAGTCGAACAAATCATGGCGGACTTTGCCTATGAACATTATTTCGATAGCCCCACAGGCGAAAAACTAAATATCCTCAAAAACGCCGCTAACTATGTCGCAGATCCCACAATTAAAGATCGCTTTTTCTCCGAACTTAACGCCCTATCTAAAGCACATTCCCTAGCTGTCCCCCATCCCGACGCGATCGCCGCTTCTGAAAAAATCTCATTTTTCCAAGCCATCCAAGCCAGTCTCCGCAAACTCTCAGGCGAAGGAGAAGGCGGCAACCTCAGCAACCACAATATCGAAACCGCAATCCGTCAAGTCGTCGATCAGGCTCTCGTATCTGATGCAGTAGACCTCCTGCGAAAGTATCATGAAATCGTCTGTTCTAAAGATAAACTAAGCTCATAATTGTAAATCCCTGCAATTAAATTTAACCTTAATCCAAATCTCCTTCTCCTGTTTCGATACCTAGAAGAGAGTATTCTGA
>JAPLHZ010000334.1 GCA_026389365.1 Cyanobacteriota bacterium
GGACATCCGGTAAATCGAGTGGAATGTGAATCTGATTCTCCATGAGGCCCCTCGCTTGCTGGCTAACATCTTGATTTTACAGCCAATCGATGAACGCTATATCTGGATGCCGACCACGGCAATTCTAGGAGAACCATAAATCTTTCCTTCCACCGTTGCCCAAAGCGTAAGAACCAACACCAGAAATGTACAGGTTTGAACAATAGTCCGTTCATACATCCCCAAGGTCACATAGCCTTTATGGATTCGATAGTCCAAAACCTTGAGTTCCCGATCGAGGCGATTAGGGACTTCCAAATAAATAATCATGCCAATAATGGTTCAGGGCAATAGCAAATATCGATAAACCATTTGCCGAGATTTAAGGGTTTGTCGTTGACCTCTAACTCGGCTCGGCGCTGAATCTGCGTTTCCACCTCAGCCATCGCCAGTTTGGTCAGTTTGATAAGTTTGAGTGACGAGTTTTACCACTGGATGGTGACCGTTCCAAGTCATTGATTGGGCGAATTGCAAAACGGTGTCAATCTCATCAAGAATGTTGCCATTCCAGTGATTTTCGAGAACGCCCCATGTTCTTTCTATCGGATTGTATTTACTGTGATACGGCGGATAATAAGCCAATCAGAGATTTACCTGATGTCGCTGGTCACTTTGGAGGGGGTGCAATAGAGAAATAGTTCGTCCCATTGCGGTAGAAAAATACCGTAGGGGATGACCGTTGCTTGAGGACGAAAATCATGGTCGCAGGCTGCGGTCAGGACCCGATTTTTGCCCATAACACTTTGAGAGAGTCTGTGAATTTCAACATAACCTCAGTTTAGTTCATACGAACTGGGACAATTTATTTTTTGGAAGTCCCTTATTTGTTTGTTCATTTTTATAGCAAATTAGCCTTGGGCGAAAAAATACTGATAAAACTGATAAGCTGGACTTAAACCGGACTCAAGCATTTAACTTAAGAGGCTTTGAAATTGCTGCAACCCGAATTTTTATATCGCTTTCTGAAAGTTGCTGCTGTCAATGTGGTATCGAATGTCACTATACCGCTATCAGGCGCAATTAGCGTAGCTTTCTTGGGACATTTGTCAAGTATTAATTATTTAGCGGGTGTGGCGCTAGGAGCGATTATCTTTGACTTTCTTTATGAGAGTTGCTCCTTTATCAAGTCTGGCACAACTGCAATTACCTCTCAAGCTGTTGGACGCGAGGACCGAGAGGCGATACTGCTGGCGGGACTGCAAAATGCTTTAATTGCTTTAGGCTTAGGGCTACTTTTTTTGCTGTTGCAATACCCTTTGGGCAAGATCGGCTTTATGTTGCTAAACGCTGCTCCCGATGTCCAACTTGCAGGGATTAATTATTTTAATAGTCGGATTTGGGCTGCGCCTGCGGCTTTTGTCAACTTGGTCTTAATTGGGTGGCTGCTAGGACAGGAACAAAACCGTAAAGTTCTTTTATTAACTATTATTGGCAATGTTGCGAATGTGGTCTTGAATTACCTTTATATCGTCGTTTGGAACTGGGCAAGTATGGGCGCTGGTTTATCCCAAGCAATTAGTCAATATATAACCCTATTGGTAGCGCTGGTGATGATTGGGCGGCAAGTTTCTTTTAAGGAAATCGCAGATTTAACAGACAAAATTCTAAATTGGTCAGCACTGAAGGCGGCTTTTGTGTTGAATGGCAATCTATCAGTTCGCTCGCTCGTGATCGTATGCATATTCATTCTTTTTAATGCTTTTAGTGCCACATTGGGAACTGAAGTTCTGGCGGAAAATGTTTTACTGTTGCAAATGGTGGCGCTCAGTATGTACATGTGTGATGGCGTAGAATATGCTACGGCGACTTTTATTGGTCAATTTCAAGGTCAGGGAGCAACGGATAAATTTGTTCCACTTTTGCAGATTGCATTAGGCACTAATTTGGTAATTGGTGTGGTGGTTGGGCTGGTGGCTGTTGTTGGGGTTGATCCCCTATTCCATCTATTCACAAGTCATGGGGAATTAATTGAAGCTGCCAAAGTTTATATTAATTGGATACCGCTTGTGGTTGTGAGCGCAGGATTTGCGTATATTCTCGATGGATATTTTGCGGGTTTGAGTGAGGGCGGTGCTGTACGCAATACTTACTTGATCAGTGGTTTTCTGGGGATTACTTCTCTATGTTTAGCAACTTTTTATTTTCATAGCAATCATTTTTTATGGTTGGGTTTATCTCTATTTATGATATCTTGCGCGTTAATTTTGGGATTGCAGATCCCGATGACGTTGCAACCAAATAAAGAATCAAATGAAGAAAAAGAGGCAGTTGTGAATCTATGAAATACCGAAAATTGGGTAATAGCGAATTGTTGATTTCGGAAATCAGTCTTGGTTCTTGGGGGGTTAATGAGGGTGTAGAAAGGCAAAATGCCGAGGCTTGCATTCATAAAGCTTTTGATTTGGGTATTAATTTTATTGATACTTCTAATTCCTATGCGGCGGGTGGTGCGGAGTCATTTCTGGGAGAAGTTTTACAAGGAATTGAGCGATCGCATTATCTTCTCGCTACTAAAGTTTTTTTCCCGATGTCACCGACTGATAAAGGCTTATCCGCACCTCAGATCCGCAAACAAATTGATGCTTCCTTGAGTCGATTGCGTACCGATTATGTCGATCTCTATCAATGCCATCGCTATGATCCAGATACACCCTTAGAGGAAACGATGATGGCGCTCACGGAGGTAGTACGTCAGGGTAAGGCGCGTTACATTGGCTTTAGTGAATGGAGTCCCGCACAAATTCAAGCAGCCTTTAGTTTTGCTGATACAGAACACTTTGTTTCTAGTCAACCGCAGTATTCGATGCTATGGCGCAATCCTGAAGCGGAAGTGTTTCCCCTATGTGCCGCCAATGGAGTTGGTCAGATTGTCTGGTCGCCTTTGGCTCAAGGTGTCTTGACTGGTAAATATCAGCCTAAACAAGCTCCACCTAATAATTCGCGGGCAGCTAATGATCAGATGAATTGGTATTTGCTAGAGGAGTTATTTAGCGATCGCATTCTTACCGCCGTGCAGCAACTAAAACCGATCGCCCAAGAAGTAGGAGTGAGTATGTCCCAGTTGGCGTTGGCTTGGGTACTACGTTCTGAGTATGTAGTTTCAGCGATTATTGGTGCTAGTCGTCCTGAACAAATTGTCAATAATGCGGCTGCGTCAGGAATAAAACTAAGTGATGAGGTATTGGCAGCAATTGATCAAGTTTTAGGATTGGTTATTCGCAAACATTAAACTGTGCGAGGTTCCATCGTTTCCAGATGGCTCACATCATTCCAGACGACAAGACTCCAGCGTTCCTTTACATATTCAAAGGCGCAAAAGTTGGCATTATCTACTTTAAACCGCCAAGTATTTCCCGATCGCAGATCGAGTACCATTTCAAAAAATCCCATGAGGACACAACCATGAGTCACCACGACTACAGTTTCATCATCTTTTTGATTTGAGTGCCTTTCAGCGATCGCATTCAGAATACGAAAACCTCTAGCTCTGCACTGGGCTAAACTTTCACCTTCGGGAATGATATATTCATCACCAATCTGTTCATAGTCTTGTCGTTCTTTAGGAAACTTCACGTGCATTTCAGAGACAGTTAATCCCTCAAATATACCCATATTCCATTCTCGTAGTTCTGCATCAAAAATAATTTTCTTGTCACATATTTCGGCAATTATATTGGCGGTATGCACCGCACGCCCCAAGTCACTGCTATAAAGGCTGGTGAATTTCAGCCGAAGTAAGCGATCGGCAATAGCTTCAGCCTGTTGGATACCTTTGGGGGTCAATGGACTATCCAGTTGTCCCATTACCTTATGCTGTGTATTCCACTCGGTTTCACCATGACGCACAATAACTAGTTTCATGCATCACCAATGGTATTTAACTAAATATTCTAATCCTAAACGCGAAGAAAACATCAGGTTGCAAGGTTCTTTCTCTTCGAGCAGCAGTCCATATTTTAGCAGATTTTCAGCTTCAGTCTTATTGCTAATCCGAACTAAAGAAGAATGCTCTTCCCAATTCCCTGATTGATATCCTGATTCAAAATGGCGATCGCCTATTTCCGTTTGGACCACAAAGACTAAATCAACTTCTCCCGTGATGGGATGACCAGATATACCGACAAACCGAGTATTAGTCTCATTTAAAGTCATGGCAATTTTCATTTCTTCCCACAACTCTTGTTGAGCGTCTTGATAAAAATTGATATTTTGAGATGTAGCAGAAAATGTCGCCCATCCGCCCACAAAGTTGAGAACACCTGTATAGTCCAACGCATTCAATCGCTTACCGATATAGACATTTCCATCCGGAGTCAAAGGAATCACCGAAACCCCAATGCCCCTAGCAAAATAGGCGTAGGGATCTTGGTAATTTGTCAAGCCGCGCAGCATCAGCTTTAGTGATTCTACAGAACTACGAGTTATGTCTAGACGACATTGAGGGTAACTAGTCGGACCAACTTCTAGGGTGAATGTGTCTTGACTGCGCTCCCAAAAACCCGCCACTCCTGCCCCAGACCAGCGCACTTTGCGATCGTCATAACTTCCCGATTCGGTGCGATCGCTTAGCAAACCACTCTGAATCTGGGGATTAATTACGATTTCTAAGTAAGCTTGAAACTGGGTGTTAAGTGGCTCGTCATTGAGATCTTGAGAACCATGTCCTTCCCGCACCTGAATTTTGGTGACACCTGACACTTGATCGGGATTAACCAAATGCAGAAAATCACGACCAGAAGCGATCGCCTCGGATAACAAATTACCTTGGGGTAGATCGGCTAGAGCCGTAATTACTTTTTGGCGGTAGTGCAGATAGTCGGCGGTTTGAGAAAGCCCTAATTCCATTTTTAGTGACTCTTAATGCTGATAGAATCGATGAATTTCGGTGATCACTAAATCTTGTTCTTGTTCAGTCAGACTATAAGAGGATGGTAACGAAATGCCGCGATCATAGGCTGATGTACTAACGGAATAGTCCATACGCGGATCACCCCAGCCTTCATAGCAAGGTTGCAGATGCAAAGGACAGAAAAACAGTCGGGTTTGAATTCCCTGTTTCGCTAAATAGTCCGCTAGTTCATGGCGATTTTCAGCATAAAAGGAAGTGAACCAATGCACAGGCTTACAGCGTGGATCGATGAAAAGAGGTTTTAACTGGGGTATATCAGCTAACCTTGACATATAAGCTTCATGGATTTGCTGTTTACGCTCAATGATGGCAGGTAGCTTTCTCACCTGAGCAACACCAACGGCTGCTTGCATTTCGGTCATTGCGAAATTAAAGCCAATCTGTTCATGGATAAAAGTGCCACGACGCGATCGCCCATGATTCTTCAGCCGCCGACAGGTTTCTGCGATCGCATCATTGTCGGTCAAAATAACCCCACCTTCACCACAGGTAATCGTTTTGTTACCATAGAAGGAAATCGCCCCCGCGTCTCCATAATAACCAACATGGCGATCGTTAAACTCCACACCCATCGCCTGTGCTGCATCTTCAATCACCTTCAAATCAAATCGTTTAGCAAAGTCCAGTACCGCATCCATATCGGCACTTTGACCGTATAAATGCACAGGCATAATCGCTTTGGTCTTGTCATTGACCATAGTTGCGGCTGCCTCAACATCAATGCAGAGCGTATCGGCTCTAACTGGACAGAAAACAGGTTTTGCACCTGCCATAATTACCGCATTCGAGGAAGCCACAAAGGTCATGTCAGGGACAATCACTTCATCGCCATCGCCAATATTCAAAGCTTTGAGAATACAATATAAAGCCACCGTACCATTGAAAACGGCAATTACATGTTCTGCCCCCGTTACAGCCTTCAGACTAGCTTCAAACTGTTCCGTTACTTTATTCTCAGTTAGGTAGGTGGAATCCATCACCCGCTTAACTTCCTGCCATTCACTATCGTCAATCCAAGGCTGAATTTGAGGGATCATGCTAATAAGTTCTTTGTTTTTTGCTTTGTGCCGCAATTTTTTTATGCTGCGATCGATAGTATTTAAGCTACCATATGCTACACAACATGTAGAATCAGTAGGAATACAGAAAATGCCCCATTATTTTACCAACAAAGAAATTATCGCATATTTTTTTGAAATTTATAACAACAAAAATTACGAAGATCTCCATGATTACTTTGCGGCAGATTATTATGATCATGGATTGCCTCAAGTGAGAAGTGTAGAAGATGCGATCGCCATCCTAAAACTAACCCACACAGCCTTTCCTGACATTCAAGTAGTGATTAATGATCTCATTGAAGAAGGCGAAAAAATTGCCTTTCGCGGTCACTTTACAGCTACTCATCTAGGTGAGTTTGTCGGAATTCCTGCTAGTGGAGCAAGAGTTGAATTTGAAGCTTTAGAAATTTTCAAGTTTGAAAACCATAAAGTTACAGAATCATGGGGATACTGGCCGATGCCACAGATCCTTGAGCAAATTAAACAGCATACAGATCAAAACTAAATATGGAAAGTGCCACGAATTTCATCGTAAGCTCGTTTCTGGATTTCCAGAGCAAGCCAAGTTACATGGACAAAATAGGCGGCCAGATTGTTATGATCTAAGGGATTATTGTCGTAGGTGTGGGTATAACAGAACTTGAAAGTACTATCGATATCCATATTCAATAAATTTATGTCAGAGTTTTCTAACATAAATCGCGAAATCACCCGTTGATCATTCTGACGACTATCCATCATATATTTATCCACAAAATTATCAACTATGTAGTTGAGCATCCGCAGATAAGCCCATTTGTAGCCAACTATAAATCCACTGTTAAGATATTTCGCTTTCTGTCCAGAATAGTTATTCAGAAAGAAGGGAAGTATATCAGCACTATGGTGACAAAATATAGTTTCCGCTCCCATGATCAAATCTTTCCCTGTATTTTTGAAGTCCGTTACTAACCCATTGGGATCATAACGAATACACAGGACATCATAGGCATCCGTAAACACGATGATGGAATTGTCCGCAATATCAGTATCAGCAGCCAAAAATTCGCGAACCTTGAAAATTTTCGAGAGCAGCCCTAAATTAGGACTGTAAGTTTCAATGATTCGTAAGTTCCCCCGTAGTGATGAATATAGAGGTTGGACAAGTGGGCTATTGGCATCGCACAGGGTAATAAAAATAGGTTCTTCAGGTAGTTGCATCAGCTTCACCTCTCTTTGTTTTTAATTCTCAATAAGGGATAATTTAGATCAAGATTTATGAATACATCTTACCTTATATACTCTACGACTTGAGCAATTTTATATTTCTGAGTTTAACAATCACCCCAACCAATACTGTTTAATCTTCGGCTGTATGATGAATTCCAGAAAAGCAGACAATAATATCGTGATACAAAGCCAAATCAATAAACCTAGTGAGAAACTAAAAGCCGTCCCCTGCCAAGGAAAGTATTTGTGCATTAGTATAGCGATCGGCATATGTAATAGATAGAATGCATAGGAAATACGCCCCATAAAAGTTGCTTTTTTCAAGATATCGGCAGATGTTTCATATTTAATTAAGAATATTGCCGTCATAGTAAATAAGGATGCTACTAACGATTGTGGATCTTGCAAAACAGAGCCATTAGCAATTAACCAAGTCATGTGAAAAATAGGAATTAGAAAACAGATTAGTCGCAAATAAATAAAACCAACAAAATAGCGCCGTGTAATTTCACAGATTATTAATATGCAGATTGGCAGAATCGTTAAGTCAGAAAAATTGACAAAGCTAGCAACTGGATTGTTAAAGCCTATTCCTATTAGAATTGATTGACCTGTTACCCAATGATTTGTAGCATGAAATAATAAAATATAGCTAATAAGTGGAAAGAGTGATTCCGTCTGACCAGATGGCTTTATTTTCCATGCTAATAATAATCCCGTCAGCCAAAAAATCCATCCCGACGCATAAGCAGCAATAAATTGGGGAAATAATGGAAAAAACCAACCAATAACACTGACTAGAATTGCCATTACCAAAAATACTAAGATTTTTGGCTTTAACCACCAAACTAAGATAAAACCTAAATAATATACAACTTCATAATTTAAACTCCATACAGCAGCATCACCTGCGATCGGATGCAGTGAGAAATTAAAGTATTTGTCAAAGTTTTGCAAGAAAAAAAAGTTGCCTATAATTAAGTTTAATTCGTCATTTGGTTCAGCTAATACGCCCAAACTAATAGCAATTAAATAAATTGGTAAAATTCTAACTGCTCGCCGGAGTATATAACTACCAAGTTCTTGATTTGCGTAATCTTTTATGATCGTTAAACCAATAACATAGCCTGACAAAACAAAAAACAGCAAAACAGCACTATGGGCTGCTTGTAAATAACCAAAATAAATGTTGGGATGGTAGGTAGGATCTAAATAGTTTTTTTGACCTAAAATATGCCGTGAAGCTACTGAAAGTGCCGCAAGTCCTCTAACACCCTCTAAATTAGAATCATAGCTTGACTTTTTTTCTAAAGGGTAATCACATTTACTATCAGTGCCTGCTTGTGTAGTAGTTGTCATAGATTCCATTTGGGTCACAATTTATTCACACCTCCAGTAATTTATCGCAGCAAAACTTTAGTGGCTTAGCATTTGCGCCACAGTTTTAAAAAAAAATTGCAGAAATTTCGATCTACAAATGCTAAGCCCTTTATACTTTTACAAACAATTTCCCCCTGCGTTGCTAAATCTTAATTCCAAGACGGACTTCCTTATCAATGCGTGTAAGGATAATTTTCGGTTCTTTATCGAAGTAGTCATCAGTAGCCTTTCGTGAACCTGCCCAACATCCATAGTCATCAATGATCAGCACACCTCCTGTGGATAGACGAGGGTAGAGAATTTCAAATTCGGCGGCGGTGGACTCATACCAATCAGTATCTAGACGAAGCACTGAGATGATATCTGGCTTGGTTTTTGGTAGTGTTTCTAGAACATCACCTTGAATAAAGTTAATCTCAAAATCAAAATTATGAATCGAGAAAGCTGATTGAACTTCTGCCAATGGAGCGTAACACCACCCAACCTCATCGCCGTACTGCTCCATCATTTCTAGTCCTGTCCGACCGTATTTGTCCACGTCAAATTCCGTTGGGGCTGGCATACCTTGAAATGTGTCATATAGATATAGCTTACGATCGCTAATGTTGCGAGACTTCAGAATCAGTGCTGCAAGTAAAGAGCTACCACCGCGCCAAACTCCGCATTCCACAATGTCGCCAGGAATATTGCGATCGAGAATATAGTTCATGGATGTATAAAGCGCAAAGAGGGCTTCTTTGCTAGTCATCGTATAAGGCATGACCTGCTGATACAAATCCATAAATACGAGATCTTTATCAATATCTGGGGTGACTTGATCTTTCATAGTCACCTGATGCTTTGTGGAGAAAACGATCGTGCGCTCAGTGTTCATGACGAGATGTATTGTAGTAGGGTGGTTTGACGGAATGCGTTAGACTTAATCGGAAATAGGGTTTTGCTAATTTACAGCCCTCGCTAGGCAAGGCTTTGAATCTCTAAAAAACAATTTCCGATAATGTTTGTTGTAAAGTCTCTGAGATTATACATTACCAATAGGCAATAATTGGATGATCAGACCTTCATTTCCCCTTAATTCAATGCTCTGACCTAGTTGCCCTCCTTGACGATCCATAAAGGTAGAGAGGAGAACTGTTGATTGGTGACGAAACTCTATCGGTAATATCCATTCTTGGTATTCAGAACTGAAATTCAAGGCGATAAGAATGTCTGATGTCTCGTTAAAGCGGCGGTAGCAAAAAAGCTGTGGGGGTGAGTATAAAGAAATATAGTCACCAAGTTGTAGGGCGGATTGTTGCTGATGTAAGTGTAAAAGCGATCGCGTTAAAGAAAGGAAGGAGCGGGAGTTCTGTGTCTGTGTCTTGACATTAAGATTATTGTAGTCATGGGTGATCGGTAGCCAAGGTTGGACTGATTCAGCACAGAAACCCGCATTAGGTGAGTCATCCCAAAGCATCGGAGTGCGTTCAGGATCTCGACCAACGCCAATACCAGGAGCTTTTATTTCCCAAGGATCTTGGATATGTTCAGCAGGAATCCAGCCATCCTTCATCCCCAGTTCATCTCCATAATAGATCGTAGGTGTTCCTCGAAGAGTGAGCAATAGCATCATGGCAATTTTTGCTTGAGCAGGTCCAATTCTACTGGCGAGGCGATGCTTATCATGATTACTTAATGACCAATTCGGCCAAGCATTTTCAGGGAGCAATCGCTCATAACGATCAACCACTTCTCTGACGCTCTGAGCATTCCATTGACAGTTCGATGACATTAATTCTGAATTGAGCGGTAAATGTAGTTCGTCATTGTCTCCGTAATGTTTAACAATTTCTTCTAGGGATTTGTAAAGTTCTCCTTGCAAAAGGCGATCGCCATACTGGTCAACCAGCGTGCGTAGCATACGATTATACTCGTGGATTTCTGGTATGTTTTTGCTAAAAACTTCAATCAGGCGATCTGATGGTTCCATTCCTGGATGCCAGTTGGGATTGACGGGATTATCTCGAAACTGCAAATCTTTGTAGGCGCGATAGGCCGCATCAACACGAATGCCGTCCACACCTCGCTGCAACCAGAAATGAAGTACATTTAACATGGCTTCTTTTGCCTGAGGGTTACGCCAATTAATATCTGGCTGCTCTTTTAGAAACGAATGTAGATAATACTGCTCTGTTTTGTTATCCCATTCCCAAGCCGAAAGCCCGTCAAAACGTCCTAGCCAATTATTAGGCAAGCCACCATCGGCACTAGGATCTTTCCAGATATACCAGTCTCGTTTAGAATTCGTTCGCGAACTCCGCGACTCCCTAAACCAAGAATGTTGATCGGATGTATGGGCGGCAACAAAGTCAATTACAATCTTTAGATGGCGATCGTGGCAAGCTCCGATCAAAGTATCTAATTCTGAAAGGTCACCAAAGATAGGATCAACATTAGTGTGGTCGCTAACATCATAACCAAAATCCGCCATAGGAGAAGAATAGAATGGGGTAACCCAAATAACCTGAACCCCTAGCCATTTTAAATAATCAAGTCTCTGGATAACGCCTAATACATCACCAATACCATCTCCATTGGAATCCTGAAAACTGCGTATATAAATCTGATAAACAATAGAAGATTTCCACCAAGGAGAATGAGCCATTTTGAATTTAGGTAGTAGGTAACTGGAATTAATGCAAAAAATATCTCATGATACTCTACTATTACATATTCGGTTCATTTTCTGATAAAATTTGAAGTGCTACATAAATTGCTTTTCAAAAAAATAACTGCTTGAGTAGAGATGATGACAACACAAGAGAAGTTGAATTTACCTATAAAAGTTACCTGCATCTTTACCCATCCCACTCGCTGGGTTCCCTTTGAGTTAGTTGCCAAATATATTGACAAGAGTAAATTTGCGATTGACTATGTCATTCTTAATGAAGGCGATCCGATGATTGCTTGTTTGCAGGATCTGCATATCCCTTACACAGTTACTTCCTATCCAGACTATAGCAACACTCCAGAAATGGTCAAATTTCTCTATGACCACTTACTGAAAAATCAGACTGATGTTGTTCATACCCATTGGTTTGCTGGGAGTTTGGCAGGAATGCAAGCCGCCTATTATGCAAAGGTTCCCGTGCGAATTTTTACGAGGGAACACCCTTCAATCAAATACTATTCACGCCATGCCGCTAGTAAACATCGTTTAATTTGGGAATGTGCGACTAATGTAATTGGAGTGACCAATAAAAGCAAAGAAGGCATGATCGAAGATGGTATTCCTGAGCATAAGATTACACTGATACCGACAGGATTTGATGTTAGTGAATATGAGAATTTAGAGACTTCACGCATCGAGCAATTGCGAGCTAAATATTTAGGAAATCACCAAGGTCCTGTTATCGGAGTGGCGGCGAGATATGTCCGATGGAAAGGAGTTGAATATGTTATTGAAGCCTATAAAAAGGTTCTCGACATTTATCCGAATGCTCTTTTAGTCCTTGCGGGAACAGGAATCGATCGCACAAATTTGGAGGAAAAAATTCGTAAGGCGCGGAAGGAAGATATTGTTGCTCCTCAATACGATGACATTCTCAGCATTAGTGAAAAGTTATCACAATTACCCCAGCAGAGTTATATCGAAATCCCGTTTGAATCTGATCTTTTTGCTCTATTTAAATTATTTACTGTTTTTGTCCATGCACCGACAGATTCTATTCAAGAAACCTTCGGGCAGGTCTATGTAGATGCGATGCTTTCAAAAGTTCCTTCAGTGATTACTCTTGCAGGTAGTGCGGCTGATCATACTGTCCATCGAGAAAATGCTTGGGTTGTTGATTACAAAAATAGCGATCAAATTTCTGAAGGAATATTAGCACTCTTAAGTGATACAAACCTTCGGGAGAAAATTATTAATAATGCGTTTCTTTGCGCTCAACAATACGACATCAAAAATCATATCCAACGACTTGAGCAATTTTATATCTCTGAGCTTCAAAAACGCAGGGAGTAGTTTTTGCTAAAGTTGATTTAAAAATTACACGAATTGATTTAACCATGCTTTTATTACAGTCCAGCACTTCTCACTATTGCCGTAAAGCCAGACTTGCTCTTGGCTATAAACAAATTTCTTATCAAGTCGAAAACCGAGCCTCTGCTGGTTCTATCGGCTTTGCTTTGCTGTGCTAGTGTAGCAAGCGATACGGAATCAAGACCATGCAGCCACTCTTAACTCAGATGCTCAATCTTCCTGGAATTGAGGTTGAATATTATCGAGATTTTGACAGTCATTTAATTCTAGAAGTTGAAGCAATAACCACTCAAGTCATCTGTCCTCGTTGCGGGGAACTTAGTTCTCATCTTCACCAGAATCATTGGCATTTAGTGCGGGATTTAAGCATGAGTGGCAAGACTGTGTTCTTAAAAGTTAATCGCCACCAATTTAAGTGTCGGACTTGTGGTAAACCTTTCAGTGAAAAGCTTGATTTCCTTGGTCATCGTCGAAAACAGACTGATCGCGTTGCTGAGTTTATCGTTCAACAGGTTCTCCATGGTGATAAGCTGACCATCATCTAGTTTCACAGCGTTATTCCCAGCCTGAAAGGGTTACAGGAACTAGATTGTGCAAACTAAAAGACGAGCAGCTTATCCATAATGTCGCCCTTGGGAATGAGCTAACGGATGAAGAGGTTTGGTCAATGGTGCAATACATCAGTAAAAAAAACTTCGAGTAGATGTGAGTGAATTAAGGCGATTAGGAATTGATGAGATTGCTTTACGAAAAGGGCAGGACAATTACAAGTCCAAAACCTTGAGTTCCCGATCGAGGCGATTAGTTTGGCGCTTTAGTTCAGCGGCTTCAGTGGCGAAGGCTTTGACGGTTTTGATATTGGTGATGATTTCGGAGGTCCGGCTTTCGGTATTTTCGACGTAGCGATCGAGTTTTTCCTCCCGTGTTGCTAAGGCTTTCAACCCAAGCAAACTATTCGCCAAAATCCCAAAAAATGACACCAATAGCAGCAAGGCCACCCGCCAATCGATTAGCCCAATTACCCCAAAAATTCCCACCACCCGAAAAAATTTCGGCAATAGCGATCCGGTGACTTCCGGATAGCTCCAAGTGTGATTTGATAGCCCTTTGGCTACGCGTGATGCAATTCGACCGGGATTATTCTCGTCGTAGTATTCCAAGGGCAAGGTCAGAATTTGCTCCAGCGCTTTTTGAGCATGGTCACGACGGGCACGCAGCGCCACATCCCACTGAAACCATGGCCCAATCCAAGGCTGAATTGGCGCACGACCAATGGATAATAATCCAATTAATCCAGCAATTACACTCAAAGAAAAGACTTGGGTGATGGGCTGATTAATAACCTTTGCGATCGTGCTAATTACGGTTTGAAGTGGAGAGTCGATCGGATGGCCAGAGAGTAGATTTAGCAATTGGCCAATCCCATAGGGCACAAACAAATCAAGCACTTCAAAAATGCTCATACCCAAAATACTAAAAAATGCGATCGTTCGATACTTTTGAAAATAGTAAATCAAGTCCAAAAAATGTGCCTTTCTCACAGGATTAGGCGACACAGAGGACATCTGAGCAGGTGTCATAAAAATAACCAAATGAAAAATGAAGTAATATGCTACATGAAATACACATACTACACGATCGATTTTCATTTTGGTTAGAAACTTTTTAGCTCGAAATCTGCGTAGTCGGATGCTCATTCAACCAACGATCGAGATCATCCTGCACCCCAAAATCCAGCAAGGCTTCCGATAAATCTTCAAGTTGATCGCTAGAAAGCAGTATCACACGAGCCTGAAGTGCATCATTCATCATTCCAATTCGACGATGCAGTAAACGAAGGACGATCGAAAGTGCTTTTTCCTTGCCCCCGATCTGCTGACCGATCTGCTGACCGATCTGCTGACCGATCTGCTGACCGCGTTCAAGACCGCGCCTAAGACCACGCTCTTCAGTGGCGGCTTCCCAGTCTAGAAATATTTGTGGATAGGCCATGGTTGTTGTTTCCGCGTTTTCAAAAAGGGACGGATTCTTTTCTATAGTAACAAGCTTCCAAGCGCAAAGCATTCGCAAAATTGGCCCACGACGAGGATCCGATAATGGCAGCGCCACAACTTCCGCTATGGCATTTTCTTGAGTTTTTCCTCGACCTAAAACCCTCATCCAAAGCGTGTTAGGTGTTGAGGGCAAGTCTTTGAGTGACACCATGATGGTGCGGATAATAGGGCTAGGAAAATGGTAAAACCCTCTTGGAAATCCCGGTTTGTGAATAACGGCACATTCTTTTTTTAGCGGTTCCGATAACGATGCCGCCAAGATCCACAGTTGTGGGTAATCATTTTCTGTGAGCGTCCGATCGGCACTATTGGCCTTGCGTACAATATCCTCTCGCAACCAAAACAACTCATGTAAACAGGTTGAAACCTCATCGATCGTCGGCACCCCGCTGTAGATTTCCAGCAAACTGGGAGTCGAGACCACCTGCTTCAGTAGACCTTTGAGACTGCTAGTGTCAGCAGTATTTGTGGGTAAAAATAGGACATCAATGAACTTCGATGCACCGGGGACTTCAAACGATCGTTCCACAGTACCGAACGGCGCTAAAAGATCGGCTAGATATTCCTTAGAAAAGGCATCAAATGGATTTTGGGTCATGTTGCACTAGGCCGATCGATGATTCCACCGCCCAGTAAGACTTCGCCGTGATACCAAACCGCTGCTTGGCCCGGTGTGATACTGAGTTGGGGATCGTCAAAGATGATTTTCACCGTGGTGTCAGTAATGGGGATGATGGTGGCGGGTGAGGGGAGCGATCGGTAACGGATTTGGACTTCGGCTTGAATTGGGGTTGCGATCGGAGCCATGGACACCCAATTTACCCGCGATACGGAACATTCATTCTCATATGCGTCATCTTTCGTCCCGACAATCACCCGATTCATCACCGCATCTAAACCAATCACATAGAGCGGCTCACGGTAAGCAATACCCAAGCCTTTGCGTTGACCAATGGTGTAGTGATGGATGCCCGAGTGAGTGCCCAACACTTCACCCGTTTTAGTCATGATTTGGCCATCGGTTCCGGTGATGTATTTATCGAGAAATGCCTGCATGGATCCATTTGCTTCCACCAGACACAAATCCATACTTTCAGGTTTGTCGGCTGTTTGTAAATCAAATTGAGCCGCGAGTTTCCGGGTTTCAGTTTTTTGAGTTTCGCCAAGGGGAAAAATAACGTGGGCCAGATCGTCTTGGCTTAAGTCGTAGAGAAAATAGGTTTGATCTTTGTTTCGATCGAACGCCCGAAGCAACTGCCAGCGATCGGTTGATTCATCATGAAACACCCGTGCATAGTGACCTGTGGCGATTAAATCAATGCCGAGTTCTTGGTGCGCATAATCAATCATGGGCCGAAATTTAACGGCTTTGTTGCAATTTGAACAAGGTAAGGGCGTAATGCCTTCGCGGTATCCATCGACTAAATAATTAATGATGTATTTCTCAAACGATACCCGACTATCAACAACGTGATGGGGAATGCCCATTTGTTCGCAGAGCTGCGCCGCATCAATCATCCCTTCCGAGCAGCATTGGCCCTTGCCCTTCATCAACCACAGGGTCATCCCTTCAACGTCATACCCTTGCTCTTGCAAAATGGCGGCGGTAGTAGAGCTATCGACTCCGCCGGAGAGTCCGACGACGACCTTTTTCATGACAGACTTCATGACAGAAAACTCGAAACATAATTTCACTCTAGTTTAGCGGGTTTAGTCAGCGGTTTTAGACAGAAACCTTCACCAAACTGGGCAGACCGATCGACCTACACGCTATCGCGAATCATCAAGATTTATTACACTTGTTAATATTGTTGATATATCCCACATCAAGAGGCTTCATTCCTATGGTTGAGACGTTGATTCCAGATGCCTTTACCAAGCTAGCCTACCAAACCCTTCAGCAGGGAAAGGCCGCATTCGGGTTGGCCCATAAAAATTTATCGACCCGCGCACTCAAAGCCGCTGCGGCCACAGGACTCATTACAGCACCGTCAGAGAGTTATGGGAGCGACATTTCCGTCGAGATGCTCCAACTCATACGCGGACGCTATGAACAACTGCTTCAGGTCGATTGGGAGGATGCGGAAAAGGGGATTTATCCTCGATCGTTACTGTTTGATGATGCGTGGGATGACTTTGCAAAGTATTATCCAGCCCTTTGTCTAGATTTGCCCCAAATTTGGAACCGCGCCCAGCAGAAGGTTTCTCGGGATTTTTCTCCAGAAATTGACACCGCTGGATTGCCGAATTACTACACCCAAAATTTTCATCACCAGACCGATGGCTACTTAAGCGATCGATCGGCCCAGATTTACGATTTGCAGGTCGAGATCTTATTCAATGGCGCAGCGGATGCGATGCGTCGTCGGATTTTGGCTCCGCTTAAGGCTGGATTAGAGGTTTTTAAGGACGAGATTCCTCAAAACACTCGAATTCTGGACATCGCTTGTGGTACGGGTCGCACGTTGCGGATGATTCGGGGAATGTTGCCTAAGGTGAAGTTGCACGGCGTAGATTTGTCAAATGCTTATTTGCGCAAAGCTAGCCAATTACTATCTCAGCTTCCTGGTGAATTGCCCCAGCTTACTCAAGGTCCGGGGGAAGCATTGCCGTATTTAGACAATCATTTCCATGCGATCACCTGCGTGTTTTTATTCCACGAATTGCCAGCCCCGATTCGGCAACAGATTATGAATGAAGCCTTTCGAGTGGTGAAACCTGGTGGGACATTTGTGATTTGTGATTCGGTGCAGTTGAGTGATTCGCCGGATTTGGGCATGGTGATGGATGGCTTCTCGGATACGTTCCACGAGCCGTTTTATCGCAACTATACTCAAGACAACTTGATCGATCGTTTACAGACGGCGGGCTTTGTTGAGGTGACAGAAAGTGTTCATTTTATGAGCAAATATCTGGTCGCTAAGAAGCCGCTTTACGGTCAATAAAATCTCAAAAAGAAAGGGAAAGAAACACATAGATTCTTTCCCTTTATTAATATGCGGATAGCGAGACTCGAACTCGCAAGTCAATGACATACGCACCTCAAGCGTACGCGTATACCAATTCCGCCATATCCGCATGGTATGAGCCGAGGTCACTTGATTTCTCACGCTCAGCTATCATAGCAAAAAACGCGAATTTGCCAACCCTCTTCATAAAAAAGGCAGCAATTCCAAATTCAAGGGTCATATCCAAAATACCCGGCGACTAAAGTCGCGGCTACACAAACAAAACCCGCCCAAGGCGGGTTAAGACTTCCAAATTGGCGAGTCATGACGCTTTGAGTCCACTTTAGGTGGACTTCACCGCCAAGCTCCCGAGTTGCAGAGTTTGAATTTGGAATTGCTGTAAAAAAGGATTTGGTCAAAAGATTGTCAAAGGGGACAGGAACGTTTTCAATAGGGGCACCGTTAAAAATCGACCTATCATGTCTTCTTCCTTCACCGCAGAACTTTTCACGATCGCCGCCGAAATTCAAGGCATTGCCCAGAATATTCCTGATTCCACGATCGCCCAAGGCATCACCACGGACAGCCGACGGATTCAAGTTGGTGAACTCTTTGTTGCATTGCGGGGCGAGAATTTTGATGGCCATGACTATGTATCTATGGCGATCGGGCAAGGTGCGAGGGCTGCGATCGTAGATAACGAGTTTGATGCAGGCGATTTACCTGTGATTGTTGTGGCAGATACGTTGAAGGCATATCAGACCATTGGACGATGGTGGCGACGTAAGTTCACGATTCCGGTGATTGCGATTACGGGTTCAGTGGGCAAAACGACCAGTAAGGAATTGATCGCGGCGGTGTTGTCAAATTATGGCAAGGTGCTTAAAACTCAGGCGAATTTTAATAATGAAATCGGGGTACCGAAGACGCTTTTAGAGTTGCGATCGGACCATGATTTTGCGGTGGTCGAGATGGGAATGCGCGGTGTGGGACAGATTGCAGAACTGGCGCTGATTGCAGAACCGACGATCGGACTTATCTGTACTGTCGGGACGGCGCATATTGAATTGCTGGGATCACGGGAAGCGATCGCCAATGCGAAATGTGAGTTACTGGCTGAAATGCCGAAGGATAGCATCGCGATTTTGAATGCAGATAATGCGTTATTGATGGAAACCGCTCGCAAGGTTTGGCAAGGAAAAACGTTGTCCTATGGATTCACAAACGGCGATGTCCGGGGAACCTATCAGTCTGAGTCGCTGGCGGGCGGAGTTACGATCGGCCAGCAAAGTTTCCCCCTTCCCCTTCCGGGTGAACACAATGCCATTAATTATCTTGGGGCATTGACCGTGGCATCCGCTTTAGGATTGGAGTGGACCCCATTTGAGCAAGGTCTATCGGTGGATCTTCCCGGTGGGCGAGCAAAGCGTTATGAATTGGCGGGGGATGTGGTGTTGCTGGATGAAACCTATAATGCGGGTCTGGAATCCATGTTAGCCGCCTTAACATTGCTGTCCCAAACTCCTGGAAAACGACGGATTGCGGTATTGGGGACGATGAAGGAGTTGGGGGATTATTCGATTGAATTTCATGAACTGGTGGGCGATCGGGTCCAAGCCTTACAGTTTGATCAATTATTAGTATTGGCGGATCCAGCCGAAGCAGAGGCGTTAATTAGCCACGCCCGATCGGTTCCGTCTGAACGATTTGAGACCCATGAAAAAGTAATCGCCCGACTCAAGGAAATCCTTAAACCGGGCGATCGGGTTTTATTTAAAGCATCTCGGTCCGTCGGACTCGATCGGGTCGTGAATGCGTTGCGAGAATGATAATTTATTAATCCTCATCCACGGGAGACGATGCTACTGCTGCATCCGGCACCGATGGAGAATTTAACGCTTTATCAATCAATTCGGTCGCCAAATCGGCCATGGTTTTGCCTTGAGAAAGGGCGACCTCTTGAAGTTGCAAATAAATCGCATCTCTCAATGTGACCCGTTTGCGCTGGTCGGGAGTCGATCGGCCAGTCGGCGGTTTCCCATAGGATTCCGCAAACGCCCGGATCGCTTCAAAACCCAAACGATGGCAGAAATCGCCAAAACTCTCGTCCTTACGACGACGTTTTTTGAAGAAGGCAAACACAGGCTCAAGGGTCGTTTCCAGATCATCAGCGTTGAGGCTTTCGATGTATACCTCAGCTAGCCGCGTTTGATTGGGTGATGCACCGAGCCACAGTTGATACTGGTTGGCCCCGTTGCCCACAAAGCCAACTTCTGCCAAATAGGGGCGGGCACAGCCATTCGGACAACCCGTCATCCGAGTGATGAATGACTCGTCAGGCAAGCCAACTTTAATCAGAACATTTCGCATCCGTTCCAAAATACTAGGCAATACCCGCTCGGCTTCGGCAGTTGCAAGACCACACAGTGGAAGTGCAGGGCAGGCCATGGAATAGCGTTCTAGACTGTCAATCTCGGTTTCGCTCTTGATGCCGTGGTCCGCAAGAATTTGGGCGATCGCAGGCTTATCTTCTGGCCGCACATCGTACAAAATCGCATTTTGACTTGGGGTCAGGATCATCGGAAGGCGATAGGTTTCGATAATCTTTTTCAGCGCTGATTTAAGTCTGAACTCGCCTTCATCCTTGACTCGGCCATTTTCGATCGAAACCCCAACAAAATGATTTCCGTCGCCTTGTTCGTGCCAACCCAAAAAGTCAAGATAAACCCACTTCGTTACCTTTTTCATCGGTTTGAAGGGTTTGCCAAAATACTGCTCCGCCTCAGTGCGGAATTTCTCTACGCCCCACTCGTTGATCAAATACTTCAAGCGGGACTGACGACGATCGTTACGGTTGCCATAGTCGCGCTGAGTACAGACAATTGCCTTCACCGCATCATAAACATCCTTACCTTCGACATAACCGATCGGGTCCGCAATCCGAGCAAAGGTTTCTTCTTTCCGATGAGTCCGGCCTAATCCG
The DNA here is from genome assembly GCA_026389365.1 of Cyanobacteriota bacterium. Taxonomy (GTDB): domain Bacteria; phylum Cyanobacteriota; class Cyanobacteriia; order Leptolyngbyales; family Leptolyngbyaceae; genus JAAFJU01. The sequence continues at coordinate 20,605 of JAPLHZ010000334.1, forward strand.
CCGCCTGCATAGATGTTAAACCCCTTGAGGCTGCCATCTGGATTGCTAATCACCACTAGGGACAAATCCTGAGAGAACAAGTCCACCGAGTTGTCACCGGGAACGGTTACCGCTGCTTTGAACTTCCGAGGCAGATAGAGCGACCCATAAATCGGCTCTTCGGAGTCATGAATGATGGTGCCGTTGCCATTACGACTGCGGGCTGCAATGACATCGGGATGCTCTTCAGCGGAAATGGCTTTCTCTCCATCTAGCCAAATCTCGTAGTAGGCTCCGGTTTGAGGCGTTAATAGATCCGCAATCCGGTTTGCATATTCGATCGCCAAGATATATTCTGGGCGGTTTTTAAATGGAGCGGGAGGAGCCATAACGTTGCGATTCAGATCTCCGCAAGCGCCCAAGGTCGAACCCATATTTTTGACAATCTCAGCGATCGTCTCTTTAAGATTGCGCTTTAGGATACCGTGGAGCTGGAAGCCTTGGCGTGTGGTCGCCCGCATGGTGTGGTTGCCGTACTGATCAGAGAGGCGATCGAGGGCAAGGTAAAGTTCAGGAGGGATAAAACCACCAGGACTGCGAGTCCGCAGCATCATTTGGTAGTCTTTTTCCTGACCTTTGACGCGGTTTTCTCGGTTGTCCTGTTGATAGGATCCGTGAAACTTCATGAGCTGAATCGCATCTTCGGAGAAATAATTCAAATCATTTTTGAGTTCAGAGGCGACGGGTTCACGCAGGAAATCACTGCGTTCCTTAATGCCTTCGACTTTGGAGGGTGGTTTTTCGACAGCGAGCGGCGTGGCGGAAGTCATGACCATAGGAATTTTTTTAGATGCGGGGGCTATCCCCAGTAAAGCGATCAGGATTCTGAAGGTTCCGATTCTAGCATCTTCCTCCCCTGCAAAATGTGGATCCAATGTTAAATAGCAATTCCAAGTTTGATAGAGATAGTACGGGACGATCGCCAGCCCAATCGACTTGCAGACAGTGACATCAAGCCAGAAAACAAAATCTGGATTGCCATTCACCAACAAATGACCGAGCTAGAAGCTTTTCAGCAATTTAGCAACCGACTGAATGGCGATGAATTTCTCGCAGGCATCGGTACAACCGCAATCTGCAAAGCGATCGCCGAGATGTTACCAGAGCCAGATCGACGATTAGAAGACCCTGAGCTAATCAGAAAACAAATTCGGGGCATCTTTGAAATGCTAGCAGGGCAACCGCCCACCCCTGACCTCATGCAAATGGTGCAAGGATTGAAGCAAAAGGTATCGCCACCGGAAAAGGCTGTGAAGACTATGCTGACTGAATTACCGAGACAAAAATAGGAGCCGCCTTAATCATTGGCATCGCGAGAGCCGAAGCCGATCTAGAAATTATGGAAGAACGCTTAGCTGCTCTTGGTGGTGGCGGCGATCGCACGACCGAGGAGACACTAAAAGTTGCGGACAAGCTGCAACTAGCGCAAAGATTGCAAATAGCACCCAAATTACGAGCGATCGCCCAACTTGATCGGTTATGTAGGGGGATGTGGATTATTTTTCAGCACAGATTCATGAATATTATGCTAAATAAAACTTTGTTTGACTACATTACCAAGCGATGTGCAACTTTTAGATCTCTTGGTCCATGCTCAGTCATAAACCACCGATAGTGTTGTTTCAGCATAAATTGAAGCAAGACTTCAGTACATCTAGATCTAACAATTACCGTAACATCCCAGGAGGAGGAAACTTACTATTTCTCAAAGAATGAGAAGCTCACCCCCTTATGCTTGAGTTATTCAGACATCAAACTGGGATGAGCATTATGTTTAATATCGAAGATCGATTGTGAAGTCCATGAAGCCCTAAAAGTTTAATGATGGAGCAGCCCATTCGGAGTCGAGGGGTTGTTCTATCATTAAGTGATGCAGAATTAATTACAATGAAAGTCGTTCCTGAATTTCAAGGAATGAACCGTGACAAGACAATTGGACTGATCTGTAACCGCTGAAAGGTTGCACATCGCCTATTCAGCTAATTCAATGCTAGACAAGACTACTTGACAGAAGTATAGGGAGCAACACAAGTTGCACCAGCTGCTACGATTGAGTAACTAGCAGCCGTGGGGGTCGACGTACCAGCCGTACCAGCCTCGCAGAGAATAGCAAGGGTAGTCGTCTCACTGGAACCAG
>JAPLHZ010000306.1 GCA_026389365.1 Cyanobacteriota bacterium
CGCATTTTAACGGTGATTACGACGTTGAATGTTCAAGGACGGGATGTTCTTGAGTTTCTCACCCAAGTTTGCAAGGCATCTCGTTTTGGCTCGCCGATGCCCTCTTTACTCCCCAAAAGCTAGACCCCTTGAAGGCTTACTATTATTATTGCACTCAGTAAGATTGAGATTTATTCTTTAGCAATCGTGACTTGGCAATATTCGAGTTAATATTTCAAGTTAATATGTTGATTATTACGAGCTAACTTTAAAATAGGACGACGGTAAGGTTCATGGGTAAAGCAGTTGTAAGATTGTGTACGATCGTCCTGACTACACTTTTAATCGTGGTATCGCTTGGAGGCTTATATCCGCAGGGTCTAAGGGCCGAAGGCAATGTGATCGAGATAGCGGTAGCTGCACCCCTAGGCGGTGACGGGGCGAGTGGCGCTCAAGAGATAGTCGATAGCGTTAAGCTCTATATTGATGCGACCAATCGTGATGGAGGGATTAATGGTCGTCAGCTTAAATTAAATGTTTTTGATGACAAAGGGAGTACGGACGGCGCGACTCAAGTTGCTAGCGAGATTGCTAAAAGTAATGCGTTAATTGTGTTAGGTCATCGATCGTCGGATGCTTCGATCGCGGCAGGTAGTGTTTATCAAGACCGTAAATTACCTGCGATTACAGGTACGGCAAATAGTCCTAACGTTACGATCGATCGTCCGTATTATTTTCGGATGATTTATACCAATCCCGATCTTGCCAAAACTCTGTCAATTTACGCACAGCAAGTACTCCAGTCCAAAACGGCTAGTGTGATTTATGACAAGGCTAGTAAAAATGAAGAGGCGCAATCTCAAGTTATTAAGTCTGCCTTTGAAACCAATGGTAACGGTAAAATTCAGAAAACTTGGGCGATCGACTCTGACCCGAACAATCGCAAAGCATCGGTGCAGCAAGTCGTCAATGAAATCGCCGCCCAGCCTGAAGCGGGAATTTTGTTCTTAACGATGTCCAAAGAGGATGTGGCTGAAGACTTTCTGGTGGCGCTTAAACAAAAGGGCATAAAAAATAGCCTTCTCGGGGAACAAGCATTAGGCCGGGAATCCTTTGCTAAACGGTTTGAAAAGTACGATGAAGAGAAGAAAAACCCAGGATTCTTTACCGATGGAATGTATGTGCCGTTGCCAATTTTGTTTGATAGTGCCGGCGCTGATGCCCAAGACTTTTTAGCTGCTTATCAGAAAGCCTATAATAAAACTCCGTCCTACGTCGGGGCTAAGTTTTATGAGGCCACGATCGCCGCAGTAGATGCAATTCGTAAGGCTAATCCTAAGTTAATATCTGGAAGTTTAGAGGGCGATCGGGAACAGGTTCGAGACGCATTATCCAAGCTCAACAATCGCAAGGTGGGCATCAGAGGCTTAACGGGTTTGCTTTATTTCAATAACGATCGCAATAGTGATCAGCCTGTCCGTCTTGCCCAATTCCAAAATCAAAAACTGATTTCAGCATCCCAACAATTTACGCCAATCACTAATCCTGAACGGCTTAATTTACCCAAAGAACTCCAAGCCGGAAACATCGTTCAATCGGGCGATCAATACTTTTGGCGGCAGCGCGTAGTTTATGCGGGGATGGATATTAATAAGCTCAATCGGATTGATAAGACAACGTTTACCGCAGATTTTTATGTGTGGTTCCGCTATAACGGTAATGACGAACCCACGGCAATCCAATTTCCCGATGCGGTTACTAATAGCGTGAATCCAACTGCGCCTGTATTTGATGGGAAATCGCCGCTTAAATCGCAAGTCATCAATGGCTTAAAGTATCGCCTCTACCGTGTGCGGGGGGAATTTCGGAATGCCTTTGATTTTCGTGATTATCCCTTCGATTCGCAAAAACTAAATCTGCGTTTTGACAATCCCAATCTATCGACAGAGCGGTTGATCTATGCGATCGATACCGTTGGATTGAAACTGCCCAGAGTTAAAGATGCGGAAAGTAAGCCATTTCAAGGGTTACAACTTTGGAATTTCAAAGATATTACCTATTTCCAAGATTCTTCTCGCAGTACTTCCAGTCAAGGCGATCCTGATCTATTCCAATCCAATGCTCAGATTGAATACCCTGGGTTAAGCATTCGCATGACCTTTCAACGCAAAACCTTAGTATTTCTATCTAAAAATGTGTTGCCGTTGATTTTGCTCTCGCTCTTAATCTATTGCTGCTTATTCTTTCCCTATACAATGTTTGTGCCACGCACGATGGCTCCTGCCTCGGCATTGCTATCAGGTATTGTCTTGTTACTATCCTTTAATAACCAACTCCCTGAGGTCGGCTATACCGTTGCCATGGAATACGTGTTTTATGTTTACTTCTGTTTGTGCTTGTTCCCGATTTTGGTCACAGCAATTGGGACTAAGTTAGAAAAAGATGGGCGTAAGAAAGCCTTTAGGTATTTGAATATTGCCTCTTGGATTGTCTATCCGGTGATTTTGATTGTCACTATTGTGACGTTTGCGATCATCTATAGCGATCGTTTAGTCTAAGAGGATGTTTGAAAGGTCGTTTTTGGAGAGACTAATTATCTAAAGTGTTCCAAAACCCTGGAATTTTGAGAATCATTTAAGAATTTAGTTAGGAAGAGCGATCGGTAACGACTACCGATCGCTCTTCTAATATCTCCCAACTGTTAAAAATTTATCAATTGCAGAACAGATCAATTTTTGCGAATACGATGAATCCAAGCGCCCGCTCGGTTTATATCCAAACCGGTTTGAGAATAAACCATTTCAGAATCATGCTTTGAATCGCCAACTATTGCGGCAGCATAGATTCCTTTTGCCGAATAAGCACCCTGAAATCCGATCGAATCGTTGTCGTAGGCCCAATCGGTAAAATTAAACTCGGACCATGGATCGTAGACCTTAAAGCGAATACCCAAAGTCTTCTGATCTGGCTCCACACCCTTTAATCCAATTACATGCCCCGAATCTGTAAACCATCCATGGGTAATTAAAAATTCACCCTTCTTCAACCAACCAATCATGTCATTGATCGAAGCTGCGATTTCAAAGTTATACCGATCGCCCAACCGCGCACTCAAATACTCTCCCATTACGGCAGGGTCCCCCGGTTCCCCCATCGCTTCAAGCGCTGATCGAACATCATATATGTCGTCCGCAGTCTGATCAAGCGCCATAGCAATGCAAGTACTCTGGCATGTTCTAGCGTCGGGTTGTGTCAAGAACTTAGGCATATTCAGTCATCCCATCAAATGTAATTGGATAAATTATTTTGATAACGATCGTCGCCATCAAATCAGGCTGTTCTTTGCTTGCTTCACTTCAATGGATTCACCAGAATGAACTGATGAAAAACACTGATAAATAAATATTACCCTGTTGTGGTCAAAAAGTCGGCTTCAATGGAGCCGCAAGAATGAACTAATGGAAATCGAGAACCCCTTCTTGGATCAGATCTTCACCGCTGTTAGTGCCTTCAATAGAGCCACCAGAACAAACTGATGGAAATCAACGCATAATCCCACTACGTCGAGCGTCCCATCTGGCTTCAATGGAGCCGCAAGAATGAACTGCGGAAAACGTTGCGATCGCCAACTCAGGGAACCAACTATCAGAGCTTCAATGGAGCCGCAAGAATGAACTGCGGAAAACCTCCGATGATTTTGTACTGAAACCGCTTGGGGTCACTTCAATGGAGCCGCAAGAATGAACTGCGGAAAACCTGAGATTAGAGCTTCGATCGATTGCCTAGAGTAATTGCTTCAATGGAGCCGCAAGAATGAACTGCGGAAAACAAGACTCGATCGCCTCAAAAATACCGAGAATACTGCTTCAATGGAGCCGCAAGAATGAACTGCGGAAAACAATTTACATGGGGATACTCACGCTCGAAAATAGGCCAGCTTCAATGGAGCCGCAAGAATGAACTGCGGAAAACGCTAAACAAAATCGGATAGTCTTCAGGCAATCCCGCTTCAATGGAGCCGCAAGAATGAACTGCGGAAAACCAGACTAGCTCCCCACACAGGGACGATCGGGGCACTCTGCTTGCTTCAATGGAGCCGCAAGAATGAACTGCGGAAAACCGGAAATTAATTGATTCACTCCCGGCCTCATCGGAGCTTCAATGGAGCCGCAAGAATGAACTGCGGAAAACTAAAGAGCTAATCGGTTTCATTCGACAATGCTTAAAGCTTCAATGGAGCCGCAAGAATGAACTGCGGAAAACTCAGGAGAGATGAACCAGTCAGCATGTACCCAGATGCTTCAATGGAGCCGCAAGAATGAACTGCGGAAAACCAGAAGCTGCGGCAGCTCCGTTAATGTGGCTTTTCCCGCTTCAATGGAGCCGCAAGAATGAACTGCGGAAAACTGCGGGAGCCTGGAACCCTCGCTATATTTAGTTTTCAAGGTCCGATCGCGCGGATTACCCACATAATTCATCATACCACTAAAAAAATAAAACATTCGTCCTCCTCAAAATCCCAAACCGCCCATCCCACACAGCATCCATCGATCGCGCGGACCCCAAAACATCCCGAAATCCCGAAATTCCAACCCCCACAAAGCTTTCAGCCCTCAAAAACCACCCCCAAAAAAAAACTACCCATCCGCGCAACACACCAGCACCCCCAACCCAAAATGTGCCCCATAGCCCAACGCCATCGGTCCCACCACTGCTGCACCAAACTTAACTTCCAACCAAAACCCCTGCCCCAACGACTTCGCACCCGCACCATGCCCCCGCACCCGCTGAAACCGCACCGCCGGAAACCGCAATCCGCCCCCTCCGCGATCCATCCACCCACAATCCACCAATCGAACCCGCACTAAAACCTCACCATCTTCCCCCCGTAACCCCAACCAATCCCCATCCCCAAACCGTTCCCCATCCCCAAACTGTCCCAACTGCCGCAACAACCGCAACGCCTGATCCTCCGGCCCATCCACCTGGAACCCCGTCCCCGCAATCAACTTCGCATTACCCCGACGATCACACTTCGGAAACCGCGTCAACACAAACGGAGTCAAACTACGCCACAGCCGACCACAACCCATCACCTGCATCCCTTCGCCCTTAGACTCCTCAACCCTAGCGTTTAAACCGACCTCCACTCTCCCCAGCAACACCAAATCCACATCAATATCAAATCCCTCACTGCCCCAAACCTTCTTAATCCCCCGCAACGCCCTCACCGCAACATCATCAAACCCACCCCGCGCATACACCACCATCGTCACAATCTCACCGCAATCATTACACTCCGGCAAATACCAAGCATGATCATGATCTAACCTCAACGCCTCCCCCGCATCATTGCGCCCCGAAAACACCTGAGCCGATCGTCCCTCCTCACCATCCCGACTCCACCGCATCAACGCCCGATGAAACCGCTCCCCCACCGACAACGCCGCCGTAATTTTTGGCAACACCTTCGCCGTCAACCGAAACCGTGCGATCGCAGGCTCACCCAACAAACTATCCGACTGCGATCGGCCCGACTCAACACGCTTCAACGACTTTGGCGGCTTCACCGTCTCCATTGCATACAATGCCCAATCACTCCCCGGAATCCCGTGCCACCCCTGCTCATGCAACCGCCCCACATCCAACTCCAACACCTCCAGCACATCCCCCGGAGCCGTCCACATTCCCCGCCCTTTTTTTGGCCTTGGCAACGCATCGATCGCCGACACAAACCCCCTAAGCCCCGCCGCATTCAACGGCACCAACACCTTCTGCACCGTCTCCCTAGCCTTCACCTCCGACTCAACCTTAATCGGCCTCGCATTCACATCCCCTATCATCTCCACCACCCGCATCTCCACCCAAGACTCCGCCCGTCCCAGATACCCCACCTGCCCACACAAAACCTCAAGCAACTCTCTCGCAGACGGCTCCAGACAGACCTCCGACCAACATACCTGCACTGTTGCCTCCGCACTCAAAGCCCCCCCCGGCAACGCATAAAACGTATCCAACACCTTCGTCGTCGTCGCCTTCCCCTCCTTCCACAACGGCATAAAATGTCGAGTATGCGCCGCCGTAAAAGCAGGCAAAACATAACTCGGCTGTTGTTCTGCTAATTGCCCCATCAACGCCACCATCACCGATCGTTCCGGCCTCACCGTCAACCGATAATAAGCCGCCACCAGCGATCGTAAAATCCGCCAAGGCGAAGGCGGCCACTCCACCACCCCCTCATTCACCTGCTTATCCCAAGGCGTGGCATGATAACGGCCCGTCAAAAACTGAATAGAAATAGCAATACTCATAACGTCTTACTCCTTCCCAGCCTTTTTCTTCTCGGCCTTGTATTCCACCACCGTCACCGCCGGATCAGCAAACGCATCAGACGCAGCCTTCACCAATCCCGGCAACGCTTTTTCCAATTCCTCGATCGACGGCAACACATAATCCTCAGGTCGCTTAACGATCAAACCATCTTTCTTTACTTCCAAATCACAAGCCGTTCGTAGTCGTAAACCACTCGTGAGAAATACTCGAATTTTGTACAGCGCGATCGCAATCAACAAATTCTCAACATCCACGCCTAATCGATAACTCCGAATCTGCGCCAAATCCAAACTAAAATACGCCGTAATACTCTCCGCCGCACACTCCTCTCGGTAATAGGGCACATTCCCAAACCCCTCCGCTGCGCCGCCCTTATCATCTGTTTTTCCCGTCGCATCCACCCGATCGTTCTTCACACCACCCTGACGCACCACCTCAATATTCTTCGCCTCAATAAACCCTGACAATGCCCGAGCAATTCGAGAAACCCCCGACATCTTCTCCAAGAAAATTCCATGAAGCAATGAATTAACATCATACTTCGCCAAAACGATCGCAAATAAATGAAGATCAAAAGGCCGATCGCTCTCCAACTCCTTTTTCACCAATTCACCAAAAGCCGTTAGCTTCTTACTCGCGCCCACAATGTACGGAGAATTCAGTCGATGCGCTTCTAACAATGAATTCGTCAGAAACGTTTGATTCTGTTCAACGTTCACATAGGAAATACCATCTAGGGGAGTGGCGATCGATTGCGCGGCGTTATCCCAAATCGTACTCTCCATCCGATTTGCCACACTCTGCGCCGACTCCAACAGCAGCATCTTCTGCTTCTCCCCCGGCACACTATAGACCGCCGCACCCAAATCCGGGAACCCCGTCGGCTGAAAGCGTGATCCTTGTAATGGTTGTAATTCCGCTTGAATCAGCAACCGAGTTTGATCGTTAAGTGCCTTGAAATCCATGATTGATTCTCCTAATTGTCAGTGTTTTTCAGTATTTAATGGTTAGTATTCTTCAGAAATACAAACTTGTTTGAGTAAGGTAGCTACTTGTTGATCCGTAATCGGAAATGCCAACGCCGCCCCCAATCGCGATGGTTCAAAATTGGGATCAAGCCAATCTGCCATCGCCTTCGGACGCAAACTACTCGATCGCAATCGCCGTTCAGCATCTTCTACAGCCTTCTTTTTTCGATTGGCACGGAGTTTATTAATCAATCCCGGAACTCTAGGCAATCGCAAATCCGGCTTAATCTGCCGATGCTGAACTACTTTAAGCAGTTGGTATTCAATCGGTAAAGTATTAAACTCCGCACTCACTGGCTCCAACGAGCGAGTAAATTTCAACAACGACAAACCACGAGCCATAGACTCCAATCGATCGTCATCCACATCCCCTCGAACCCAATCCTCAAGGTCTTTAAAGTTTGGTAAATAGTTCAATGTCATATTACGACTAGATTCCTTGGGTTGTTCCTCCTCTTTATCCAGATCTTCCATGGGCGCATCCACCCGTGCCCCTGATTTTTCAGCCTGTTCTTCTTCAATTTCAATCCGTTGCGTCAGACCCAAAAGATTCTCCTCCAGTGAACCTAATTTCCAAGTCGTAGTTTTGTCATCATCTCTTTCCCAATAAGCCTTATGTCCTCGCACCTGTACCAATCGCTGACGAAGATTCAACCGTGCTGCCAACGCCAACGCCAATCTAAATTCCGCTGAATCTTCATAGGATTCAACCAACCAACGACTCGATCGGAGATAAGGAATTGGATTAATTTTGAATGATTTCGTCTTTGTATCATACAAATATCCTAACGATTGATTCAATGCCTTCTCCGCCTCACCCAACGCCATCAACAAATCCAGAAACCCCACCTTTCCTTGAGCTTGTTCAACAATCATGTTTTCCAAAAGTCGGCGCGATCGTTGAACAGAAGCAGGCGCATCCCCACCATCCGCCGCCACCACAGCAAACCGCTCCAACCACGAATCCAAATCCCGCAACGGATCGGGCCTTGGTCTAGATGGTGTCATATATCGGCCCAACGACACCGCAAAATACGACAACCCGTTGCGCTCCTGAAATCCATACCGATGGAACGCCTTAATTCCCCTTGCAACCCCCAAACTCGACACCGCCCGTACAAAATCCACCCCACTCTTCGCCGTCCTATATTTCAGCTTCCCGCCCGTATTCACCTTCGCCCGCCCTTCCCGGAACAGCACCCCCAGCTCTCCCAACCCCACAGGCCGATCCCACAACGGAATCCATAACTCCGCCCGAACCTTCTCATCCGCCGCACTCCCATAGCCCGCCAACGAAGGCCGCGATGCTGTAAATGGAGCCGCCACACCTGTCTTTCCCATCTCTCCTCGCCGCGTAATCCCCGGCATAAACACCAGCATCCCTTCCAACATCAACACAAAATCCCACGGATTCACCCGCGAATCGCCATCAGTGCCCGTCGTAGCATTCGCACCCCCCGCTGCGATTGGACTAAATTGCCCAATCTTGCCGCTGTAAGCTAATTTCGGCAGCACTTCATCAAACAGAGCCGATCGTAATAGTTTATCCGCACCCTCGATCGGCTCTCCCGTCGCAAAATCAATTAAATTCTGCAACTGCTGCATGAATGTCCGACCAAACTCAAAATTGCCATCATTCCCGCCCGTCCCCATCAGCGGCACAAACTTCAAAGGACTATCCGAATCATTTGTAATCATCGCGCAAGTATCAATCCACTTGGCCATCGTATCCGGCACAGCATCCCGCAACTGGCTAAACAACAGTTTTTTCATCTGTGCATCTTTCGGCTGTTCTTTCAGCTTTAACCGTTCAATCACACCCTGAGAAATCTTGATAGCCTTGTGGTATTCTCCAAACCGAGTTTCTGGCGCATCTAAAATCGCCTTTAACAAATCCTTTTGTTTATCTTTTTCATAGAACCCCGTACTCCCATTCCAAGGCGATACAAACGGCGACGGTGCATATTCCCGCAGGAAAAACTCCTTAATTTCCGCCTCTGTCAGCGTGGTAATCAAAACAAAATTATCGTTCTCCCAATAGCCCTTACATTTGGCATACGATCGCGATTCCGACAGCACCCGCAATACACCCAAAGCCTTGAGATAGTTCGACAATGGTTCAGGCCAACAGCCCTTCAATACAATTTTATGCATCGGTTTCCCCCAGATTACTATTGTTTTTTGCTGACGCTTGCCAATCCGCCGTCCGAATCAATGCCTCCAGAAATGCCAATCGAAATGGACCATACTTTTCAAGTAAATCGACAGCTTGTTCTGTCCACGATCGCACCGCCAAACTCACCGTCCCATCATCATTCTCCAGAGCCTCTGCCGTCCCACCCAATTCCATACAAGCCAACGAAACCTTCGTTGCCGGAATCACCACTTTATTACCAGGATCATTACTAAGATTAATCTCAGGTAAATCATCACCTTCATGCACTCCCAAGGCATACCGTTTTGGTCCTGACTTATTAGTGGGTGCTTGCTCCGTTGGCCTGGGCTGAATCGTCATTCGTACTTTGCCATGGTGACAAGCCGCCAGATAGGACACGAGGAATGGTTTATCTAATTGAAGTGCTAATAGTGCGCTGACTAACTCATGACGAAAACCTTGACGATCGGCATCATATTTATAGCTAGACTTATGCCCCTCAGATTTCGCCCAAAGATTTTCCTTCTGCTTATCCTCATCGTTGCGAGTCAGCATTTTTTGAAACTGCTTATGAGCTTTTCCAGCATCATGCATTCTTGCTGCACATTCTAATTCAGCCAGAGGCAGATCATCTTTAGTCACAGGCAGATCATCAGGCTTGAGCACCTTCAGCATCTTCAGAAGTTCAACTACAATATCGTCTGAATGCTGTGCCAAAGTAACAAAAGACTTAGCACCTTCACTCAGCGGATCGTCATCATTTCCCTCAGGCTTAATTTTTGATTGAATCTCAATCTCGTCTGGCTTATGTTTTGCATCGCCAGTGAATCCGATCGTCTCCAAATATCCACCATCCTGACATTTCACCAAAATCATTTGTCCTGGATAAATCAATCGCGCATTCACCGGTTCCCAAGAATTTTGCAATCGATCGAACACATATCCCTTTGCCTTCTTCAAAAACTCCTTCGCCGCCCCAATGCCTATCTGACAAAGTTCATCTCGCTGCAACGCCGGAAAGTCAGCGGGTGGAATTTCATCGGACCAAGTTCGCCAAGCGATCGCCACATCCACATTTTTCGTATCCCGAATAAAGCAAGAAATATCAATATCATGTCCCGCCAAATCCGCCGAAGTATCAAACAACTGCATCAAATCATGTTTGCGTGGAATCATCCCTTCTATCTTTGATTTAGGTTTCTCATCTTCTGACAAATCTTTTGCAAACGTCTGCAATGCCGCTGGCCCAACCTGTTCCAATCGATTCAACAATAGTCGAGTTTGTTCTAATTCCTCTAGCTCATACGGTCGTGCTGACTCCTCCGTCAAATCATCAAAATCAATCCAATAAACCGTAGCATCATTGTCCTCACCTTTACGATTGCACCGTCCCACCCGCTGCACAAATGATGACCAAGGTGATAACTCCGTAAATAAACATTGCGCTGAAATATCGATGCCAGCTTCGATCGCCTGTGTCGCCACCACAATTCCCGATAGATTTCCATCTAGCAGTTTTCGATTCAACTCAGTCCGATCGCCCGCCCGAAACCGCGAATGAATCAACAATGTCGAGCTTTTCGACTTCAGCGCAACATACAACGCCTGTGCCCGCCGTACCCGATTGCAAATCACGAGAATGAGCTTTCGTCCTGCATTCGCCTCTGCTTCAATTTGTTTGACTAATGCGCTGATGTAAGTCGCTTCGTCTTTTTCCTTGGCAGGACAAGCGATCGAGAATTTCTGTAATTGCTTCTGTGCATTCAATCGTTCTTTGACTTTTGGTTCTTCCCGATCGGTATCATTCAAAATAAACCGTGCATCCGCAGTATCCAAATCTGGCTGATAATCCACAGTAGTCAACAAATCCGCATCCAGCGTCGCACTCATCCAAACTGTTTGCGTCACACCATAGGTTTTCCAAGTCTCTCGCAACCCCTGAAGCTGAGCCGTTGTTCGTAAACCCGCGCCCATCAATTGCGTTTCATCCACCACGAACAAACAGTCTTGGTTGAGCAACCCAAAATGCACGGGCCACTTATATTTATTCATGCTGTAGCCTCGATTCAGACAGCGCGATAGAATCTGATCTTGAGTGCCCACAATGATGCAATCCGTACTCGGATCGCGATCCCAATCTTTGCTAACGGCCCCGCCCATCAACTTATAAACGCTAATCTCCGAACCTGATGCTTTAAGCCACTTCTCAATCTCACCAAAGATTTGATCTACCAATGTACGCATCGGTAGAATATAGATCAATCGTCGCGGTGTTTTGTCAGCATGGTGTTTTCGTCGCCAAAGCCAAGCCAACACGATCGCCGCTGTTTTCCCTAAGCCTGTTGCCACATCAATTACAGTAGGAAATTCATCTTTTGCTAAACGTGTCTGATATTGGTAGGGTGAATTCCCAGTAATAGTCGTAAACCAATCTTCAAAATTTGGTTGAGTCATGAGAAGGTAGCTGTCCTAAATGAAATTGAATAGAGGGACATTAGATCCCTAGGAATATAATGTCTCCAGATTTTTCTAACCCTATGACTTTTTATCTACAATCGCAGTTGAAGACTCAGGATGCATTCCACGATTTTGTAAATACAAAAAATCACGCCGCGCGTTGCATTCTGGGACGAATCACCACAATGACAGACATTTCTACCAATGGAGGACTCTTTTTAATCAACTCTTCAGAGAAGAATTGCTCTAGCCCAGGAATTATTAGTTGGCCAACAACAAGATTTTCAGATAGCATAGTGATCACTTTTATTAGGGCATCAATCGGCAGCAGCAGGTTGGTGCTTTTACTTTTGCTCGACTAAACAAAATATAGCATACGATCTCTCTAGTTGGTGACGACCCAAGAAATTTTTCTCATAGTAAAGAGACAGAAAAATTTTACATAAAGCCAAGGTCTTAGAAAATGGGGCCGCAGAATGCCTGCGGAAGTAGCGCTAAACCTTCTTGGCTTTATGTAGCGTAGAAAAGAGCTTCAATGGAGCCGCAATTTTTAGAATGCGGAAAGACTCAGATAAGCCATGGTTTGATCATGCCATCGATCGAACCTAACAGCAAAACAAAATTCTACGTTCTCAAACCGATCGTCATAAAAAATCAAAAAATGAGACAAAAAAGGGGTTGCGACGATCGTCGCAACCCCCAACTCGAATTAATTAATCTAGCGTTTATAAGGAATATCCGAGAATCCTAATTCCACCAATTGCGCATAGGCTTTCTTACCCAACACTCGGGTCGCCTGCTGACTCTTCAGCACCTGCACCAGCAATGGAACCGACATTTCAGGCTGATTCAAGGCCCGATGGACTAACGCTAATTGGAAGGTAGAATCATCCCGCTTTTGAGCCGCTTCAACCGCCTTATCTCGGCTGCTATTGGCGATCGGAGTATCAATCCCAGCAAACACCGCAGAAAGATCCTGATAGAAGTTCGATACTTGATTGAATAAATTTCGCGATTCTTTCAACTTAGTTTGCGCTAGAGCATAATTTCCCGCCCCCACTGCGGTTTCCGCCTCCTTCATCAAGTTCGTTCCACCCGCCAAACTGACTAATGCCAATTCAGGTGTTGTGGTTGCAACAGGAGGGGGCGCCGTTGGCATGACACCGGGCTTTTTCTCAGCTTCTCTTTGGCCAGAGAATGGCAAGTCCACAAAGCCAATTTGCAACAGTTCGGTGTAAGATTTCTGACCTAGTTCCCGCTGAGCCTGTTGGCTTTTAAGCACCTGTACCAGAAGTGGAACTGCCAAATCTGCTTGCTTTGATGCGCGATAGGACCGTGCAAGATTGTAGGTTGCTTCGTCGCGGGCTTGAGCCGATCGAAGCGCTCGATCGCGGGCACTGGCTGAAATTTTGCTGTCTAAACCTGCAAATGCAGTCACTAATTCCTGATGGAAGTTAGAGAGCTGATTGAAAACTTGACGGGCTTCTTGAAATTTTTTGACAGCTAAAATAAAGTTGCCGCTGTTGTAAGCCACAGTGCCTTCCTGAGCGATTTTTTGGCCCGCCTGGAGGGTTAAAATACTGCTGTCTTGCGCCAGCGATCGCATGGAGCTGGAATCTGTCGTTGCATCCACCTTTTGCGCTAGGGCCGGGGGAGCTGAAACCGAAAGTACCGCCGTCACCAACATGAGGCAAGCTGTGACCGATCGGTCAAAAAAGGATCCAGAAATCATCCCAGGGAAACTCACGAACGAGGTGTGCAGTAGGCTATGACGAAATAATTCGACCTAAGTTGCAATCGACCTAAGTGGAATCATGCATAATCTACGACTTATCCTACCATCCTCTGAAACCTGACTGATCCATTCCTATGGGACCTTATCAATTTTGCCATTACTTATTGCCATTACTTATTGCCATCACTTAAAGGAGTAGCTTTCCGGCATCCGCAGGTACAGTCCACGCGGATCATTCAATGTCTTCAACTGATCAAAGTCCGCCTTTAAGCGTTTAAACTCCTGACTGAAGGCATCTTGGGGAACGGGAGTTTTAAGATGTGCGCCTAAGAAATTCTGTAATAGCCGTTCTTCAAAACTCGCCGCTTCAGGAAATTCTTCAACATGCCAGTTATCGCCAAGGTTTGCCCGCTTAGCCGCATCCTGAATCGCCGCATCTAGGCCGCCCATTTCATCCACTAAGCCTAGCTTCTTCGCCTCGACCCCCGACCAGACTCGACCTTGGGCAATCTCGCTCACCTTCGATCGGTCTAATTTCCGAGACTCTGCTACCTTATCTAAAAATTGATCATAAATTTGCCCAATGATTTGCTGCACCACTGCAATTTCTTCTTTAGTTTTCGGACGGCTTAGGGTTTCTGCATCGGCAAATTTCCCGGTCTTTACAACATCCCAAGTAATACCATTTTGATTGGCGATCTTTTGAATATTTGGCAATAGTCCAAAGACTCCAATGGAACCTGTAATGGTATTTGGTTCTGCATAAATCCGATCGCTATAGGTGGCAATCCAATATCCACCAGAGGCAGCCACCGTACCCATAGACACCACTAAAGGCTTTGCTTTTTTCGCCAAAATCACTTCGCGCTGAATGATATCTGAAGCGACTGCACTTCCACCAGGACTATTAATTCGCAAAACAATGGCTTTTACGTCTGGATTGGTCCGTAACTTACGCAATTCTTTCGCAAGCGAGTCACCGCCTATTGTTCCGGGACCGCCCAAGCCATCGACAATGGTTCCTTCAGCATAGATGACCGCTACTGTGCTGCCTTTAGTTGAATTGATGCGATCGGCAACTGCCTCGGCATAGCGTGATAGTCCAATATTACGATAGGACTTCGTTTTTTTGTCTTCGCCCGTTAGCTTTTTCAGTTCATCTTGAATTTCATCAGGATAGGCAATCCGATCGACTAATTTGGCCTCTTTTGCTTCTTTAGCCGTCAGTACGCCCTTTGTGTCGGTCAAAGTCTGCAATGTTTGTACCGATATTTTTCGAGAAGTCCCTGTTGCTTCTAGAAATTCACCCCAAATATTACCCAAAAGCAATTTAGTTTGTTCTTTACTCGCTGGACTACTACTTTTTCGTACATAAGGTTCGATCGCCGACTTATATTTCCCTTGCCAAACTGCCTGCACGCCAATCCCAAACTTCTCTAAAGCTTGTGAATAGAACATAGTCTGCGCACTTAATCCATTAAATTCCATTGCACCCATGGGATTGACAGAAATACTATCCGCCACTGATGCAAGATAGTATTCTTTTTCTCGCCATTGCGTATCGTGAGCATAAATCTTTTTCCCGGAGGCTTTGAACCGCGTTAAGGCATCCCGTACTTCCTTCAATGTTGCATAACCAGATGCATTGTCACCGCCACTACTTTTGAGATACAACGCGACAATACGGGGATCTTGAGCGGCTTGATCGATCGCCGTCGTCACGGTCCGAAGGGTGAGGCTATTACTCAAGTCACCTGAAAACACATCATTGACGAGTTCCCGTGGGGATTGCTGGGGCCGGGAATCGGTAATGGATTTATCTAGATCCAAGGTAAGAATGCTGCGATCTTGAACCTCTGGTTTTCTATCTTGATTACTGGCTAACAGGACAACGGCAAACAATCCAACCAAACTGATTCCGGTGAAGAGTGTGAGTCCGAGCAGTGTGGCCAAGGTTGTCTTAAAAAAATCGCGCATAGAAAAGAGGATGACGGGTGATGGTGCTCAGATCGGGCGGAAGATGGTTATAAATCAAATCTATCCACCATTCTACACAGTTGAGCTAACGAAATCTGAACGATTCGCTAAATACTAGGATTGTTTTGTATTAGCAATCCAGTCTTTAAACTCACGAATTGCTTGTGACTCGCCGATCGATAACCGTCGCTGTAAATACATATCAATCACTGGAGCAGGCAAAATAGGAAATGTCGGACTGATTTGTACCGCCTCATACTCATCATCTTTGAGCAGATAATACTGAACAGTCAAACCATCATACTGCCATAATTCTGGTATGCCGAGCCTTGCATAGATGGGCATTCGCCAATCGGAAGAACTCGTAATATCGACCTCGACGACTAAATCCGGTGGTGGATCAACGCTCAGATCAAGTTCAGTTAAATGACGGACTAAACGTTCATTCTGAATATAAAACGATGAATCAGGTTCGGCTCCAGCTTTTTTTGGCTTTTCTCGGAGGGTTACTGATCCAGCGAGACGACAATTCATCTCTAATACTTCCGTCGCAGCACAAATTAAGCGCTCAATAAACCGATTACTGCCTTCATGGACGAATAGCGGAGACATAATTTCTAACGTTCCATCTAGATAATAAAAGCGTGTGTTTCGATGATTGCCAGATTCTTCAAGCAAACGATCGAATGTTTCCCAGCTAATATTATGCAAAATGACCCGTTCTTCACCGATCGTTTTAGTTGGTGCTTCAAGGCTTTGTTCTTCAATAGACTGTAGTGCAATCACAGGTGTGGCCATAAGCTATTTCACAGTAGAGGTTAAATCTAGTGTTTGAATCTATAGTATAACTCCTAACCTCGTTCGTTTCCCTGCATGAATAATCTGAACAAATTACGATCGTGCGTCTATCTTTTGAGACTAAGAAAGATCTAAATGAGTTATGAATCAATCAAAAAACCGATCGCCTATGGAATAGAAACGATCGGCTATGGTTTTGTATTCTGAATTAATCAATAAAGTCTTTGACCAAAAGAACACCTTGATCTGAAATACTGCGAAACCCAGAGATGATCATAGGATAAACCATAATGTTCGATGTGAAAGATGGGATTCCCTTATTCTATCCAAAATCTAGGACCGTATGATCCCAATTCTCACTTCGTAATTCTCAATTCTCAATTCCTGTAAAGTGTTCCAACAACTCCCGATCGATAAACCGATCGCACATCGCCGATTTGTTGTAGTCAGTGTCGATCGAATTTCATTCTAGACAGGAAGATAGATTTCGGATTCTCCGGTGGCGACGATCGCACGATTTGCCACTAGGAAATCCATGCCTAAAATGCCATCGATTCTGCTCGAAACGCCTAAATCGGCTACGTCAGCGGTTTCGAGTCCGGTGTGTTCGATCGCGTAGGACTTTCCTTGACATTGTTTGAGGGCTGCATAGATTTCGTCGCGGTCTTTGGAGTGGGCGATGACTTCTCCAGCGAGGACGTTTAGGTGCGTATCCAGGGCAGTGAAAACAATCAATAACCATTCGTCGATGTAAGTTTCGCGCATTTGGTCGATCGTTAGAACAGTGTTGTTCATCAGATAATCCCTCGAATTACGTTGGTTTTAATTGTACCAATTCTCACTTCAACATTCTCAATTCTCAATTCTTGCAAAATGTTCCAACAACTCCCGATGAATAAACCGATAGCGACCGCCGATTTGCTGGAGTAAGCGACGCTCGTGGCAATAGGTGAGAAAGCGGGCGAGATTCCATGGCATTACTTTAGAGTAAGACAATATAAAACGTTTAGGCACATGAATCCAAAGATCGGTCATATTACCTCCGAACAAATCACCAAATGGAGGAATAATCGCAAACATCAATAATATCAACGGCAGTAAAACAAACGCCGTATTATCTACAAGCATTATTTTATTCGTGACTAAAACGAAATAACCAACACAGTATATAATCTGACTCCCTATAATCCAGCTAAAGAGGAACTTTTCAATTTTAGGGTAATAATTCTTCGCTTCAATAAATATTTTTTCTAGGCTCTTCTCACTTCGTTTAAAAGTAGGTTGCCTGAGACCTACTTCTTTATCTGACAGACTATTGCCATTAGATATTACATCTCCATTTTTGGTAGGTCTTTTCGTACTTACGATTTCAACTATAACTCCTATAGGCAAGACAAAAACAGTGGCACCAATCAAGCTTATTGTCAGTAATGGGCTGAATTTAATGGCTTCTTGAAGACTAAATATGGTAGCTTCAATAATCCCTTTTACTAGATATATTTTGGATAATGATTCCATTATTGCTAAACTCATAGATGTTAAAAATAAACATGCTAAAAATCCAATCAAAGTAGTTATTTTATAGCTAGAATTCGAGACTTTGAAAATCCATTTTGTAGGTCGTATTATAACTAATACTATAAACTTAGTTACTATTTCACTAGTAGATTCTCCTGAAATATTCTGATTTAGAATATTAAAAATCTTGCCAATTAAGTAGCCAATAACTAGTCCTAGAATAGAAAAAATAGAAACAGCAATATGTGCAAGTAAGAAGTCTTTCAGGAAGTTAGGATATAAAATCACGAAGCCTAGATTTATTAAAAATATTATGCAGTAGCATACTGAGCGGTAAATTGATCTTTGCTTGGATGTATCAAGCCATGCGATTCTTCGAGGTGCCTTTATAAACCCTTGTCCATCTTTATTACTATCTATTCCATATCGAAGCCAGGGAAGGTTAAATTCAATAATCTCTGCTGCCACAACTTTCTTGGCTAACCACTGAATATAGTCAAGGGTTTGACAACTATTATTAGGTTCGTCGTAAATTGATTTATATGCCCATTTTCGCCCCTTGAGTTCCTTCCGATCGCGATCGCCCTCCCGCACATCAAACGAAAGCTGCCGATCGATATACCGATCCAACAGATCCGCTTTCCCTTTCAATGGCTCATCCTGCTTATAAACCTGCGCCGCCAACGAAATAAACAATGGTACCCGCAACAATCCTGGCTCATCATAATCAGGATTCTCTGCATCTATTACAGGCTCCAACAACCGCCCCATCTCCGTCTGAATCTGCTCCCACAATCCCAACTTCCCGACCCCGTCTAAATAATCCCGAATCTGTCCATCGGTCAAGGGCTGTAACTGCACCTTCCCCCGCAAATTCGACAGATTCACACCCGCCTGCTGAAACTCCTTCACCCGACAACACACCACTACTTGCGGATAGGTTTTTGCAAACGTATTCACTTTTTCCGTACAAGCTTTCTGTCGTACCATTCCCAACTCATCCAACCCATCCAACAACGGCAACAACACCCGCCGTTCTACCCAAGTTTCATAAATTTTCCATTTCCGATTGCCATCATAGTTCTCATACAACTGCTCAATGAGCCAGTCTTCAATCTCCTGCCCATCCCGCCAAGTCGAAAGCTCAAATACGATCGGAATCACCGTTTGCGGCTGAGCGATCGCTTCATTCACCAGTTCCTGTGCCAGCCTTAATAATGTAATCGTTTTCCCCGCACCCGGTGTGCCTAAGATCAACAGCTTCTTTCCGACTCCCTTCCGAGCATAAGTCTGAATCATAGGCATCTGAGAATCGATATGATCGATCGTCCCATCCACCGAAACCGTCTTTTGTGGCTCCAAAAATTCCAACGCTAAACATGGAGAATCTTCCTGAGCAGAAGACTTTACCTTCAATCCTTCTACTGCCATCAAACCAAACAATAACCCCTCAATCCGCCCATCAATCTCCTCCTTGAGCGGTTCTATAGCTATAGCCAGCTAGGTTAGGACATAAGATAGAAAGAAAGCGAATTGTCTGAGCAATAACAATGCCAAAACCATATAGTTCCGATTTACGGCAAAAGGTAATGCAAGCAATCGAAATGGATGGGCTAAAGAAA